>NZ_JAAVJB010000240.1 GCF_012034385.1 Streptomyces spiramenti
GGCCCCCACCTCTCGGTGGGGGCCACGGCGGTGCGGGGGTGGTGCGTGACCCGGTCAGGCGAGCCCGGAGACGCGCGCCCCGGCCTGCGCCGGGACGGTCCCGGCGGTCTGCCGCGAGTAGGCCGGGGCCGCGGGGACGGGCTCGGCGCTCGTGCCGAGCGGGAACGCCCTGAGGCCTCGGGCGTGGAGGGCCTCCACCGCGGTGTTGAACTGGGCCATGGCGGACGGCTCGTCCGGGCCGAGCAGATACCGCTTCAGCTCGACACGGTGCTGCGCGAGCGCGTCGTCCGTGGTGGCGGTGACCGTCTCCAGGATCGAGTTCAGCTCGGCGCAGTCACTGCCCAGCAGGTAGGCGGCGCCCGCCGTCGGGTTGAGCAGGCGGTACTGCTCGGGGTCCTCGTCGTGCGCGTTGGTCACCACGTACGGCTTGCAGCTCGCGACGAAGTCGGAGATGACGCTCGACATGTCGCTGATCAGCAGGTCGGAGTGGTTGAAGCAGTCGTACAGCGAGGGCAGGCGGTCGGTCACCACGAGGTGGCGTCCGGCCTGGTAGGCCTCGTCCCAGAACAGGGCGCTCCACTGGGTGCGCAGTTCGGCGACGTCGGCCCGCACGTCGCGCGACTCCCACCGGGCGTCGCGGGTCCACTGGAGCCAGTCGCCGTCCTCGGAGCGGCCGGAGATCTCGGCGATGCGCGCCTCGATCTCCGCCAGGCGCCGGTCGGTGGCGGCGACGTGCTCGGGGTCCCGGCGTGCGGCGCGGCGTTCGTTGTCGCGCAGCAGCATCTGGCGGACCAGGCCGTCGATCCGCTCCACCTCGGGGGACCGCTTGCCGGTGAGGGGGTGGGGCTTGTAGATGACGCGGACGTCGTCGCGCGCCAACAGGCCACCGATGATCTTCTCGCCCATGGGGAGCAGGGACGTGTGGCAGGCCTCGTCGGTCCAGCCCTCCCAGGTGGGCCCGTAGAGCACCGTCAGCGGGCCCGGGGTGCGCTCGGCGGGGGCGGGCAGCACCTCGGAGAGCTGCGGGCGGCCGACGGTCACCAGGCTGTCGGGGTCGATCGCGTGCCGCACGCGCTGGTAGCGGTCGCGCCCGCCCTGGCCCGCCACCCATATCTCGTCGAAGACCCGGCTGACGCGGTTGCTGCTGGCGAGCTTGTCGCTGTCGCCGTGGCCGATGAAGACGTGCTGCGCCTCGGCCTTCTGCAGCATGTGCACATTCTTGCCGGCGTTGCCGGGGTAGAGCACGACGCGCAGGTCGGCGAGGTCGAGCAGGGCGAGGTCGTCGGCCTTCCGGGTGCAGACGACGGGGAGCCGGGTGCGGTCGAGCTGGGTCATCGCGGCGGTCTCGCGCAGGATGATGATCGCCCGGCGGTCGAGCTTCTCCAACGTGTCGATCCACATGTTGACCTGGTACATGAAGTCCTGGCCGGTGGCGGCGAAGGTGAAGTAGAGCGCGACCTCGGGCCGGTACTCGGCGAGCCGGCGGTTGACGACCTCGATGATCTCGGGTGCCTCGGGAATGCGCCGGTTCTGCGTGGAGTACAGGGCGAGTTGGGCGGCGGCGACCAGTGACAGCAGCGCCGCGGCCCCGGTCGCGGCGAGCCAGCCGACGCCGAAGCCGGCGAGGACCGCGGCGGCGGAGCCGGCGATGAGGATCTCGGGGCCGGGGACGCGGGTGAGACCGCGCTGGCGCCACTTCGCGGAGTCGGGCGCGGCCGGCACCTTCAGCTCGCTCATGTCCATGTTGAGGACGGCGACGGGCACGTTGCGCCGCTTGTTGCGGTAGCCGATCAGCGGCGCGTGGCTGCCGTTGGCGCTGAAGTACAGGGTGACCAGCAGCGCGAAGACGGTGACGCCGGACATCTCGTTGACGACCGCGAGCAGCACCAGCAGCATCAGGCGGTTGAACTCGCGGAGCCGGTCGCCGAACCCGAACCGGCGGAGCACCGCGTTGGCGACGCGCCCACGCAGCCGCAGGTGCCAGTCGGTGACGTAGTTGACGACCCAGGCGGCGAAGAACAGCGTGGGGTTGTCGCTGATGGCGGCTACGGCCAGCAGGACGGCGCTGACGCCGAAGGCGAGCGAGGTCACCAGGGGCAGGCGTCCGTAGCGGTCGATCAGCCTCGTGAGCGTGGAGCGTTCGTCGCTCGGCGACTCGACCGTGGGCTGCGGGGAGCCGTTGTTCGCGTCGCGGTCACTCACCGACGGCCCCCACGTCCAGGGAGGCGGCCAGGGCGAGGTCGAAGCTGCCGGCGGTGGAGGCGTCGGCGGTCGGGTCCTGCTGGCGCACGTCGATGACGTGGCCGGTCAGGGTGGAGAGCAGCACGTCCAGCGAGGTGCGGGCGACCGCCTCGGAGGAGAGCAGGCTGCCGGCGGGTTCCTGACCGAACGCCTTGGTCCGCATCGGGGTCGCGGTCCGCTCGGGGTTGACGCAGTTGACGCGGATGTCGTCGCCGGCCCACTCGTCGGCGAGCGCCTGCGTGAGGTTGACCATGGCGGCCTTGCTGGAGGAGTACAGGCTGTACTCGGCGCGGCCCCGGGTGTAGCTGCTGGAGGTGTAGAGCAGCAGCTGGCCGCCGGTCTCCGCGAGGTACTTGTGCGCGGCGCGGGCCATGTGGACCGGGGCCAGGTAGTTGACGCGGAGGGCTTCCTCGATGACGTCCGGGTCGGTCTCGGCGAGGCGTCCGATGCGCAGGACGCCGGCGGTGTTGACGACGTGGTCGATGCGGCCGGTCTCGGCGTAGGCCCGCTCCAGTGCCTGCGCGACGTGGTCCGGGTTCTCGACGTGGGTGCCGGTGGTGGACCGTCCCAGGGCGTAGACCGTGGCGCCGTAGCCCTCGGCCAGTTCGGCTATGTCCTTGCCGATGCCGTAGGAGCCGCCGAAGACCACCATGGTGGTGCCCGTCAACAGCTCGCGGTAGGCGGCCTCGTCGGACTGGGCGGGGGCGGCGGTGGAGGCCAACTGATACAGCTTGTCGGCTATGTAGACGTCGACGGGCTGGGTGACCTTCATGTTCCACTCGTCGCCCTGGACGACGTGGATCGGCACGTCCGGCAGGTACTTGAGAACCACCGAGCAGTCGTCCGTGGCCTGGAAGTTGGGGTCGCCGGCGGCCACCTCGTAGGCCCGGCGGATGGTGGAGAGGTGGAACGCCTGCGGGGTCTGGCCCCGCCGCAGCCGCGAGCGGTCGGGGACGTCGGTGATGAACTCGCCGTCCTCGCCGTGGGTGCGGGTGACGATGATGGTGTCGGCGGACGGGATCGCGACGTCCACCGCCTGGTGGCGGTCGAGCGACGCGACGCAGTCGCTGATGACCCGCTGGGAGAGCAGCGGGCGGACCGCGTCGTGGAAGAGGACGTGTCGCTCCTCGCCCTCCGCGAGTCCCTCGCTCAGCGCGGCGATGGCGCGTTCGGTGGTCTCGTTGCGGGTCGCGCCGCCCTCGATGACGCGGCTGACCTTCCGCAGGCCGCCCTTGGCGACGATCTTCTCGATCTCGGCCGTGTAGCCGGGGGTCATCAGGACGATGACGTCGTCGATGTCGTCGGCCTTCTCGAAGACCGCCAGCGTGTGCTCGATGACCGCTTTACCGGCGATCTTGATGAGCTGCTTGGGTATGGACAGCCCCACCCGCTGACCCGTTCCCCCGGCCAGTACGACCGCCGTGGTCCGAGGACGCGCCGCACTGCTCTGGATGGACAAATCCCGCTCCCGCCGATGTGACTGTGATACGAACGCCTGCCGTGAAGAAGATTAACGCCCGCACAACAGTGACTCGCCAACGAAGGCGATCGTTGCCAAGCGTTATGCCTTTGTGACGTCCCGTCGGTGTGGCGCGACACACCCCGTCGCTCTTCGGGGCGGCGGCCCCGGGCGTCACCCACGGCACCGGCCGGCCGCATCGGTCGCACCCGTTCCCGCGCGCGGGGACGGGCCTCCCCGACGGGTCGTCACCAGGCGCCTCGCCCCGCTACGGGCACGCCCGACTGCGCGGTGGGGCCCCGGCGGTGCGGAGAAGCGCTCCTCGGGGGCGCGCCGTGAGCTGCGGGCGCCGCCGCCGGGGTGGGTCGACAGCACCGACCAGCGCGCGGCAGGACGCAGCACGCCCCCTGCCGCGTCGCACCGGGGCGGCGGGCACGCGACGGACACGGGGTCCGCTCAGGTCCCGTCCCGCCGCTCCCCGGACCGTGCCGAGCGCCCCGGTTCACTTCCCGGGAGCGGACGCCGGGCGCCTGCGCGCCGCGGCGGCCGACCGCGGTCGCCTCACTCGCCGAAGGGGTCGAACTCCCGGTAGTCCCGGTCGACGTCGTCGCGCTCGGCGTCGCGGTCGCGCCTGCGCTGCGCCGCAGGTCGGGGTGCCTCCATCCGGTGGTCCTCCCCGCGCCGCCCGAGCATCTCCGCACCGGCGGTGACGGTCGGTTCCCAGTCGAAGACGACCGCGTTCTCCTCGGGGCCGATCGCGACGCCGTCGCCCTCACGGGCCCCCAATCGCAGCAGTTCCTTCTCGACACCGAGCCGGTTGAGCCGGTCCGCGAGATATCCGACGGCTTCGTCGTTGTTGAAGTCGGTCTGCCTGACCCAGCGTTCGGGCTTCTCACCGCGGACGCGGAACATCGCCTCGCCCTCGGCGACGACGGTGAACCCGGACTCGTCCACGGCCTTCGGCCGGATGATGACCCGGGTGGCCTCCTCGACCGGTACCGCGGCGCGGGCCGTGGCGACCAGCTCCGCCACCGCGAAGGACAGCTCGCGCAGCCCCTTGCGGGAGATGGCCGACACCTCGAACACCCGGTAGCCCCGAGCCTCCAGGTCCGGGCGGATGATGTCGGCGAGGTCCTGACCGTCGGGGATGTCGGTCTTGTTGAGTGCCACGACGCGCGGCCGGTCCTGGAGGCCGCCGTACGCGGCGAGTTCGGCCTCGATCACGTCGAGGTCGCTCACCGGGTCACGGTCGGACTCCAGGGTGGCGCAGTCCAGGACGTGCACCAGCACCGCGCACCGCTCGACATGCCGCAGGAACTCCAGCCCCAGGCCCTTGCCCTCCGACGCACCGGGGATCAGACCGGGGACATCGGCCATGGTGTACACCGTCTCACCTGCGGTGATCACGCCCAGGTTGGGCACCAGGGTGGTGAACGGGTAGTCCGCGATCTTGGGCCGCGCGGCGGAGAGCACCGAGATCAGCGAGGACTTGCCCGCGCTGGGATAGCCGACGAGCGCGACGTCGGCGACGGTCTTCAGCTCCAGGACGATGTCACCGTCGTCACCGGGCTCGCCCAGCAGGGCGAATCCGGGTGCCTTGCGACGGGCGGACGCCAGGGCGGCGTTGCCGAGTCCGCCGCGTCCGCCGCGTGCGGCGACGTAGGCGGTGCCCTCGCCGACGAGGTCGGCGATCACGTTCCCCGCCCCGTCCAGCACGACGGTGCCGTCGGGCACCGGCAGCACCAGGTCCGTGCCGTCCTTGCCCGTCCGGTTGTCCCCCTCGCCGGGGCGGCCGTTGGTCGCCTTGCGGTGGGGGCCGTGGTGGTACTCCAGCAGCGTGGTGACCTCCCGGCTGACCTGGAGCACCACGTCACCGCCCCGGCCGCCGTTGCCGCCGTCGGGGCCGCCGAGCGGCTTGAACTTCTCGCGGTGCACGGAGGCGCAGCCGTGGCCCCCGTTGCCCGCGGCGACGTGCAGTTCGACGCGGTCGACGAAGGTGGTCATGGTGGGCCTCCGGGCTGTGAAGGTCCCTGGTCGCACGGCGGTTGAACTGGACGACGGGACACGGCGGAACAGTGCTGGTGGTACTGGTGGTGCTGGTCGTGCTGGTGGTGCTGTGCTGCCGGTGGCCCGCCACCGGGGCGGTACCACCTCGGCGCCCGCTCCGGGACGGCGGACGCCGGGCAACGACGAGGGCGGATGCGCTCGACGCATCCGCCCTCGTGAGACGTCCCCGGTGGGACGAGCCGGCCTGGGGCCGGATCAGCCCTCGACCGGAACGATGTTGACGACCTTGCGGTCACGGCTGCGGCCGAACTGCACCGCGCCCGGCTGGAGGGCGAACAGGGTGTCGTCGCCACCGCGCCCCACGCCGGTGCCCGGGTGGAAGTGGGTGCCACGCTGGCGGACGATGATCTCGCCGGCGTTGACGACCTGGCCGCCGAAGCGCTTGACGCCCAGGAACTGCGGGTTGGAGTCGCGCCCGTTCCGAGTGGACGATGCGCCCTTCTTGTGTGCCATCTCTACTCAGTCCCTTACTTCGCGGCCGGGGCGGGGATGCCGGTGATCTTCAGCTGGGTGTGCAGCTGACGGTGACCGATCCGCTTCTTGTAGCCGGTCTTGTTCTTGTACTTCTGGATCCGGATCTTCTCGCCCTTGTGGTGGTCGAGGACCTCGGCCTGGACCTTCACGCCGGCGAGCACCCACGGGTCGCTGGTGACGGCGTCGCCATCAACGATGAGGATGGTGGAGAGCTCGACGGTGTCGCCGACCTCCTTGGTCGCAAGACGGTCGACCTCAATGACGTCGTCGACGGCAACCTTCTGCTGCCGACCGCCGGTGCGCACGATCGCGTACACGCGCAGACTCTCTCTCATTCGAAACGGAGCCCCCGATGCCAGACGGACCGCTCGCGCCGGGAAGAGCACCGGTGCGAAGGGCTGAGCCCGCCCTCTCCCGGCCAGCGGGAGGAAGGATGCTCGGGAGCGCGGTGTGAAGTTGACTCGACACACCGACTGTCAACCATACGGAGGCGGTCGGGAGCTGGTCAAATCCTCCCCGGCGCCGCTGGGCGGCGGGAACAGCCGCCGCGGTGGCGCGGCCCTCCGTCCCGCGCGGCGGGGGAAGAGGCCGGTGGCCCGGCGGTGACGCGAACGTCACTGCCGGGCCACCGTCGTGCCTGCCGGGACCGCCGGCGCGTCAGTCGGCCGCGGGGGCCGACTCGGCGGCTGCGGCGGCCTTCTTCGCCGGTGCCTTCTTAACCGCCGTCTTCTTCTCGGCGGTCTTCTTCTCCGCGACCTTCTTCGCCGGTGCCTTCTTCGCCGGTGCCTTCTTGGCCGCCGTCTTCTTCTCGGCGGTCTTCTCGGCGGTCTTCTCGGCGGTCGCCTTCTTGGCGGTGGCCTTCTTCGCCGCGGCCTTCTTGGCGGGTGCCTTCTTCGCGGTGGCCTTCTTCTCGGCGGTCTTGCGCGTGGCCTTCTTCGCCGGCGCGGCGACCTCCTCCGTCACCGTGTCCTGCTCGGTCGCGTCGCTCACCGCGGGGGCCGGAGCGGCCGTCTCGACGACGAGCACCTCGACCTCCCCGGAGGCGTCGGGCGAGCCGACCGGGGCGGACGCCCGTCGCACCGCGCGGCGGCGCGGGCGAGCCGCTGCGGGCGCGGCCTCGGGCTGCGGT
>NZ_JAAVJB010000241.1 GCF_012034385.1 Streptomyces spiramenti
GGGTCCGACGGCCCGGCGGGTGCGCCCCGCTCCGGGGCGGACCCGCGCACCTCGCCCGTCGGAACCCCCGCGGCCACCGGCGAGGAGCACCCGCAGGAGTCCGGCGCCTCGCCGGCGGAGGACCGGCCGGTCCCCGGGGCCGAGCCGGCGCGTGCGAAGCAGGAGGCGGGGGACCGACCCGCGTGACCCCCGCACCCCCACCGCGCGAGCGCGCCGACGGCCCGGTGCTCGTCGTCATCCCCACGTACAACGAGGCCGCCAGCCTGCCGCCCCTGGTCGCCCGACTGCGCGCCGCCGTGCCGCACGCCGACGTCCTGGTCGCCGACGACAACAGCCCGGACGGCACCGGCGCCGTCGCGGACCGGCTCGCCGCCGCCGACGACGCCGTGCACGTCCTGCACCGACCCGCCAAGGAGGGCCTCGGCGCCGCCTACCTCGACGGCTTCCGCTGGGGGCTGGAGCGGGGGTACCCCGTGCTGGTCGAGATGGACGGGGACGGCTCCCACCAGCCGGAGCAGCTGCCCCGGCTGCTGACCGCGCTGCGCGGCGCCGACCTGGTCATCGGGTCGCGCTGGGTCCCCGGCGGGCGGATAGTCCACTGGCCGCGCTACCGGCAGTTGCTCTCGCGCGGCGGCAGCGGCTACTCCCGCGCGCTGCTGGACCTGCCGGTCCGCGACGCCACCGGCGGCTTCCGCGCCCTGCGGGCCCACGTCCTCGCCCCCGACCTGCTGGCGGGTGTCGCCTCCCAGGGGTACTGCTTCCAGGTGGACCTGCTGCACCGCGCGGCGCGCGCGGGCCACCGGGTCGTCGAGGTCCCGATCACCTTCGTGGAACGGGCGCACGGCGACAGCAAGATGAGCCGCGCCATCGTCACCGAGGCCCTGTGGCGGGTCACCGCCTGGGGCGTCGCCTCCCGCTTCCGCAGTTTCACCGGACGAAGGCACACTTGAGTCATGACCACCGGTTCCCCGCCTCCCATCGGTCCCGGCCGTCCCTCCGGCGGACGTCGCTCGGACGAGACCCCCTCACGCCGGCGTGTACGCAGCCTGCTGCCGTTGCTGACGGTGGTGTGGGTGATCGCCGAGATCTGGCTGCTCCTGCTGCTGGGACGCACGGCCGGCGGCCTCACCGTCGTCCTCGTCCTGCTCGCCGGGTTCGTCGCCGGCTCCCTGGTGCTGCGCCGGGCCGGACGCCGGGCGCTGCGCAACCTGAACGAGGCGGTGCAGGCCGCCCAGCAGGGGCGCCGGCTGGACCGGGCGGACTCCCGGCCCGGTAACGGCCTGTCGGCCGTCGGCGGCATCCTGCTGATGGTCCCCGGGCTGATCTCCGACGTCCTCGGCCTGCTGCTGATCTTCCCGCCCACGGCGGCACTGGTGCGCAGCGGGCTCAGCGGCCTCCTCGTGAGCCGCGCCGGCCCGCTGGGCAGCGCCTACCAGGAGGCACGCGCGGCCGACGCGCGGCTGCGGATGCAGCGCCCCGACGGAAAGGTCGTCCAGGGCGAGGTACTGGACGACGACGACCCGCGGCACGGACCCGACGCCCCGCCGGACCCGCACCGGCCCGATGGGGAGACCCCGGGCGATCCTCCCCGCCCCTGAGAGCGACCGGCCCGGTGGCTCCGCGTGCCCCCGGGCCGTGCCCCCCCGGGGCCGGTCGCTCTCAGCCCCTCGCCCCGGGGGTGAAGGCGCCGATCCGCTGCCGCAGCCCGGCGGCGTCCAGCCCGTGGGCGCGGTCGTGCTCCTGGCGGGTGCCGTACCGCCGCAGCTCCGCGCGGGGCACCCCCAGCGCGAGCACACGGTGCGGCACGTCGTGCAGCGCCTCGGCGACCCGCGCGGTCGAGGTCCCCGCGAGGTACGGCTCGACCAGCACCACGTCCGCCGTCGCACGGGGGCCGACCGCCGCGCGCAGTCCGGCCGCGTCGAACGGCCGGACCGTGGCGGCGTACAGGAGGGTGGCGTGCAGCTCCGCGACCGCCGCGGCGGTCGGATCGAGCATCGGTCCCACCGCGATCACCACCGGGGCGTCCGGACCGCCCTCCCGCAGTGTCAGCAGCCGCCCGTCCGCCACCGGCAGCGGGGCCCGGTTGGCCTGCTCCGACAGCCGGACGTACTCCCGGCCCTCCCCGGCGACGGCGCGCCGCAACAGGGCCTCGGCCTCCTCCGGGTGCCCCGGGACGTGGACGTTCCAGCCGTCCAGCGTGTCCAGCAGCGCGACGTCGCCCGGCGACATGTGGGTGAAACCGCCCTGCGGCCAGTCGTAGGAGGCGTTGGCGCTCACCAGTACCCCGCCGACCCCCTGGTGCTGGAAGTCCAGCTTCAGCTGCTCGAAGGGGCGCTCCACCAGGAACGAGGCGAAGGTGTGGACGATCGGTCGCATGCCGGCCAGCGCCAGGCCCGCGCCCGCGCCGACCAGTAGCTGCTCCCGGATCCCCACGTCGATCACCCGGTGCGGGTGCCGTCGGGCGGCGTCCTCGAACGCCGCGGCGGTGATGACGGCGAGCACCACGGCGGTGCGCTCGTCGCTGTCGAGGAGGTCGGAGGCGACGCGGACGAACCGGTCGCGCATCGACTCGGCCGACGGAGGTGCGGCCTCGACGGGGGAGGGGGCGGCAGCGGGGGCGGGCATGAGGGCTCCTCGGGGTGCGGTCCGTGGTGTGTCGGGCAGTTCGCGGGGCGTTCCGGTCGGTGGGCCGCCGTGGCGGGGCCGAACCGACGACGCCCGTGCGGCCCCCGTTCAGCGGGGGTGCTTGGGCTCGACCCGGGCCACCACCGCGTGCGGCCGGCCGGGGTGGGGGAGGGCACAGGCGCGCCGGAGGTCGGCGTGGTCCCGGCCGTCCGCCTCCGCCAGCGACCAGCCGGCGGCGGCGATCCGCTCCGCCCGGCTGCGGGAGTCACCCCACGTCGTCGAGGCGTTGTCGACCACCACCAGGTGCAGCGAGTCCAGTCCGTACGCTCCGGCGAACTCCAGCGCCTCGTGGTTGCTGCCCTCGTCGAGTTCGGCGTCGCCGACCATGACCCACACCCGGGGCGCGTGCAGGCCGCGGGCGCGCAGCCCCAGGGCGGTGCCGACCCCGAGGGGCAGCCCGTGGCCGAGGGAGCCGCTGCTGATCTCCACGCCGGGGACGAGCGTCCGGTCGGGGTGGTGGCCCAGGGGCGAGTCGAAGGTGCCGAAGCCGTCGAGCACTCCGGGGTCGATGAAGCCCTTCGCGGCCAGCACGGCGTAGTAGGACATCGGGCCGTGGCCCCGGGAGAGCAGGAACCGGTCCCGGTCCTCGGCGTCGGGGCGGGCCGGGTCCACCCGCAGGACCTGGTCGTAGAGCACCCAGAGCGCGTCCGTCAGCGAATCCGACGAGGGCGTGTGCTTGTCGGCGCCCGTCATCCGCGCGGTCAGGGCGGGCAGGTCGTCGTACCCGAACGGCGCAGCCGGGGTGCCGTTCGGCGGAGTGGGGGACGGGTCGTGCGCTGTCACGGTCATGGCCGCAACCCTGCTACCTCAAGCGCGCTTGAGGTCAAGCGCCGGTCGCGTCGAGGCCGCGGGCGCGGTCCTGCCACCCGGACGGCCCAGCGCCCGGCCGTGTCGTACCGGTGGTGCGCCTCAGGCGGACTTCCTGCTGTCCCGCGGGTGCACCGCGATGTTCATCGCACCCGAGCGCAGGACGGCCAGCCGCTCGGCCAGCACCTCCTCCAGCTCCTCACGGGTACGCCGCTCCATCAGCATGTCCCAGTGGGTCCGAGCGGGCTTGGCCTTCTTCTCCTCCGGCCCGTCACCGTCCACCAGCAGCGCCTGGACGCCGCAGACCTTGCACTCCCACTCCGAGGGGATCTCGGCCTCCACGGAGAAGGGCATCTCGAACCGATGCCCCCGCTCGCATGCGTACTCCACCGCCTGGCGGGGAGCCAGGTCGATACCGCGGTCAGTCTCGTAGCTGGTCACCACGAGTCGCGTGCCGCGCAGAGCTCGCTCACTCATGAATCGTGCCTCCCGGGCTGGTCGCCCACATGACAGGTGTGGCTGTCGTCGTCATCCCGTCAACGTCCGGTCGGCGGGGAAGATTCCCGTCGCGGGGTGGTCGCCCCGTCTCGCCGCCGTCATGCTCCTACCCGCCCGCGCCCGGTTCGTCACATCTCGGCTGTGACGTCACCCGGTGTCCGCAGGGGAACTGCGCGCGAAGTCGGCCGTTGGACGGGGATCAACCGCCTACTGTAGCCGCCCGGTGGCCCCGCTGTGAAATCACACCGCTCCCGGTCGCGTCGCGCCGTCCTCCCGTCGCGCCCCTCCCGCGGGCCGCCGGAGGACCCGTCGGGCCGCCCGGCCTGCGGGACTCTGGCAGCATGGCCGGTGTCGGCACGCCTCGGGGCCGGTCGCGAGGGAGTGGACCGCCATCATGACCACCTGGACCTCCACCGTCGGCGCCGCGGAGCTGAGGCGGTTGCTCGGCGGCGGGACGCCCGCCGCACCCGGCGACCGTCGCCGCCCGGCCTACCGCGTCCTCGCGGACGGGCTGCGCTACCTCGTGCTGGAGGGCCGGATCCCGGTCGCCGCCCGGCTCCCGGCCGAGCGGGAGCTCGCCGCCGCGCTCGCCGTCAGCCGCACCACCGTCGCCGCCGCCTTCGAGGCGCTGCGGGCCGACGGGTTCCTGGAGTCGCGCAGGGGCGCGGGCAGCTGGACAGCGGTCCCCGAGGGCCACGCCCCGCCGTCCGGCGGGCTGGACCCGCTGCCGCCGGACACCGACGCCTCCGTGATCGACCTCGGGTACGCGGCGCTGCCCGCGCCCGAACCCCTGCTCTCCCGCGCCTTCGAGGACGCGCTCCCCGACCTGCGCACCACCACCGCGACGCACGGCGACTTCCCCGCGGGGCTGCCCGCCCTGCGGCGGGCCCTGGCGGAGCGCTACAGCGCCGCCGGCGTGCCCACCATGCCGGAGCAGATCATGGTGACCACCGGTGCGATGGGCGGGGTCGCGGCCGTGCGGCGCCTGCTCGCCGGCCGGGGCGAGCGGGTGGCCGTGGAGCACCCGTCCTATGCCAACGTCCTGCAACTGATGCGGGACACCGGCACCCGCCTGGTCCCGGTGGCGATGGGGGAGGGGCTCAGCGGTTGGGACCTTCCCGCCTGGCGCCGCGTCCTGCGGGACGCCGCGCCGCGCTTCGCCTACGTCGCCGCCGACTTCCACAACCCCACCGGGGCCCTCGCCCAGGAGGACCAGCGGCGCGAGCTGGTGGCCGCGGCACGCGCCGCCGGCACGCTTCTCGTCGTGGACGACACCATGCGCGACCTGGACCTGCGCCCCGGCGCCGATCCGATCCGCCCGGTCTGCGCCTTCGACCCGGGGGGCTCGACCGTGCTGACCATCGGGTCGGCCAGCAAGACCTTCTGGGCGGGGCTGCGGATCGGCTGGGTGCGCGCGGCGCCCGACACCGTGCGCAGCCTGGTCGCGGCTCGTGCCTACGTCGACCTGGGCAGCCCGGTGTTCGAGCAGCTGGCGGTCGCCCGGCTGATGAACGGGGACGGCTGGGACGCCGCCGTGACACTGCGGCGGGGCCAGGTGACCGCCAACCGCGACGCCCTTGTCGCCGCCCTGCGCGCCCGGCTGCCCGACTGGGAGTTCGCCGTCCCGGCCGGCGGACTCACGCTGTGGGCCCGCGCCGGAGGGCTCTCCAGCAGCCGGCTCGCCGACCTCGCCGAGCGCCGCGGCGTCCGGGTGCCGGCGGGCACCCGTTTCGGCCTCGACGGTGCCTTCGAGGGGTACCTCCGGCTGCCCTTCACCCTGCCGGGTCCGCTCGCCGCGGAAGCGGTGGCCCGGCTCGCCGATGCCGCCGCGCTGCTCCGGGGCGGCGCGGGGGCGAGCCAGGTGCCGGGCGGCTGGGTCGTCTGAACCGGGCCCTCGGCGCCCGACCCGGGCGCCCGGCCCCCGACCACCGGTCCGCGCAGGTCACGTGGCGGCGCAGGTCACGCGTGGGCGGCTCCCCGCCCGCCGCCGACGATGCCGCCGGCGACCGTGCCGTCCCCGACCTCGTCGTCCGCCTCGTCCGCCGACTCGCCTGGCCGCTCGGGCAGCAGGGCCAGGACCGCCCGCCGCTGCCGTTCGTCGGTGGTGTCGTCGTAGGGGTCGGGCGCCGCCGGGGCCTGGAGCCGCAGCAGGACGCCCGGGGCGGGCCGGGCGTAGCCGCGGCCCGGTGCCGCCCCCGGGGGCGGTGTGGAGGTCGGCACCCCGCCCAGCAGCTCGTGCAGGAGCGCGCCGGGTACCGGCCCGAGCACGACGCGCGCCTCGGTGCAGCCGGTGAGGGCGGGGCCCAGAGAAGCCAGGCCGTCCAACTGCTCGGCCACGACCACCGTCACCTCGGCGGCCCGCCCGTGGCGCAGTGGCACCTCCAGCAGTTCCTGGGGGTCGCGGGTTCCCGCCGTCCGGGCCCGGTGGGCGAGGAGGGCGGGGCGGTCCACCACGATCCACAGCGGTCGCAGCGGGCAGGGATGGTCTGCCACGGCGGTCCGGCGCGCCAGTGCCAGCTCGGCCAGCCGGCGTTCGGTCTCGACCGTCGCCCACTCCAGGGCGGCGGCCGCGCCGGTGGGGGAGGACTCCACCGTGAGCACCCCGCGCCGACCGGCGAAGCAGGCGAACTCACCGGCCCCGCTGCCGTCCACCAGCAGGACGTCGCCGTCGTTCAGTGCCTGGAGCGCGAGGGAGCGCAGCAGCGAGGTGGTTCCGGAGCCGGGGCGGCCGGTCGCCAGCAGATGCGCGGCGGGAGCCCGGGCGCCGGTCCGCCAGACCACGGGCGCGGCGTCGGTCACGTCCGCGTCCGCCTCGCCGGAGGTGACGGGGACGGTGCGGTCGACGGCGTCGGCGTCGGTGAACCCCAGGACCGCCTCGCCGGGGCCGGTGACGAACCGCTGGGCGCACACACCGTCGGGGAGCGGCGGGAGCACCTCCAGGCGCAGCCGGTTGTGCTCGCGGTCCCAGCACAGCCGCAGTTCGCGTTCGCGGCCCGTCTTGGCGGTGAGCACCTCCTCGACCCGGGCGCGTGCCTCCGCGTCGCCGTCGGGGAAGTGGGCGGGGTACCGCAGGCAGAGGGTCGTGATGCGGTCCCCCTCGAAGCCGGGGTCGCGGATGACGTCCTCGAAGGAGCCGCCGTAGGTGTAGGCGGTGTCCGCGGCGCATCCCTCGGGAGCGGCGAAGTACGGCACGAGCGCCTCGTAGACGACGCGCAGCCTCTCGGCCCGCTCCTCGGCCAGCGCCGCGGTCTCCGCGGCGCGTGCGGCGCCGCCGCGCTCCGCCCGTCTCCCCGCGACCGCGGCGACGGGGAGCAGCGCGCACCCCGCCAGCAGCGGGCCGTGCGGCACCAGCCACAGCAGGGCCAGCGC
>NZ_JAAVJB010000242.1 GCF_012034385.1 Streptomyces spiramenti
TGCCGACGACTCGGTCGGCACCCCCTCGGCCTCACCGGTGGGCGGTGGGCCGGCGACCGGGCCGGCGAGATCTGCGAGCAACGCGTCGAAGGGCGACCGGGCGGGAGCGGGGGCGGCGACGGGAGCCCCGTCCGTGGCGGCCTCGGGCCGCGCGTGGCCGTCCGCGGCAGCGGTGGCGGCGGTGCCGGCCTGGCCGTCCGCGGCGGCGGCCTCGGGCCGCGCGGGTTCCTGGGACGACCGGCTGGCGGCCGTGGTCATATCCGGTACAGGTGCGCCGTCGGCGGCGCCCACCGCCTCGTCCGTCGGGTCGGTACCCTCCGTGCCGCCCGGGGACGCGGCCTCCGTGGGAACGGCCGGGGCCGCGTCCTCCCGGCCCCCGTGCCGCGGTTCCCGCGCCGGGCCGCCGCTCACTGCTGCGCCTCCATCGCGACCCGCAGCGCGGCGATGCCCCGGGAGCCGTACGCCTTCACCGAGCCGGTCGATATGCCGAGCGAGTCGGCGACCTCCGCCTCCGACATGTCGGCGAAGTAGCGCAGCACCAGGACCTCGCGCTGGCGGCGCTGGAGGTTGCGCATCGCCTTGATGAGATCGGCGCGTTCCAGCTTGTCGTAGGCGCCTTCCTCGGCGCTGGCCATGTCCGGCATGGGCTTCGACAGGAGCTTCACGCCGAGGATGCGGCGGCGCAGCGTCGAGCGGGAGAGGTTGACGACCGTCTGGCGGAGGTAGGCGAGGGTCTTCTCGGGGTCGCGGACCCGGCTGCGGGCGGAGTGGACCCGGATGAACGCCTCCTGGACGACGTCCTCGCAGGAGGCGGTGTCGTCGAGGAGGAGGGCCGCGAGGCCGAGGAGCGAGCGGTAGTGCTGCTGGTAGGTCTCGGTCAGCTGGTCGACGGACGTGCCCTCAACCATGGAGGCGTCCGTGTCCTCGGTGGCTATCCGGACGGGCGCCGCCTCGTGAGCGGGTATCGGGGCGATCACCGGGAACCCCGCAACGGGACGCGGGAGGGCGGTCGACCGGTGCACGGGTGCGGTGAATTCCAGTACCTCTGCCACGCTTGTTGGACACGCGCTCCCCCGCGTTGGTTGTACGGCGCGCACAGGTTTCTCGCCGCCGGGCACACCGCCCTCATCCGCACCGCCCGTCTCCGTCCAGGGCCCGATCCGCGGGGCGCGCACCGGGCGCGTGGGCTCTGCCCGGCGCCGTCAACGCCACCGCCGGCACGCCGTTCGCGCCGCGGGGGCGTCAATCCTCCCCCGCGTGGTGGGCTCGATCAACCCGGCCGAGGCGGTGAGTTGATCACGGAACGTTCACAGTTGAGCAGCATCGGAGATAAGAGCGGCAACTCCCGGACAACCGGTCAGGCGGTGACCGCTGTGCCGCTGGGCCCGCCGCGTCCCCGGCCCTCGATGCGGGCCGCGTGGTGCCGCCCGCCCGGGGCTGCCACTCCGCTGAGATCCTGTCCGTATGGCACAACCTCCCCGACGTCCCGTCGCCGAGCTGGACGGCCACCCCGTGAGGGGCGAGGCACTGCTGGCCCCCGCCCTCACCGGCTACGGGCACTTCACGACGATGCGCGTCGTCGACGGCTGCCGGGTGCGCGGGCTCGACCTCCACCTGGCACGACTGGTCCGCGACTCCCGTGCGCTGTTCGGGACAGAGCCGGACACCGACCGGATCCGGCGGTACGTTCGCCGGGCCGTCGCCCGGCACCACGGCGCGGCGGTGACCGACGCCGGTGCCGGTGCCGGTGCCGTTCCCGACGGGGACGTCATGGTCCGGGTGACCCTCTTCGATCCGGAGCTCGACATCGTCCGTCCGGCCACCGAGGCCGAACCCCGCGTGCTGGTGACGGTCCGGCCTGCACCCGCCTCGCACCCGGCACCGCTGCGGGTCCGGACGACCCGGCACCTGCGCGACCTGCCGACGGTGAAGCACATCTCGCTCCTCGGCACTCTGCACGCTCGCCGGTCCGCGCAACTCGACGGCTGGGACGACGTGTTGTTCGTCGATCCGGAGGGGCACGTGACCGAGGGCGCGACCTGGAACGTCGGCTTCGTCCGGGACGACTCCGTCGTGTGGCCGTGCGGTGAGTCGCTGCCCGGGGTGACCTCCGAGCTGCTGCGACGGACGGACCCGGGGTGCGGCGGGACGACGGTCGGCGTGGAGCAACTCCCGCAGATGACAGCTGCGTTCGCCACCAACGCGGGCGTGGGGGTCCGGCCGCTCGCCGCCGTGGACGACGTGTCGTTCGACACCGGGCACCCCGTGCTCGACCGGCTGCGCCGCGCCTACCTCTCCGTGGACGCGCAGCCGCTGTGACGGACGGCGCCTGCCGCGGCACCGGGCGACGCGACCAAGCGCGGCGCGGGCAGGCGCGGGCGGCGCGGGCGCGGCACGGGGGGGGCCGCCCTGAGACGCCGACGGCCGGTCGCCTCCCCGTGGCTACGGGGTGGCAACCGGCCGGTGCGGTGCGCGCGGTTCGCGTCCCGCCCGCCGGAGCGGGCCGGGGCGCGGCCGGAGACGGGCGACTGCACGCCGCCCGCGATGCGCGGGGCGTGACTCAGCGGCCGGTGCCGCCGTAGACGACGGCCTCGTCGCTCTCGGAGTCCAGTCCGAACGCGGTGTGCACGACGCGGACCGCCTCGTTGACGTCCGCCTCCCGGGTGACCACCGAGATGCGGATCTCCGAGGTGGAGATCAGCTCGATGTTGACCCCGGCGTTCGACAGCGCCTCGAAGAAGGTGGCCGTCACACCCGGGTTGGTCTTCATCCCTGCGCCGACCAGGGAGATCTTGGCGATCTGGTCGTCGTAGCGCAGAGACTCGAAGCCGATCGCGCCCTTCCGCTTCTCCAGCGCGCCGATGGCCGTGGGGCCGTCCGTCTTCGGCAGGGTGAAGGAGATGTCGGTGAGGCCCGTCGCCGCGGCGGAGACGTTCTGCACCACCATGTCGATGTTGATCTCGGCGTCGGCGACGACGCGGAAGATCGCCGCGGCCTCGCCCGGCTTGTCGGGGACCCCGACGATCGTGATCTTCGCCTCGGAGGTGTCGTGCGCGACACCGGAGATGAGCGCCTGCTCCATCGGCTGGTTCCCTCGCGGTTCGTTGCTGACCCAGGTGCCCTGCAGTCCGGAGAAGGACGACCGCACATGGATCGGGATCTGATAGCGGCGTGCGTACTCGACACAGCGGTGCAGCAGCACCTTGGAGCCGGAGCTGGCCAGCTCCAGCATCTCGCCGGCCGAGATCCAGTCGATCTTGCGTGCCTTCGGCACGACCCGCGGGTCGGCGGTGAAGACGCCGTCCACGTCGGTGTAGATCTCGCAGACCTCGGCGTCGAGGGCGGCGGCGAGCGCGACGGCGGTGGTGTCGGAACCGCCGCGGCCCAGCGTGGTGATGTCCTTGCGCTTCTGGGAGACGCCCTGGAAGCCCGCGACGATCGCGATGTTCCCGTCGTCGACCGAGCTCTTGATACGGCCCGGGGTGACGTCGATGATCCGCGCCTTGTTGTGCACGGAGTCCGTGATCACACCTGCCTGGCTGCCCGTGAAGGACTGCGCCTCGTGCCCGAGGGACTTGATGGCCATGGCCAGCAGGGACATGGAGATGCGCTCACCGGCGGTCAGCAGCATGTCGAACTCGCGCCCCGACGCGACCGGCGACACCTCCTTGGCGAGGTCGATCAGCTCGTCCGTTGTGTCACCCATCGCTGACACCACGACGACGACCTGATGGCCGCCCTTCTTGGTGTCGACGATTCGCTTGGCAACGCGCTTGATGCCTTCGGCATCGGCAACGGAGGAGCCGCCGTACTTCTGCACGACAAGGCCCACGTGTGCTCGCTCCTCGAATCAGTCTCGCTCTCCGGGCCCCCTCGCGGGGGACACCGGCCGGCTCAGCTTACCGAGCGGACACCTTTCGCCCATTTCGCCGCCACATCATGAGACGGTGTGCCCGCTCCGGGGTCACCCCTGCCCGTCCCACCAGGCGACACACCGAACGTGCGACAGCTCACAGCGGCGAAACCACTCGTAAGGGCGCATTACATCCGCGCACGGCACCTTCACATGCACCGCGTACGGGCGCAACCGCCGGCCCGTCGGCAGCACCACCGGGGCGCACGGAGCCGCGCCGCACGTGGCGCCCGAGGCTGCGGGCGGCGTGACGGGCGGCCGGTGCGCGGTGACGGGCGGTGGCCGTGGAGCGTGTCCGCGAGGCAGGGAGTCCGGCCCGGCGCCGCCCGCCCGGCCTCCGGCGTCGAGCGGAAACGGCCGACCGCGCCGACCCGCTGCCCCTACCGGGGTCGAGCGGGCGGCGCGGTCGTGCTGCCGAGAGGGGGCGGCCGGGTCGTCAGGCCGGGTCGGGGCGCAGCCCGAGCGGCGCGGCGATCTCCACCGCCATCACCCGACCCGCCTGGCGCTCCAGGTCGCCGTCCTCCACCTCGGTGTCCGTGTCGAGCCCGTCCAGCTCGGCGAGCGGCGTGTCCAGGCGGACATGCGCCACCAGCGACTGCACCGCGCGCAACGCGGCACCGGCGGTGGGGCCCCAGTTGGAGAGGTAGGAGAACTGCCACCACCACAGCGCCTCACCGACGCGCCCGGCCCGGTAGTGCGCCATGCCGTGCCGCAGGTCCGTGACGACGTCGGCAAGGTCGTCGGAGATCCGGCAGGCGACGGGCATCGCCCGCGGCACGTACGGGTCGAAGACCTCGGAGTAGACGTCCACCGGTTCCAGCAGCCGGGCCAGGCCGTCGCGCAGCCCGTCCATGTCCGGCTCGGGCCCGGTGTCCGGCTCGTAGCGCTCCTCGGGGACCACGTCCTCGTGGGCGCCGAGGCGCCCGCCGGCAAGGAGCAGCTGCGAGATCTGGAGCAGCAGGTGCGGCACGGCGCTGTCGGGGTCGTCGCCCTTGGCGATCTCCGCGACGGCGATGATGAAGCTCTCGATCTGGTCGGCGATCTGGACGGCGAAGGCGTCCGGGCCCTCGACGGCGGAAGTCGCGGCGGTCGCCGCGGCGAACCCCGCGGAACCCTCCAGGACGGCGGCGGGCGCGGGCCCGCCCGTCACGTTCAGGAGCTCGGTGGCGGTGAGTGCGTTGGGTGCGGTGGTGGCATCAGACATCGAGTAGTCGCCTCCCCTCGAAGGCACGCCCCAGCGTGACCTCGTCGGCATATTCCAGGTCTCCCCCGACGGGCAACCCGCTGGCCAGGCGGGTGACCTTCAGGCCGAACGAGCCGACCATCCGGGCCAGGTACGTGGCCGTGGCCTCGCCCTCCAGATTGGGATCGGTGGCAAGGATCAGCTCGGTCACCGTGCCGTCGGCAAGGCGCGCGAGGAGTTCCTTGACCCGGAGATCCTCCGGGCCGATGCCGTCGATCGGGCTGATCGCACCGCCCAGCACGTGGTAGCGCCCCCGGAACTCCCGGGTGCGTTCGATGGCCACCACGTCCTTGGACTCCTCGACCACGCAGATGACCGTCGCGTCACGTCGGGGATCGCGGCAGACCCGGCACTGCTCATCCTGTGCGACGTTGCCGCACACCGAGCAGAACCGGACCTTCGCCTTGACCTCGTTCAGCGTCTGCGCGAGCCGGCGCACGTCCACCGGGTCGGCCTGGAGGATGTGGAAGGCGATCCGCTGCGCGCTCTTGGGACCGACGCCGGGCAACCTGCCCAGTTCGTCGATGAGGTCCTGGACCACGCCTTCGTACACGGATGCCTTCCCTGTTCTTCCCTTGAACGTCGGTGGGTTTGAGGCTAGTTGTCCGGCCGCTCCACCGCTACCACGTGACTGTCACCCACGCGGGTCACCCGTCGTCCCGTCCGCCCCACCACCGCGACGCCCCCGGCGGCCGGGGGCGTGCCGGTCAGAAGGGCAGGCCGGGGATGCCGCCGCCACCCATGCCCTGGGCCAGCGGACCGAGCTTGGCCTGCTGGAGCTGCTGGGCGTTGTCGTTGGCGGCGCGCACCGCGGCCACCACCAGGTCGGCGAGGGTCTCGGTGTCGTCGGGATCCACCGCCCTGGGGTCGATCTCCAGCGCCTTCAGCTCTCCCGCGCCGGTCACCACCGCCTTGACCAGGCCGTTGCCCGCAGAGCCCTCGACGGGGGTCTCCGCGAGCTCCTGCTGCGCCTGCGCGAGGTCCTGCTGCATCTTCTGGGCCTGCTGCAGCAACTGCTGCATGTCCGCCCCACCACCGGGAAACACGGCCGCTCCTGGGAGTCGATGAAAAGCACGTACCCCTTGAGCCTACGGTCTGCCGTCGCCGAGCACTCCCCGATGTCCTTTTGACGGTGGTACGACCCGCCCGGCGGGGCCTGGGGGCTGGGCACGCACCGGGAGCCGGTGGCCCGCTTCGGCGATTCGTCGGCAGTGGGCGGGAAACCCCGGGCTCGGGTCACTAGTAGTCGTTCTGGACCTGTTCGATGATCGTGGCGCCGAGGCCGTCGATGATCAGCTCGGGGCCGGAGAGGGCCTTCTCGTCCAGGTCGGCGTCGTCGTACGCCGGCATGTCGTCCTCGATGGCGACCGGGGGCGAGGACGGCCGACCGGACATCCCCGTCGCGGCACCACCGCCGGAGGGGGCGTGGCCGGCGCTCTGACCCTGACCGCCGGCGGGACCGCCGTGCCCGCCCTGCGCGCCCTGGCGCCCGCCGTTCGGGGCACCCTGACCGCCGCCGTGGGACTGCCCGCCGTGGGACTGCCCGCCGTGGGCCGGGCCGCCGTTGTGGGGGCCCTGACCGCCGCCATCAGCGGGAGGCCCGCCGGGACGGCCCCCCGGCTGCGGCGCCTGCGGCGCGGGCGCCGTGGGGGGCGCGGCGGGAGGCGACGGGGTGAACCCCTGCGGGCCGCCACCGTACGAGCCGCCGCCACCGGGCCCGGCCGGGGCGGCACCGCCGCCGCCCTCGACCACGGCCTCGACCTTCCACGGGGTTCCCAGCACCTCCCCCAGCGCCTCACGCAGCGGATCGTCGCTGTTGCTGTTGACGAAGCTGTCGCGCGCCCCGACCGTGGCGAAGCCGACGCGGAGGGTGGAGCCGTCCTCGCCGCTGATCCGGGCGTTCTGGCTGAGCAGGATCCAGCTGAAGCGGCGGCGCTTCTTCACCGCCTCCAGCACCGCGTCCCACCGCGGCTGCACCTGCGGGACTCCGCCGGTGGCCATGGGCGGCGGAGCCTGCTGCGGCTCCTGCCGGTGGCCACCGCCCTGCTGCGGGCCGGTCGGGGCGGAGTGCGGCGCCGGGCGCTGTGCGGCGCCGCCCTGCACCGGGAGAACCTGATCGCCCACGGCGA
>NZ_JAAVJB010000243.1 GCF_012034385.1 Streptomyces spiramenti
GGCCGGGTGCACGGGGCCGCCCCGTGCACCCGGCCCGGCGGGCGGTGCGAGTACCACTGGCACCGCCGCCCGGCGCACCACTGTGCGAGTCGCGCCGGGGCCGACGCGCGGCGGACCCACCCGCGGGCGCGCTCTCAGAACATGATGCTGCGCAACGCCCCGACCTCGCGGAAGCCGAGGCGCCGGTAGGTGGCGAGGGCCGGCTCGTTGAAGTCGTTCACGTACAGGCTGACCACCGGAGCGGCCTCCTCCAACGCGTGCCGGATGACCTGTGCCAGTCCCGCCGTGGCCAGACCGCGGCCTCGACGGTCAGGAGCCGTCCAGACACCCTGCAGCTGGCACACGGCCGGGGTGACGGCGCCGATCTCGGCCTTGAACACGACTCTGCCGTTCTCCATCCGTGCGAAGCAGCGGCCCTCCCCCACCGTCTCCGCGACGCGCGACTGGTAGGCAAGGCCGCCGTCCACGGCCGAGAGGGGCGAGACGCCCACCTCCTCGGTGAACATGGCGACGCAGGCCGGCATCACCACCTCCATCTCACCGCGACGGACCCGGCGGACCCTGGGGTCCGCGGTGACACCGGCGGGCGGGCTGTCGATGACCATCAGCGGCTGCCAGGACCGCACGAGCCGTGGCGGACCCCACGGTCGCTCCAGGTATCCCCACAGCTCCTCGACCTGGTCCGCCGGGCCGACGATCGAGGAGCAGCGCCTTCCCTGTGCCAGGGCTCGCTCGGCGAAGGCGCGGAGCGCGGCGGGGCCCGCGCCCACCGGGACGAGGTTGGCTCCGGCGAAGCAGAGCGCCGCGAGCTCCCCCTGGTGGTACCAGCCCCACATCTCGCCGCCCAGTCGCCGCGGGTCGAGGCGGGAGTCCAGTACACGGGCGGTGACGAACGCGTTCGCGACGGGGTCGCGAGCCAGTACCTCCAGGACGGCGGTGAGCTCGCGGGAGTCCAGAAGACGGACGGCGGGTGTCGTCAGCACGGGGTCGATGCCTTGCCGGTCGAGGGTGGGGACGGTGGGCCGTGGCGCGAAGCCGTGCACGGCACTTTACCTGTGCAGACGCTCCGGGGGTCGTCGCCCGGCCATCCGGCGTCGCGGCTGCGCGTGCGTCGCTGTCTCGGAGGGGCACGGCGGTGACCGGGCGGCTCCGGGGCATCGCATGGGGCGGGTCGGTGGCTCGCGCGCTCGCGGGAGCAGCGATGGCACGGAGCCGTGACCAGCCGGCGGGGCGAGCTCCCGGCGCCAGCGCCGCGCGGGTTCTGCTGGGACGGGTGCCGGTGGTGGGCCTCTGCCGGGTGCCGGCGGCCACGCGCCCCGGAGCGTGGGGAGCAGCGCACGCAATAGCGTGGGGCGCGCTCCCGATGGAACGCGCCCCACACTGTTGTCCTACGGCCCCCGCGGGGTCGTGGCACCTGCCCGGCCCGTCTCACGGCGGTGCGGGCAGGCGATCGGCGACGTCAGCCGGCCACGGCCACCTGCGGCTCGCCGGAGGTGACGCCGTCCTTCTCCATCTGCTCGGCGATCTTCATCGCCTCCTCGATCAGCGTCTCCACGATCTTGGACTCGGGCACGGTCTTGATGACCTCGCCCTTGACGAAGATCTGCCCCTTGCCGTTGCCGGAGGCGACACCGAGGTCGGCCTCGCGCGCTTCGCCGGGGCCATTGACGACACACCCCATCACCGCGACCCGCAGCGGGACCTCCATGCCGGTGAGGCCGGCCGTGACCTCTTCGGCGAGCTTGTACACGTCGACCTGCGCACGCCCGCACGAGGGGCAGGAGACGATCTCCAGGCCGCGCTCCCGCAGGCCGAGGGACTCCAGGATCTGGTTGCCGACCTTGATCTCCTCCACCGGCGGAGCCGAGAGGGAGACGCGGATGGTGTCGCCGATGCCCTCGGAGAGGAGCGCGCCGAAGGCGACCGCCGACTTGATGGTCCCCTGGAACGCGGGCCCGGCCTCGGTGACCCCGAGGTGCAGCGGGTAGTCGCACTGCGCGGCCAGCTGCCGGTAGGCGTTGACCATGACGACGGGGTCGTTGTGCTTGACGGAGATCTTGATGTCGCGGAAGCCGTGCTCCTCGAAGAGGGAGCACTCCCAGAGCGCCGACTCCACCAGCGCCTCGGGCGTCGCCTTGCCGTACTTCGCGAGCAGTCGACGGTCCAGCGAACCGGCGTTGACGCCGATGCGGATGGGGGTCCCGGCGTCGGAGGCCGCCTTGGCGATGTCCTTGACACGGTCGTCGAACTGCTTGATGTTGCCGGGGTTGACCCGTACCGCGGCGCAACCGGCGTCGATGGCCGCGAAGACGTACTTCGGCTGGAAGTGGATGTCGGCGATGACCGGAATCTGCGACTTGCGCGCGATGACCGGCAGGGCGTCGGCGTCGTCCTGGGTCGGGCACGCCACCCGCACGATCTGGCAGCCGGAGGCCGTCAGTTCGGCGATCTGCTGCAGCGTCGCACCGATGTCCGAGGTGCGGGTCGTGGTCATCGACTGGACGGAGACCGGGGCGTCACCGCCGACGGCGACGGTGCCGACCTGCAGCTTGCGGCTGACCCTGCGCTCGGCGAGCTTCAGCGGTACGGACGGCATTCCGAGCGAAATGGCAGTCATCGGTCTGTGCAACCCCACGGTATGGCTCTTAGGTCCCCGGTTCGGCCGGGCTCCGGACAACGAGACTACGGCACCGACGGCGCTAGCCCGCCAAGCGGACCGGTGTGACGATATCCGCGGCGAGTACGAGCAGCGTGAAACAGATGAACACCGCGGCGACGACGTAGGCGACCGGCATCATCCGTGCGACATCGAACGGGCCGGGATCGGGCCTGCGGAGCAGCTTGGCGCCCTTGCGGCGCGCGGACTCCCACCCGGCCCCCGCGATGTGGCCGCCGTCCAGCGGCAGCAGCGGCAGCATGTTGAAGAGGAAGAGTGAGAGGTTGAACCCCGCGACGAGGAAGAGCGCCGTCGCCACCTGCTGGCTGGCGGGGATGTCGAGCGTGAAGATCTCGCCCCCGACTCTCGCCGCCCCTACGACCCCCATCGGGGAGTCCTGGTCGCGTTCGCCGACGCCCCATGCCGCGTCCCACAACCCGGGGACCTTCGACGGGACCGCCAGCAACGCCTCGAAGCCGGTGACCATGATGTCGCCCATGCGGTCCACGGCTTCCGGGAAGTCCTGCTTGACGATCCCGGAGGCCGGGGAGATGCCGAGGAAGCCCGTCGTGACGTAGTTGCCCTCGACCCACTCGCCGTTGTCGTCGAGCTCGGCGACCTGGTTCTCGATGAGATCGACCCGCAGCTCCAGCGGTGTGCCGTCGCGCTCCACGGTGATGTCCGCGGGGCCGACGGTCGCCCGGATGTCCTGCTGGAGCGTGCCCCAGTCGGTCACCGGCTCGCCGTTGAACGCCAGGATGGTGTCCCCCGGGAGCATCCCGGCAGCGTTGGCGGGCGCCTCGGGGTCTCCCGAACGGCACTCGTCGCGCTCCTCGCTCTGGGCGACCACGCACTCCTGGACGGTGGCGACGGTCGTCGTCGAGGTGGGGATACCAAAGGCCATGAGCACGCCGAGGAAGATGAAGACCGCGAGGATGAGGTTCATCGCGGGCCCGGCGAACATGACGATGATGCGCTTCCACGGCTTGCGCGTGTAGAAGAGCCGCTTCTCGTCCCCGGGCTGCAGCTCCTCGTAGGCCGCCGCGCGGGCGTCCTCGATCATGCCGCGGAACGGCGAGGTGGAGCGCTGCCGCACCCGACCGTCGTCGCCCGGGGGGAACATCCCGATCATGCGGATGTACCCGCCCAGGGGGATCGCCTTGATCCCGTACTCGGTCTCGCCCTTCCGGCGCGACCACAGCGTCGGCCCGAACCCGACCATGTACTGCGGCACGCGGATGCCGAACATCTTCGCGGTGCTGAGATGGCCCAACTCGTGCCAGGCGATCGAGAAGAGCAGCCCGAGAACGAAGATGACGATCCCGAGGATGAACATCAAGGTGGTCACGGGTCTCCCTCTAGCCCTTGCGCACGGCGCCCGACGCGCCGCCGCTCACGGCACCCGCTGTGCCGGCGGTACCGGTCAGTTCCCGTGCACGGTGACGTGCACGGGTCTCCGCCTCCAGGACGTCCGCGACGGTCAGCGAAGTTCCGGCCGCGTCGTCCCCCTGCTCCGAGACGACCCGTGCGACGGTGTCGACAATGCCGGTGAACGGCAGCCCGCCGGTGAGGAACGCGGCGACGCACTCCTCGTTCGCCGCGTTGTAGACCGCAGGGGCGACGCCGCCGAGACTACCCACATGGCAGGCGAGGGGCACCGCCGGGAAGGCGTCGGTGTCGAGCGGGAAGAACTCCCAGGTGTGGGCGCGCGTCCAGTCGCACGACGGGGCGGCGCCCGGAACCCGTTCCGGCCAGCCGATGCCGAGGGCGATGGGGCCGCGCATGTCGGGGGGCCCCGCCTGGGCGAGCGTCGAACCGTCGGTGAACTCGACCATCGAGTGCACGTAGGACTGCGGGTGCACCACGACCTCGATGCGCTCGAAGGGAATCGCGTACAGCAGGTGGGCCTCGATCACCTCCAGCCCTTTGTTGACCAGGGTCGCGGAGTTGATCGTGATGACCGGCCCCATGCTCCACGTCGGGTGGGCCAGCGCCTCCTCGGGCGTGACCTCCGCCAGTTGCGCGCGGGTCCGCCCCCGGAAGGGCCCCCCGCTGGCGGTGACCACCAGCCGCGACACCTCACGCCGCACCCCGCCGAGCAGCGCCTGGAACAGCGCCGAGTGCTCGGAGTCGACCGGGACGATCTGGCCGGGCGCCGCAAGGGCGGTGACCAGCGGGCCCCCCACGATCAGCGATTCCTTGTTGGCCAGCGCGAGCACGCTGCCGGCCGACAGGGCGGCGATCGTCGGGGCGAGCCCGATGGACCCGGTGATGCCGTTCAGCACCGTGTGGCAGGGCAGCCCCGCGACCTGGGTCGCGGCGTCGGGCCCGGCGAGGATCTCCGGAAGGGGCTCCGCCGCGCCGTACCGCTCGCGGAGCGCCGCCCGCAGCTCCGCGACCCGCGTCGGATCGGCCACGCCGACGGTGGTCACACGGAGAAGGTGCGCCTGCTCGGCGAGCAACCCGACACGGCCGCCGGCCGCCGACAGCGCGGTGACCCGGAACCGGTCGGGATTCCGCAGGACGACGTCGACGGCCTGGGTCCCGATGGAACCGGTGGAGCCGAGGATCACGATGTCACGGGGGTGCTCGGCGGGCGGGGCGAAACGGAGGTGCGGATCCGCGACGGGCGCGGCGGATGCTGTCATGCCCCCATTGTGTCCGGGCTCAAGACCCGGCCCGGCCCGGGGCCGCGCTCGGGCCAGCCCCGCGAGCACCGGCCGGGCGGGGGCGGGGCTGCGGCCCGGGGCCGCACGGCGCGGGCCGGCGCGCGCCGTGCGGCTGCCGACCGGCTACAGGTCCAGGCCGGTGAGGACCATGACGCGCTCGTAGGTGTAGTCCTCCATGGCGAACTGGACACCCTCGCGCCCGACGCCGGACTGCTTGACGCCGCCGTAGGGCATCTGGTCGGCCCGGTAGGACGGCACGTCCCCGATGATGACGCCCCCCACCTCCAGGGCACGGTGGGCGCGGAAGGCCGCCTGCACGTCACGGGTGAAGACTCCCGCCTGCAGCCCGTAGACCGAGTCGTTGGCGATGGCGAACGCGTGGTCCTCGTCATCGGCCCTGATCACGGTCATCACCGGCCCGAAGACCTCCTCACGGCCCAGGTTCGTGTCCGCCGGGACGTTCTCCAGGACCGTGGGCGCGTAGCTCGCGCCGTCCCTCGTTCCACCGGTCAGGATCTTCGCGCCCGCGGCGGCGGCCTCGTCGACCCAGGACTCCACGCGACGGGCCGCGTCCTCGCTGACCAGGGGGCCCACATCCGTCGCCGGGTCGGTCGGGTCGCCGGTGACCTGCGCGTTCACCGCCTCGATCAGCCGGGGCAGAAAGCGGTCGTAGACGGAGTCGTCCACCACGGCGCGCTGCACGGAGATGCAGGACTGTCCGCCCTGGTAGTTCGAGAACGCGGCGATCCGCTGCGCGGCGTGGTCGAGGTCCGCGTCGGTGGAGTAGTCGCCCAGTACGACGGCCGCCCCGTTGCCGCCGAGTTCGAGCGTGACCCGCTTACGGGGAACGCTGTCGAGAATGGACCAGCCGACCCCGGCGGACCCCGTGAAGGAGATGATCGGCAGCCGCTCGTCCTGGACCAGGGCCGGCATCTCCTCGTTCGGGACAGTGAGGACGCTCCAGGACCCGGCCGGCAGGTCCGTCTCCGCCAGCAGCTCTCCGAGGAGGAGCGCGGAGAGCGGCGTCGCCGGTGCCGGCTTGAGGATGATGGGCGCACCGACGGCGATCGCCGGGGCCACCTTGTGGGCGCACAGGTTCAGCGGGAAGTTGAAGGGCGCGATCCCCAGGACGGCGCCGCGGGGCACGCGGCGGGTAAGCGCGAGACGCCCCTCGCCCCCGGCGTCCGTGTCCAGCCGCTGGGCCGTGCCGCTGTTGAACCTGCGGGCCTCGTCGGCCGCCCAGCGGAAGACGGAACGGCAGCGGCCCACCTCGCCCCGTGCCCACTTCAGTGGTTTGCCGTTCTCGGCGGAGATGAGCTGCGCGACCTCCTCCGCCCGTTCGGTCAGGCGCGCGCCCACGTGGTCGAGGGCGGCGGCCCTCACGTGGGCCGGGGTCGCCGCGAACTCGGGGGCGACGGCGGCAGCCGCCGCGACCGCCTCTTCCGTCTGGTCGGCGGTCGGCACGCTGACGCGTGCCACGGTGCGCCCGTCCCAGGGAGACGTGACGTCGAGTGTCCGGTCGCCGGTCGCCTCCCGACCGGCGAGCCAGAACGCGTTCGGGGTGTTCGCTGAGGTCATCGCGTGGACCGGCCCTTCCGAGTAAGTGAATGCTGCGGGGCTGCTCCCTGCCCACGGTAGGGGTGCGGGCCGCTGGACGCTCTTGTCCGGCGCGGCGCAGTCCTGCGGCGTGTCGCACCGCTTCGGTGCACGGTGGGGCGCTCCGGGGGCCGTCGCTCGCGCCGTCGGCCACCCCGCACAAACGCCACGCGCAGCGCCGCGCGCCGCGTCACCGCGCGCCGGTCGACCCGTCCCGCACAGGCGGTGGCG
>NZ_JAAVJB010000244.1 GCF_012034385.1 Streptomyces spiramenti
GTCACCGAGCAGCCGGCCATGTCCAACGACGTCACGTAGTTCCCGACGAGCGTACGGGCCACCACCACCCCGCGCGCGGCGAGCACGCGCCGCCCCGACGGACCGAGCTGCCGCCCGGCCGAGGTGCCGACCACCAGGGCTGCTGCCCACCGGCAGCCCGGTCGCCCGGGCCGCCCACCGGTCGCCCGGACGGCGGCTCACCGGTCCCGACCCGGTCGTCCGCGAGCGGCGCTCCGACCGGGAGCGCCCCGTGGCCACCGTCCAGCCCTCCGCCGCGTGGCCCCGCGCCGCCCCCACCGGGGGCGGAGCCCGGTCGCCCGGCCGTGGCGGCGGACGGGTCGGGGCCGCGGTGCTGCGAGAATTGCCGTATGAGCGAGCCCGAGAACCCGACCCTCCCGACGACCGGCGCGGCACCTTCCGTGTCCGCGCCGGTGGACGCCGCCGCACCGGGCCCGCACCCGGCCACCGGCGGCCGGGTCTGGGCGGAGATCGACCTCGGGGCCGTTCGCGACAACGTACGGGCGCTGCGTGCCCGCGCCGCCGGCGGCGCCGACCTGATGGCCGTGGTCAAGGCCGACGGCTACGGCCACGGCGCGGTGCCGGTGGCGCGGGCGGCACGTGAGGCCGGCGCGACCTGGCTCGGCACCGCGACCCCGCAGGAGGCCCTCGCGCTGCGCGCGGCGGGTGACACCGGGCGGGTGCTGTGCTGGCTGTGGACGCCCGGCGGGCCGTGGCGCGAGGCGATCGAGGCGGAGCTCGACGTCACCGCCTCCGGGCACTGGGCGCTCCGGGAGATCCGCGCCGCCGCGCGTGCGGCCGGCCGCACGGCCCGGGTGCAGCTGAAGGTGGACACCGGACTCGGCCGCAACGGCTGCGCCCCGGCCGAGTGGCCGGGGCTGGTCGCGGCGGCTCGCGAGGCGGAGGCGGAGGGCGTCCTCCGGGTCACCGGGGTGTGGTCCCACTTCGCCTGCGCCGACGAGCCCGGGCACCCGTCCATCGCCGCACAGGAGGGGGTGTTCCGCGAGGCGCTGGCGACCGCCGCGCGCGCTGGACTCGACCCCGAGGTCCGCCATCTCGCCAACTCGCCGGCGACGCTGACCCTGCCCTCCTCCCACTACGACCTGGTCCGCACCGGTGTCTCGGTGTACGGCCTGTCGCCGTCGCCCGAGGTCGGGCTGCCGGGCGACTTCGGCCTCCGCCCCGCCATGACGCTCCGGGCGTCGCTCGCCTCGGTGAAGCGGGTGCCGGGCGGCCACGGCGTGAGCTACGGCCACCGCTACCGCACCCCGGGGGAGACGACGCTGGCGCTGGTGCCCGCCGGCTATGCCGACGGGGTGCCGCGCCACGCCTCCGGCACCGGTCCGGTGCTGCTGGCGGGGAAGTGGCGCACCGTCGCCGGGCGGGTCGCCATGGACCAGTTCGTCGTGGACCTCGGTGGGGACACCGCCGCCGAGGGCGACCCGGTGGTGCTGTTCGGACCCGGCCGCGAGGGGGAGCCGACGGCGGAGGACTGGGCCCGTGCGGCCGGGACGATCGGCTACGAGATCGTCACCCGCATCGGGGCCCGTGTACCCCGCGTCCACCTGGGCTGAGCGGGCCGGCCGGGCCGTGAACGCGCCGCCCGCTGGGCGCCCGGCGCGTACCATCCGGAGTCGGGGCGCCCGACGCCCCGCCGCCGCACGCGGACGGATCCACGGGATCGCCCCACGCGCCCGCCTCCGGGCGCGTCGCCGGCGGCACGCGACGACGGAGAGACGGCACGACGATGAGCGCGGGTACCACCCCGACCGGCGAGCACCCCGGACGGACCGACAGCCGGGGGCACGCCTCCGGTACGGTCGCCGGCGCCGACCGCACGATGCGGCTGGGCCGCGAGCTGGCGGCACTGCTGCGCGCCGGTGACCTGGTGCTGCTCAGCGGGGAGCTGGGCGCGGGCAAGACGACGCTGACGCGCGGTATCGGCGAAGGACTCGCCGTCCGCTCCGCGGTGGCCTCGCCGACGTTCGTGATCTCGCGGGTCCACCCGTCGCTGGGTGACGGTCCCGCGCTGGTCCACGTCGACGCCTACCGGCTCGCGGGCGGGCTGGACGAGATGGAGGACCTCGACCTCGACCTGGCGCTGCCCGACTCGGTGGTCGTCGTGGAGTGGGGCGAGGGCAAGGTCGAGGAGCTGTCGGACAGCCGGCTGCTGGTCCGGCTGGAGCGGCCCACCGGCGCCGGTGGCGGCGCGGCGGTCGACGGCGGAACGGACTGGAGCGCGCTGGACGGCGACGCACCGCGCGTCGTCACCCTCACCGGCGTCGGCCCGCGTTGGGCCGGGGTCGACCTCGCGGCGCTGCTGGACGGCGGCGAAGAGCCGTCGGGGCCGGGCACCGACTGACGGTCGGGCGGCGGGAGAGGTCTGCCCCCTTCGGGCGGACCGCTCCCGGAGGCCGCCCGCCCCCGCCGGGAGCGGCGTGGAACGGCGACCGTCGGGGGACGACCGTCAGGGAACGACGACGACCGGGGTGCCGACCTCGGTGAACTCCCACATGGCCTCGCCGTCGGTGGCGAACTGGCGGATACCGCCGGTGGGGGTGGTGGAGTCGGGGTCCGGGGTGGAGCCGTCGGTGGCGGTGGAGAAGCCGAAGACGACGGCGCCGGGGGCGTCGAACCCGATGACGTTCTCGATCGGGACACCGTCCGATCCGGTGATCCGCTCGGTCCTCGCGCTGACGAGGTAGCTCCCCGGATCGGGGTCGACCGAGCTGCGGTGGACGGGGTAGGTGGCGGTGATCTCGTCGCCCAGGCCGTCGTCCGCCGGGTCCACCAGCCACACCCGCTGGTCGGCCAGGCCGTACACGACCCGCTTGCCGTCGCCGGACTCCGCGGGCAGCGGGTGCTCCTCGCCACCGGCCTCCCCGTTCCCCTCCGGCTCGTCGTCCGCCCCCTCGGGGGCGTCGCCCGTGGGCTCCTCGCCGGGGGAGTGCTCGCCGTCCTCGCCGTCCGGCGACTGCTCGGAGACGGGGGGCGAGGCGCTCGGGGCGTCGCCGTCCGCCGCTGACGCCTGGTAGGCGAAGAAGCCGACGACCACCAGCGCGACGACGGTCAGTACGGAGACGAAGGCTCCGGGAGAGGCGTGGGTTTCGGAGCTGCCGCGTGCCACGATGAGCTGTCGCCTGTTCTCTTCGGAACATCGGATGAAGGGACCCGGAGAGGGCCGGGGACGACGGTAGCAGTCCCACCGCCCCCCACATCCCGGAACCGGCCGCCCGCGCACTGCGCCCACCGCCCCTCCTGCCCGGAGGCCGCCCGGAGGCCGCCCGGATGCGACGTGCGGCGCCGCGGCGGGTGCACCTGCGGCGGCGGGGACGGCCGGGCGCGGGCGCCGCCATAAACTGGGGGGCGTGCTACTGCTCGCGCTCGACACCGCCACCCCCGCCGTCACCGTTGCCCTCCACGACGGGACCCGCGTCCTGGCCGCGGGCGACACCGTGGACGCCCGCCGCCACGGCGAACTGCTGCTGCCCACCGTCGACCGGGTCCTGACCGAGGCCGGCCGCACCCTCGACGAGCTCACCGGCATCGTCGTCGGTGTCGGCCCCGGGCCGTACACCGGGCTCCGCGTGGGGATCGCCACCGGATCGGCCCTGGCGGCGGCCCGGTCCGTCCCCGTCCACGGCCTGTGCAGCCTCGACTCGCTGGCGTACGCCTCCGGCCTGACCGAGCCGTTCGTCGTGGCGACCGACGCTCGCCGCCGCGAGGTGTACTGGGCCCGCTACGAGGACGCCCGGCACCGCACCGGGGAGCCGGAGGTCGGCCGGCCGTCGGAACTGCCCGAGGAGGTGCGCGCGCTGCCCGCCCTCGGGGCGGGCGCCGCCCAGTACGCCGCCGACTTCCCCGGTCTCCTCCCCGACGCCCCCGCGCACGCCTCCGCCGCCGCCCTGGCGGCCCTGGCGGCCGAACGGCTGGCCGCCGGCGAGGAACTGGCCTCGCCGTCACCGCTGTACCTGCGGCGCCCCGACGCTCAGGTGCCCGCCGGGTACAAGGTCGTCACTCCGCCGGCGCCGCCGGCCCGGGACTCGTGACCACCGCTTCGCCCACCGACGGCGGGGTGCGGATCGCCACCATGCGCTGGTGGCACATCGACCCGGTCCTGTCGCTGGAGGAACGGCTCTTCCCGGAGGACGCCTGGTCGGCCGGGATGTTCTGGTCGGAGCTCGCCCACGCCCGGGGCTCCGCCCGGACCCGCCACTACGTCGTCGCGCTCCGCCCGGACGGCAAGCTCGCCGGGTACGCCGGTCTCGCCGCCGCCGGGCAGAGCGCCGACGTCCAGACCATCGCCGCCGCCCCCGAGCTCCACGGCACCGGGCTCGGCACCCGGCTGCTGCGCGAACTGCTGGACGCTGCCACCGCGTTCGGCAGCCAGGAGGTCTTCCTGGAGGTGCGCACCGACAACGAACCGGCCCAGCGGCTGTACCGCCGCCACGGCTTCGAACCGCTCGGAGTGCGCAAGAACTACTACCAGGCCGCCGGGATGGACGCCCTGGTCATGCGCAGGGACAACACCCGGCAGCCGCCGGGGCCGGCACCGGCCGGCCACCGACCACCCGCGTGATCGACACCGCGGCCCCGGCGCGACCCCGGCCGGCACGCACCCCGGCCGACACAACCGGCCCGCCGGCGCGGAGCACGGCGGCGGGCGACGACGAGGAAGGACCACCACCGTGACCATCGCCCTGATGTGGGAGGCCAAGGCGGCAGAGGGACGAGGCGAGGAGCTGCTGCGCTGGGCGCGCGGACAACGGCTCGCGACCGAGCCCTCGCGCCGTGAGACCTTCGCCGCGCCCGGCGACCGCGTCCTGGTGATCACCTGGTGGGAGGGGGAGGACGAGGTGTCGGCCGAGCTACCGGAACTGCCGACCCCGGAGTCCGACCTGATCGCCCGGCCGGTGCACCGCTGGCGGTTCCGCCAGGTCTGAGGCCGCCGACGACCCGGCCCGTGCCGACCACCGACCGGCCCGGCCGTGCCGACCACCGACCGCCGTGCGGGTGGCGCGCCGCACGGGGAGGCCGGGGCCCGCCGACCGTCGTGCGGGTCGCACTCGGCGCGGTGTTCGCCACCTGCGGTCGACCACGTGTACCGGGCACGCAACAACTCCGTCACGGCCCGCCGGAGCGCGCGCGGGCGCGCATACGATGCCTTGGCGGGCCGGGTCCCGACCACCCCGGCTCCGACCGGCCCGGGTGCCTGGACCGTGACCGACCGACCCGCGCCGCCGCGCCGGACGGACCGGCCGCACCGTGGCTGAGCAGGGGGAGGCCCGATGAGGGCGAGCGGAGACGGGCCGATACGGGCCCGCCTCGTCGCGACGGTGACCGCACTGGTCCTGGCGTCCGTGGGCGCGACCGCGCAGTCCGCCGCCGCGTCGCAGGCCGGGGCAGTCGGCGCGTCGCAGGTCGGGGCGCCGGCCGCGCTGCCCGCTCAGGACGGGACCGGGCCCGGCGGCCGTACGGACGCCGAACCGGGTGAGCCGGACGGCGCACCGGGGGCGCCCGCTCCGGACGACGTGGCGGACGCGGGGGGCGAACCCGAGGTGTCCGCAGGGCAGGCCGCCCACCTCGCCGAGCGGCTGGCCGAGGACCCCGTCTACATCAGCGACGCCGTCCCCCGCTCGGTGCCCCGCTCCACGGCCCCGCTCTACGCCGAGCAGCTCGAACGGCTCGACGTGTCCGCCTTCCTGCTGGTCCTGCCGCACGGCGCGGTCAACGGCGGCGACGCCCGCACCATGCTGGCGCGGGTCCACGACCGCGTGGGGGAGGACGGCGTCTACCTGCTGCTGAGCGGCGGCCGGCCCCACGCCGCCGCGTTCGGCACCGATCTCCCGGCGGACGCCGCAGCCGAGATCGCGGCGCAGGACCTGCCGCGCGACGCCGGCGCGCTGCGGGTCGTCACCGCCTTCGTCGACTCCCTGCTCGACGGCGACACCGAGAACCGGTTGGCCGAGGTGCGCGCTCGCGACTACGACGACCGGCCCGGGAAGATGTTCATCTCCCATACCGACCGCCGGAACCAGGCGTTCCTCACCGGGCTCGGCCTCGTGGGGCTCCCGCTGGTGGTGCTGGGCGCCGCGGGGGCGGTGCGGCTGGCCCGCCGCCGGGGTACGTGGCCGTTCCTGGTGGGCGTGCCGCTGGCCGTGCTGGCCGGGGCCGCGGTGCCGCTGGTGGCGCCGCAGGTCTTCGACGAGACCCTCACCCACGACCACGCGCTCCCCACCGAGGACGACCTCGGACTCCGGGTGGACCGCCTCGCCGCCGGGCTCGCCGACGCCCCGCTGTACGTCGACCCGGAGCTGCCGCCGCCGTTCACCGCCGAGGAGCGGGCGGAGATCACCGAACGCCTCGCGGAGCTGCCCGAGCCCGCCTACGTCCTGACCGTCGCCTCCGACCGGGACGCGGAGGTCGGCTACCGGGTCGACGACCTCGGACACCTGCTCCGTGGCGAGACCGGTGAGGACGGCACCTACGTCCTGCTGGAACCGGGCCGCCAGGACGTCACCCTCGTCGGGTACGGCTCCGCGCTCCCGCTCCGGGAGATCCGCGACTCCGTCCGAGAGGCCGCCGACTCCGCGCGCGAGGACGAGGAACGGATCACCGACGCCGAGGTCCTCGACGTCGTCCTCGGCGAGCTGGCGACCGCCGAGCCCGACCCGGACCGGTGGGAACGCACCCTCGACCAGGACTGGTACGAGGCGCCCGACCTGGAGGGCGACCGCACGCTGGGATCCATCTACGACGAGGACTTCGGCGGCGGCATCGCCGCCGGTGTGATGGGCGCGCTGCTGCTCGGTGGCATCCTCCTCGGGGCCGGCGCCGTCGTCGGCCACCGCCGCCACGGCCCGTCCACCGCCCTGACCCCGGCCGAGCGTGCCCGCGCCAAGGACCGCGCGCTGGAGGCCGAACTCCGCAAACGCGTCCAGGCGCAGGGCCCCTCCCGGCCCACCGTCCGCCGGCTGCGGACCGCCGCCGCCTCCGAGCTGCGCGACCTGGTGGCGGCG
>NZ_JAAVJB010000245.1 GCF_012034385.1 Streptomyces spiramenti
GCCCCGCGCCACGGCGGGGCCGGCCGGCGGTGACGGCTCACAGGCCGGCGGCGAGCCGCTCCGCGAGGAGCCGGCTGAACCGCGCCGGGTCGGCCAGGTCGCCGCCTTCCGCGAGCAGCGCCATGCCGTACAGCAACTCGGCGGTGTCGCCCAGCGCCCCCTCCTCCGCGGACGCCGCGTGGGCGGTGCGCAACGCGCCGACCAGCGCGTGGTCCGGGTTCAGTTCGAGGATGCGCTTGACGGGCGGCAGCGGCTGGCCCATCGCCCGGTACATCTTCTCCAGGGTGGGGGTGACGTCGAACTCGTCACCGACGATGCACGCCGGGGAGGTCGTCAACCGGGCGGAGAGCCGTACCTCCTTGACCTGCTCGCCCAGGCGGGTGCCCAGCCACTCCAGCAGCGGGCCGAACTCCTCCTTGCGCCGGGCGGCCTCCTCGCTCTCCTCCGCCTCCTTGTCCGCCGGTTCCAGGTCGACCCGGCCCTTGGCGACGGACTGCAGCGGGGTGCCGTCGAAGTCGCCGACCTGCTCTACCCAGACCTCGTCGACCGGGTCCGTCAGCAGCAGCACCTCGTACCCCTTGGCCAGGAACGCCTCCATGTGGGGGGAGTTCTCCAGGCGGGCACGGGAGGTGCCGGTCACGTAGTAGATGTGCTCCTGCCCCTCCTTCATCCGCTCCTTGTACGCGCGCAGCGAGGTGGGGGCCTCGGCGTCGTGCGTGGAGGCGAACGAGGAGACCTCCAGGATCGTCGCCCGGTTGTCGGCGTCGGAGAGCAGGCCCTCCTTGAGCGCGCGGCCGAACTCCCGCCAGAAGGTGGCGTACCGCTCGGGGTCCTCGGTCCGCAGCGACTTGACGGAGGCGAGGATTTTCTTGACCAGGCGGCGGTGCATGAGCTGGATCTGCCGGTCCTGCTGGAGCGCCTCGCGGGAGACGTTCAGTGAGAGGTCCTGCGCGTCCACCACGCCCTTCACGAAGCGCAGGTACTCCGGGAGGAGCGTCGTGCAGTCGTCCATGATGAAGACGCGGCGCACGTACAGGTTGACGCCGCGTCGCGCGTCCTGCTGGTGGAGGTCGACCGGTGCCCGCGAGGGCAGGAACAGCAGCGCCTGGTACTCGAAGGTGCCCTCGGCGCGGGTGTGGATCGTGCGCAACGGGTCCGACCAGTCGTGGCTGACGTGGCGGTAGAACTCGGTGTACTCCTCCTCGGAGATCTCCTCGGGCGACCGGCCCCAGAGCGCCTTCATCGAGTTGAGCGTGTCGACGGCCCGGGTGGTGGTGCCGTCCTCCTCCCGCTCCACCTCGGTGCGGATCGGCCACGGGATGAAGTCGGAGTGCCGCCGTACGATGGACCGCAGCGTGTGCTCGGCGGTGTAGTCGTGGAGGTTGTCCTCCTCGTCGACCGGCTTGAGGTGGAGGGTGACCGAGGTCCCCTGCGGTGCGTCCTCGACCCGCTGGAGGCGGTAGGTCCCCTCGCCCTCGGACTCCCAGCGCGTCCCCTCCTTCTCGCCGGCGCGCCGTGTCACCAGGGTCACGCGGTCGGCGACCATGAAGCTGGAGTAGAAGCCGACGCCGAAGCTCCCGATGAGGTCGGTGGAGACGGTGGCGTCCTTGGCGTCGTTGGCCTCCTTGAGCTTGCGCGCGAACTCGGCGGTACCCGACTTGGCGATGGTGCCGATCAGCTCCACCACGTCGTCCCGGGACATCCCGATGCCGTTGTCCCGCACGGTGAGCGTGCGCTCCGCGGTGTCCGTCTCCAACGCGATGTGCAGGTCGGAGGTGTCCGCGTCGAGGCCGCTGTCCCGCAGCGACTCCAGCCGCAGCTTGTCCAGCGCGTCCGAGGCGTTGGAGATCAGCTCCCGCAGGAAGATGTCCTTCTCGGAATAGATCGAGTGCACCACCAGCTGCAGCAGCTGGCGTGACTCCGACTGGAATTCGAACGTCTCGGCCTTGCCGGTCACGGCTGTCCTCCCGCGTATCTCGTCCATGGGGCGCGCCCGTTCGCTCCGTGAGCGGGTCGCCCCTCCCGCGGCGTCGCCGCGCGGTCCGGCGCCGATCCTGCCCCGGGCGGGCCGCCGCACGCCACTCGGTGGGGAATCCCGCGCCGCTCCCGCGAGGCCGGGTGCGGCCCCGGGGCGACGCCGGACCGGGGTGTGGCGCCCGGAACGCGGCGGGGGAGTCCGTCCGGCGAGTTGTGTGTGCGGGGTGTTCGTATCTTCACCGCATGAAGGGTGGGCGGTTCAGTTACCCGCTCGTAACGTGGTGCGTACTCGGCAGTAACCCGTGGTCCGGACCGCGCGCCGTCACCCCCCCACCGTGCGCCCTCCAGCGAGGAGACCCCATCGTGCTGTCCTGGATCCGACGCGCCCGCCCCGGCGCCGCCGCCCTGGCGCTCGCCCTGGCCGTCGCCGTCGTTCCCGCCACCGCCGCCCGGGCGGAACACGCGCCGACCGCCCCCGACAGCGGCCCCCGGGCCGACGCCGGCGCGACCGCCGCGACCGGCGGATGGAACGACGACGACTGCACCCCCGCCGCGGAACGCCCCCGCCCGGTCGTGCTGGTGCACGGCACCCTCGGCAACAGCACCACCAACTGGATCGGACTCGCCCCCTACCTCGCGGACCGCGGCTGGTGCGTGTTCTCCCTCGACTACGGGAAGCTCCCCGGGGTCGCCGTCTTCCACGGCCTCGGCCCGATCGAGGACTCCTCCGCCGAACTCGCCGTCTACGTGGACCGGGTGCTGGAGACCACCGGCGCACCGGAAGTGGACATCGTCGGGCACTCCCAGGGTGGCATGATGCCCCGCCACTACCTCAAGCACCACGACGGAGCCGCCGACAAGGTCAACGCGCTCGTCGGGCTCTCGCCCTCCACCAACGGCAGCACGGTGCTCGGTCTGACAAAGCTCTTCGACCTCTTCCCCGGCGCCCGCGACGTGCTGGAGGGCCTCACCCCCGCGCTGGAGCAGCAGATCGCCGGTTCGCCCTTCCTGGCCGAGCTCAACGCGGACGGCTACACCGTGCCGGAGGTCGAGTACACCGTCATCGCCACCCGCTACGACGAGGTCGTCACCCCGTATGGGAGCCAGTTCATCGACGAGCCCGGCGTCCGCAACGTCCTGCTCCAGGACCTGTGCCCCGTCAGCCTCTCCGAGCACCTGGCCATCGCCCTGGTGGACCGGGTCGCCTGGCACGAGGTCGCCAATGCCCTCGACCCGGCCAACGCCAAGCCCTCCACCTGCTGGTCGGTCTTCGACTGACGGGTGACGCCCGGTCGGCCCCCACTCGGGAGGCCACCCTCCGGCCTTCCGACCGGCCGGGCACTCGGAGGGCAACGCGCCCCGGACGGCACACCGTCCGGGGCGCGTTGCCGCCACGGGCCGCGCCGAGCCGCCGGGCCGCTGTGCCCGGGTGTCGGCGGCCGGGGTACCAAAGCGTGTTCGAGGCCCCATGCCGGGCCCGCGACGCCGGCTACGGCCATCTGCCGCGTTGTCAGGAACGCCCGAGTACAACCCGGTATGAGGCCGCCCCTCCGTCGTGCAGCTGACCGCATCCGACGCCGCGAGCCGACCCGGCGCGGGGTCTCACGCCCGCTCTCAGCGCCCGGGTACGGGCACCCGCAGGACCAGCAGCGCGATGTCGTCGTCCGCGGGCTCGCTCGCCACCTCGTCGACCAGTTCCGCGAGGAGCGCGGGGAGCTCCCGGTCCCGCCGCGACGACAGGAAGCGGCCCGCCCGCTCGATCGCCTCGTCCAGGTCGCTGCTCCGGTGCTCGACCAGGCCGTCCGTGTAGAGCAGGAGCACCGCGCCGGGCGGGAGCGTGCGGCGGTGGGCGTCACGCCCGCGCACGGGGATACCCGGGTGCATCAGCACCCCGTGGTCCACCAGCGGCTCCACCGTTCCGTCCGGCAGCACCACCAGCGGCGGCGGATGACCGGCGTTGGTCCAGTTCAGCTCCCAGCTGCCGTCGTCCGGTGGTGGGCACGGCCGCAGATGGGCGTGGACCAGGGTGCCGCTGCACCCCAGCCCCAGCGCGCGGTTGGCGTGCTCGAACGCGCTGACGACGTGCGCCGGTCCGGTACCCGGATGGTCCAGGTCGGCCTGGCGCAGCATGCTCCGGACCTGCCCCATCAGGGTGGCCGCCCGCATGTCGTGGCCGGTGATGTCCCCGATGGTGGCGGCGACCGTCGCGGCGCCCTCGGCGTCCTCGCCGCCCTGCGCCGCGCTCGGGAGCCGGTAGAGGTCGTACCAGTCGCCGCCGACCATGTCGATGTCCGCGGCCGGGCGGTACAGGGCGGCCGTGCTGAGCCCTGCCACCGGCGGCAGGTCGGTCAGCATCGCCTCCTGCATCTGGCGGGCGACGTCCACCCGGTTCTCGATGAACAGTGCGCGCTCCACTGCCCGCGCCGTGTACCCGGCCAGCGCCGCGAGGACCGCCCGCTCCGGGTCGTCCACCTCGTAGGGGCGGTCCCAGCCCATCACCAGGACGCCCAGCGGCCCACCGTCACCCGGCAGCGGCACGCAGACCACGGTGTCCAGACCCAGCGACCGGTGCTCGGCCGCGGCCGGCCGCCCGAACACGGTCGCCATCTCGTCGGCGCCCGCGACGGTCACGACCCGGTCCTCCCGCGCGGCGCGCGTCATCGGCCGCTCGGCGCTGAGGGGGACCGTGTGCTCGTCCACCTGCTCCGCACCGTTCGCCAGCCGCCGCAGCGCGCCGTCCTCGGCCACCATCACCCGGACGTGGACGGGACGGAGCACCAGCGTCACCAGGTCGTGGACCTGCCGGCCGACCTCCGCCAGCCCTGTGGTGTCCGCCAGCGCGTCCGCCGCCCGCAGCAGCAGCTCGGACCGGGCCAGCGCGTGCTCGCTGCGCCGCGCCAGTCCGTCCGCGCGGGTGCGCGCCGCGGCCTCGTCCCGGTGCACCGCCTCGCGGCGGTGGGCCGCGATGCGCAGCCGCAGCTCGGCGCCGCAGGCGGCTGCGAGCTCCGTCAGCAGCGACAGCTCCCGCGGGCTCCACTCGCGCGGGCGGTTGTCGAGGGCGCACAGCGCGCCCAGCACCCGGCCCGCGCGGTCGGTGAGCGGCACCCCCGCGTACGCCTGCACCTCCGGCGTGAGCGCGACGGGGTCGTCCGCGGGGCCGCCCGACCCCTCCCACGCTGCCGGTGCCGCACCGGCCCAGCCGCCGGGGGCCCGCGCCACCACCACCGGCCCACCGCCGTGGACGACCTCCCCGCACAGCGCCAGCGGCGCTCCCAGGTTCCGCTCCCGCGCCCACGGCGCGTGGCTGCCTGCGAGTCCCGGCAGCATCTGACGGTCCGCCGCCACGAGCGACACCAGCGCGGCCGGGACGTTCAGGGCGTCCTTCACCAGCCGCGCGAAGCGGTCCATCCCGGCGTCGGGACGCGCCGACAGTCCTGTGTCGCTGACGGCCGTCAGCCGTAGCTCGTCACTCACCGCATCGGGGTACGGGGAGGGCGAGCGCCCGTTCCTACCTGTCACACCTGCTCCTCGGGAGCCGCTTTCCTCTCCTCCGGCGCCCACCTGGCGGAGGCCTGACGTCACGCTAGCCGACGCCGTGCCGCGGTCCGAGCCCCGGGAGCCCCACGGCGCGCGAGTGCGGGGGCGGGCGCTCACCCACATGAGTGGAGTTCGGTCCCGGTCCGCCCGGCCCGCCCGCCCTCGGCCTTCGCGGCACCGAAGCATCGATGCAGCCCCGTCACCCCCGGTCGGCGGGGGCGCGGGGCACACCCGAGCCCGCCGGACGCCCACCGGGGCGTGCGACGGCTCCGCACCGCGACCGACCGCACCACCACCTCACGAGGAGCCACACCATGCGCAACCGCCTGCTCATCGGCCTGCTCACCGGAACGATCGGAGTGGCCCTGCTCGGCCATCCCTCCGCCGCGACCGGGGCGCAGGGCCCGGCGAACGACGCCTCGCCGGTCGCCGACGAGCTCTCCCGCGTCGGCGCGCCGGTGGCCGTCGGCCTGGCCGGGAACACCCTGGTCCGCTTCCACGTGGACAACCCGCGCGCTGTCGTGCCGCTGGGCCGTGTCCAGGGGCTCCAGGGCGACTCCCGGCTGGTCGGGATCGACCACCGCGTCCAGGACGACCGGGTCTACGGCGTCGGCGACCAGGGCGGCATCTACACCCTGACGTACCCGGGCTCCACCGACCGCGCCCTCGCTGTCCGGGCGGAGAAGGTCTGCCAGCTGAGCGTCGCCCTGGAGGGCGAGTTCTTCGGCGTGGACTTCAACCCCGCCGCCAACCGGCTCCGCGTCATCAGCGACACCGGCCAGAACCTCCGTCACAACATCGACGACCCCAATGGCGCCCCCGCGCCCGGTGTCACCGTCGTCGACGGCACCCTCACCAACCCCGACGGCACCGTCGCGACCGGCGTCACCGCCGCTGCCTACACCAACGACGACCTCGACCCCGCGACCGCCACCACCCTGTTCGACCTCGACACCCGCACCGACCAGGTCGTGCTCCAGTCGCCCGCCAACGCCGGAACGCTCGCCCCCACCGGTGCGCTCGGTGTCGACGCCGGACCCGACGCCGGGTTCGACATCCGCACCGACCCCGCCACCGGCGCCAACACCGGCTGGGCGGTGCTCCACACCGACGGCCGCGCCCGCCTCTACGACGTCGACCTGCTGGGCGGCGGCGCGGATCCGGTCGGGACCTTCCCCCGCCACCTGCGCGTCACCGATCTGACCGTCCTGCCGTGACCGACGCGCCGACCGGTCGCGGGTGATCCCTCCCGCGACGCGACGGTGCCCCGCCCCGGCCGGGCGGCCGGGGCGGGGCACCGTCAGTCGTCCCCGTGGGACCGCGGCCGGGCGGAGGCCGAGGTCCCACGGGTGATCCGGGCGGGCCGGTCGTGCACGGCCCGCGGTCGTTCCCGGTGTCACGTCCCGAGGGGACGGGCGGACCGGCTGTGGGGGCCGGTCCGACGCACCGGTCCGGGCAGGGCCCGGGAGGCGTGGGGGGGGGGGGGGGGGGGGGGGGGGGGGGGGG
>NZ_JAAVJB010000246.1 GCF_012034385.1 Streptomyces spiramenti
GCCGGGGAGGGCCCCGGGCGCCAGCGCGGGCGACTCCGCGGGGGCGGGGGTGGCCCCCACCGCGCCCGGTCCGACCGCCCCGGCGGTGACACCGGCGAGCGCGAGGAGTGCGACGCCCCCGAGCAGGAACCGCCGGTGGGGCCGGCCACCACGACCCGCCGCGACGGAAGCGGGAGCCGGGTCATTGGTCACATCATCTGGTACTACTTGTCGCATTTTCATGACTTCGGATCGTGGCATCGCGATCCGGCCGCCCCCCGCAGGCGTTTCCGAGCGAACGGGGACAATGACCCGTGTGGCCTCATCACACTCCCCCGACCCAGCGCCCGAGCCCACCGATCGGCGGTACGGCGGCCCCACCGACGGCACCGACGACCCCGCTGCCGACGCCTTCCGGGCGCTGCTGACCGGCCCGGGGCGTGCGCTCCTCGACCAGCTGGCCGACGGCCACCGCCCCGAGGACGAGATCGCGCTGGTCACGCGGCTGCGGCGCGATCACCCCGCTGAGCTGGTCTCCGCCGCGCTCGCCCAGGCGGCGCTGCGACGCCGGGCAGCCGCCAAGTTCGCTCCCGCCGACGCGGCGCGCATGTTCTTCACCCCCGACGGGGTCGAGCAGGCCACCCGAGCCGAGGTCGCCCGGCACCGCGCCCGGCGGTTCGCCGCCCTCGGGGTCCGCCACGTCGCCGACCTCTGCTGCGGCAACGGCGGGGACGCCGTGGAGCTGGCCCGCGCCGGCGTCCGCGTTCTCGCCGTGGACCGCTCGCCCCTGGCCTGCGCGGCGGCACGCGCCAACGCCGACGCCCTGGGCGTGGGGGATCTGGTCGAGGTCCGGCAGGACGACGTCACCACCACCGACCTCGGCGACTGCGACGCGCTCTTCGTCGACCCCGCCCGCCGTTCCGGCGGCAGCCGCCGCTTCGACCCCGAGGCGTACTCCCCCACGCTGTCCTGGTCGGTGGCAGCCGCGCGCCGGCTGCCCGTCGCCGCGCTCAAGACCGGCCCCGGCATCGACCACGCCGACCTCCCGTCCGACGCCGAGACCGAATGGGTCTCCGACGGCGGCGCGGTGAAGGAGGCGGTGCTGTGGTTCGGGACCGGGCTGCCCGGCCGCTACCGCGCCACCCTGCTCCCCGCCGGCGACAGCTTCCTCACCGCCGCGGTGGCCGACCCGCCCACCGGCGACGCCGGCCGCTTCCTCTACGAGCCGGACGGCGCCGTGATCCGCGCCCGGGGTGTCGCCGACGTCGCCGAGGAGGTCGGCGGCCGGCTGCTCGACCCGGCCATCGCCTACGTCACCGCCGACACGCTGGTGCCCACCCGCCGGGCGACCGCGTACGAGCTGACGGAGGTGCTGCCCTTCGGGTTGAAGCGGCTCAAGGCGCTGCTCCGCGAGCGGGGGATCGGCTCCCTCACCATCAAGAAGCGCGGGTTCGCCATGACCCCCGAGGAGCTGCGGGCCAAGCTCCGGCTCGAACCGCGCCGCCACCGCGCGACGGCGACGCTCTTCCTCACCCGCTCCGACGCCGGACCGCTGATGATGCTGGGCCACCCCGCCGCCGCGCCGGGCAACTGACGGCCCACGCCCGGCGGGGCGCCCGGCGCGGGCCGACCCGGCGTCACCACTGTCCGTGGTCGGTGGAACGATGGTGGAGACGATGTGACGGGCCGTCGCCCGCCGCACGCGACCGTCCGCCCGGGCGCGGCCCGCGCCGCCCCCGTCACGTAAGGATCCGCATGAGCTGGGACGTTCTGCTGACTCCGCCCGCCGACGGCACCGCCTCCCGCGGGGAGGCCCCCGAGAACCGCACCGCCCTGCCCGGCGCCGCCTCGCTCGGCACGGTCGCCGAGGTGGGCGCGGCGATCCGCGCCGCCGTACCCGCGGTGGACCTCACCGACCCGGCCTGGGGCTCGCTGGTGGGCCCGGAGTGGTCGATGGAGCTCGCCATCGGGGAGGGCGGGGAGAGCGGCCCGGTGCCCGGCGTGCTGCTGCACATCCGCGGCACCGGCGACGACGTGGTCGCCTTCGTCCACCGGCTCGCCACCGCCCTCGGGTGCCTGCCGGTCGAGGTGGGCCACGACCGACCCGTGCCCGGGGGCGAGGCGGGAGTGGCGCGGTGGCGCGCCTTCCAGGAGCACCGCGACGCCTCCCGTCGGCGCCGCCGGGTCGCCGTCTGACCCGCCGCCGCCCACCGGCGCCGGGGCGCGCGGCAGGCCGGTGGCGGTACGACAGCGCCTTCAGCGCCCCCTCGTCCGAGTGAAATCTCCGCGGCGGACCCGCTCGGTGAGCGTGCCCCCGCCGAACGCCCCGTAGCCGGAAGCAGCCCACACGGAGCGCTCGGCCGGCTCGTCGAAGTACGGCACCCGTCGCCCGTCACGCGGCACGGTCAGCACCTCCGGCGCGCGGTGTGCCCGGACCGCCGCGGCGCACTGCTCGCACGCGGGTACCTTCAGCGCGGCCGTCCGGCCGACCTGCCGCCACCGCACGCGCGGTCCCGCCGGTCCGTGCAGCGGCTGGAAGAAGCACAGCCGACCGGGCTCGACACCCGGCGCCGGGGCCGAGGCACCGTCCAGCGCGGCCGTGCCCTCCGCGACCAGCGCGATCACCCCGACCAGGTCGGGCACCTCCCGTGCGCCGTCCAGGACGGTGCCCGCCGCCGCGTAGGCGTCCAGCGCCCGGTGCAGCGCCTGCCCGGGGTCGGCGGACGGCCGCAGCACCCGCAGGGTGCGCCGCTCCCGGCGCCCGGTGCGAGAGGCGTCGGCCGACGCCTCGCGTCGCGCGTCGGGCAGCGGTACGTCGTGGTCGCTGAGCCGCTCCCCGAACTCCACCAGCTCCTGCCTGGCCCGCTGCCGCAGCTCGTCCTCGCCCGCGGTGCGCGCCACTTCGAAGACGGTGGCGGGCACCTCGTACCGCCGACCCCGCCGAGCACGCGCCACCAGCACCACCACGCCCGCCGTGACCGCCAGCAGCGGTGCGACGACCAGCGCCACCGCGCCGAACGAAACGCCGCCGGAGCCCTCCTCCGCCTCGCTCTCGTCGGGCATCCCCTCCGTGAGCTCCTCGCGGGCCCGCTCGTACTCCGCGCGCCCCTCCCCGGAGGCGGTCAGCTCCACGACGCGGGAAAGCCGCGAGTGGAGCGAGGCGTTGTAGGACGAACGGTCGAGGTTGACGGCGCGGACCGCGTACTCCCCGTCGCTCTCGGGGGACCAGGGCCACTCGTGGCCGCGGAGATGGCGGACACCGCCGCTCTCGCTGTTGGTGACGGCCACCATCGGCTCGTTCTCCGCCACGCCCAGCCGGTCGCGCACCACTTCCAGCATGGTCTCCGGGGAGCCGTCCCAGTCGTCGCCCTGCACCACCGGCACCAGCACGACGTAGAAGGGCAGCCCGGTCTCCTCGATCTCCTCCGCCAGCTCCTGCTGCCGCTCGGCGGGCAGCGCCGGCTCGAACAACGGATCGACGTACACCGGGGTCTCGCGGAGTCCCTCGGCGATGCGTTCACCGGCAGTCATACCGTCCGCGTCCTGCTGGGCGAGTGCGGGGGCCGCAGCCACCGCGAGCAGCAGTACGGCGGCGACCGCGCGGCAGGCGCCGCGCAGCAGCGCGCCGGCGGCGCGCGCCGGGCGCGGCACCAGCGGGCGGGGGGTGCGGTCAGTGGACACCTCGGGCCTCCCGGGCGGCGGTGATGAGCTTCTCCACGTCGACACCGCGCGGCCTGTCGTCGCGCAGCGGGCCGGAGAGCAGGTGGTACGGGGTCCAGCGGTTCCCCCACGGACCGTGGGCGGCACCCGCGCCGGCGACCTCCGGACCGGGTCCGGAGTCCCGCTCGCGCGGCAGGCAGAGCGTCGCTCCGGCGACGACCGGTGCCCGCCGGGCGGCGGCGCTGTCGCCGAAGTAGGCGCCGCAGGGACCGCAGACCGCCCGGCGGGCGGGCGGCCGGTCGGGCGTGCTCCACAGGTTCTCGGTCGTGGTCGCCGGGCCGTGCAGCGGGTTGAGCGAGCACAGCCGCGAGGAGAGCACCGCGGGGTCGTCCAGCACAGCGCGGCCGGCGCGCAGCAGGACGACGGCGGCGAGCAGTTCGGCGGGCGGGGTGTCGGGATCGGTGCGGCCCGAGCCGTCGCTGTCGAGGAGCAGCGCCGCCGCGTCCAGCGCGTGGAACGCGCGGTCGCGGACCGCGTCGTCGTGGCCGCCGTCGCGGTCTCCGCCGTGGGAACGACGCCGGAGGGGGCCGGGACCTCGGGGACGACCTGCGGGGTGGGTCCCCGCTCGGGGCGTGGGTTCATCGGTGTGCGGCACGGCCGCCGCGCCGGCCCGGGGGCGGGGGTCGGCGGGGGCGGTCCGCGCCTCCCTCCTTCATCGACTGGTGGCGTGTGCGCGGACGCAACTGGCCCGTACCCGGCGGGGGACGGTTCAGCCGGGCAAACGACGCTCCCGGCGTCCGAACACGGCCCTCGCCGAAGTTCTTCTCCCGGCGCGGCGTGGGGAAACGGGAACCGGGGACCCGGCTGCGGCCGTCCCCTGGGACAACGGCATAGTGGGGTCATCCCACAGCCACCGGACCTGCCGCCCGTCGCCAGGCCCATCACACGTACACCTCAGGGGGAGTTGGCTCATGTCATCGATTCGCAGGGGACCGGGGCGCCGCAGGGCGGCCGGGGCCGCGATCGCCGCGGTGACCGTGCTCGCGCTGACCGCCTCGGCGTGCGGGCCGGGCGACGACTCGGGCGACCAGGGCAAGAACCCCACCGAGGACGCCGCGGGCGAGGGCACGGGCGGGGGCGACCGGCTGGGCGAGCTGCTGGACCGGCTGCCCATCGAGGTCGACGTGGAGCAGTGGAAGGACGGGGCCTGGTCCGACTGGGACTCCGAGAACTGGCTGCGTGAGGCCGGCGAGTACATCGGCATCATCATCGAGGACTTCTGGGACCGCGAGCGCATGGAGGAGGCGGGCGGCCAGGAGAACTCGGTGGACGAGAGCGACATCGAGGAGGAGGAGTCCGCCCCCGAGACGGGCGACCCCGCCGATGACCGCGGCATCACCGACCCGTTCCCCGCCCCCTACCAGGCGGACCGCGCCGCGACGCCCTACAGCGAGAACAACCCCGGGGTCGGGAAGCTGTTCTTCGAGACCCCCGAGGGCACCGGCGTCTGCTCGGCCGCGGTCGTGCAGGACCCCGACAACCCGGGTGCGTCGAACCTCGTCGCCACCGCCGGGCACTGCGTGCACGCCGGCGTGGAGGGCGGCTGGTTCCGCCAGGTCATGTTCGTGCCCGCCTACAACGACGGCGGCCAGGACTTCGTCGACCAGCCCGCGGAGAACCCGTTCGAGCAGGTCGCGCCGTTCGGCCTGTGGTGGGCCGCCGACGTGGCGACCACCAACTACTGGATCGAGAACGGCACCATGGACGGCGGCAACGGCGCACACCAGGACTTCGCCGTGATGCGCGTCGAGCAGGAGGAGGGCAACGGCAGCTCCCTGGAGGAGCAGACCGGCGTCGCCTACGAGATCGACTTCGACGCCCCGGCCGTCGCCGGCCTGGGGACCCTGCAGAACTACGGCTACCCGCAGTCGGAGCCGTTCGACGGCGAGGTCATGCACAGCTGCACGGGCGACCCGACGCGGCTGTCGCTGGACGCCGCCGAGCCCGTGATGTACGTGCTGGGCTGCACCATGACCGCCGGTTCCTCCGGCGGGCCGTGGCTGACGGCGGACGGCGGCGAACCGCGGCTGGTCTCCGTGAACTCCATCGGCCCGGTGACGAGCACCTGGCTGGCCGGCCCGCGGATGGACGCCTCGGCCGAGGAGGTCTTCGACGTCATCCGCCAGGGCTGACGGCGGCGGGAGCGGGGCAGGTCCCGCCCCTCGCCCGACGGGCCGGGCCCGCGACCTGCTGCTCCTCGGAGCGGTGGTCGCGGGCCCGGCCCGTTGTCGTGCGATCCCCGCAGCGCGCCGGGGCCGGAGCGGCGGCGCGTCAGGCGCGCGCGACGGAGAGCGGGCTGCGCTCGGTGCCCTCGGTCGGGGCGGAGGGGTCGGCCCCCAGCTCCACCGCCCGGTTGTCGGCGTCCACGTGGACGACCCGGGGGCGAAGCGCACGCGCCTGCGCGTCCTCGACCTGGGCGTAGCTGATGAGGATCACGAGATGGCCCGGCTCGACGAGGTGGGCGGCGGCACCGTTGATGCCGATGACCCCGCTGCCTCGCTCGCCCTCGATGACGTAGGTCTCCAGCCGGCTGCCGTTGTCGATGTCGACGATGTGGACGAGTTCACCGGGCAGCAGGTCCGCCGCGTCCATCAGGTCGGCGTCCACCGTCACCGACCCCACGTAGTGGAGATCCGCGTGGGTGACGGTCGCCCGGTGGATCTTGGACTTGAACATCGTGCGCATCATCGAACTGCTCCTGCCTGGGCTCCCTGCCTGCTCTTTGCAGGTCAGGGGCGATCTGGACGCCCCGACGTTACTCGGGGTACCGAACGGGGTCCGCCGATCGGCGTGTGGCTCGTGCCGAGCCCGTGCCGACGGCTCCCGGTGCTGCGCCGGGCAGCGGTGGAACGTGCTCGTCCGCCGTGCCGGACTCGGTCTCGGCGTCCCCACAAGCCTACGCAAGCCCGTGGTAGGACGGCCGTGACCACCGTCACTCGGTGCCGGGCCGCTGGGCGTCGACGGGCGCCGTCGCGGGCACGGGCGGGTCGGTGGCCCGGGATCGGCGGGTTCGCTCGACGGTGCGGCACCGGCGCGGGGTTCGTGTGGCACCCCGGGCCGGCTCCCCGGGGAACGGACGTCGGCCCGCGTCCGGGCGCCGCCCGGCACACAGCGGGACGCGCACCGGGCGGCGGCGAACCGCCGACGGGGGTGCACCGCGCGTCGCACGGTGCACCCCCGTCTGTGTCGGGTGGGTCGGGTCGCCGTCAGACCGGGGCGGTCTCCGCCGTGCGGCGCAGGTCCCG
>NZ_JAAVJB010000247.1 GCF_012034385.1 Streptomyces spiramenti
CTCCGGCGCCGACCGCTCGACGGCCGGCTCGCTACGCGACTCGGACTCCGCGGCTGCGTCTGCGGCGTCGGTCCCGGCGGTCTCGACCGCGGCCGGGGGGCCGGCGGGCGCGGACGCCTTGCGGGAGCGGCGGCGGCCTCGGCCCCTGCGGGCCGCGTCCTCCGCCTCGGCGACGCTGCTGTACAGCTCCTCGTCGGCCGCCAGCGGCGCGGAGGAGGTGTCCACGTCACCGCGGGCGGACTCCGTCCGATGGTCCGCCGTGACGTGGCCGTCGTGGTCGTCGTGGTCGTGATCGTGACGCTGAGCGGCAGCGTCCTGCTGCGCCGCGGCTTCCGCGTCGGCCTGCTTCTGCTTCTTGCGGCCCTTCTTGCCACCGCCACCGCCACCGACGCCCTGCGGCTGCTCCAGGTGGACGATGACGCCGCGGCCGTTGCAGTGCACGCAGGGCTCGGAGAAGGACTCCAGCAGACCCTGGCCGACCCGCTTCCGGGTCATCTGGACCAGGCCGAGCGAGGTCACCTCGGCGACCTGGTGCTTGGTCCGGTCCCGGCCCAAGCACTCCAGCAGTCGCCGCAGCACGAGGTCGCGGTTGGACTCCAGCACCATGTCGATGAAGTCGACGACGATGATGCCGCCGAGGTCACGCAGGCGCAGCTGGCGGACGATCTCCTCGGCCGCCTCCAGGTTGTTGCGGGTGACGGTCTCCTCGAGGTTGCCGCCCTGACCGGTGAAGCGGCCGGTGTTGACGTCGATGACGACCATGGCCTCGGTCCGGTCGATCACCAGCGAACCGCCGCTGGGCAGGTAGACCTTCCGGTCGAGGGCCTTCATCAGCTGCTCGTCGATGCGGGTGCCGGCGAAGACGTCGACCTCGGAGGTCCACTTCTCCAGTCGCCCCGCGAGGTCGGGGGCGACGTGGGAGACATAGCCGTGGATCGTCGACCACGCTTCGTCACCGCTGACGACGACCCTGGAGAAGTCCTCGTTGAAGATGTCGCGCACGACGCGGACGGTCATGTCCGGCTCGCCGTAGAGCAGGGTCGGCGCGTTGCCCTTCTTGGCCTTCTGCTGGATCTCCTGCCACTGGGCCTGGAGCCGCTCGACGTCGCGCGTCAGCTCGTCCTCGGTGGCGCCCTCGGCAGCGGTGCGGACGATGACGCCGGCGTCGTCGGGGACGATCTTCTTCAGGATCTGCTTCAGCCGGGCGCGCTCGGTGTCGGGCAGCTTCCGGCTGATGCCGGTCATCGAGCCCTCGGGCACGTAGACCAGGTAGCGGCCGGGCAGCGAGATCTGGCTGGTGAGACGGGCACCCTTGTGACCGATGGGGTCCTTGGTGACCTGCACCAGCACGGGCTGGCCGGACTTCAGCGCCGCCTCGATGCGGCGGGGGCCGTGGCCCATGCCGAGCGACTCGAAGTTGACCTCGCCGGCGTAGAGGACGGCGTTGCGCCCCTTGCCGATGTCGACGAACGCGGCCTCCATGGAGGGCAGCACGTTCTGGACCTTGCCCAGGTAGACATTGCCGACGTAGCTGGCCGACTGCTCCTTGTTGACGTAGTGCTCGACGAGGACGTCGTCCTCCAGCACGCCGATCTGGGTGCGCTCGCCGTGCTGCCGCACCACCATGACCCGCTCGACCGCCTCACGGCGGGCGAGGAACTCGGCCTCGGTGATGATCGGCACCCGGCGCCGGCCCTGCTCGCGGCCCTCACGGCGGCGCTGCTTCTTGGCCTCCAGCCGGGTGGAGCCCTTGATGGACTGCACTCCGTCGGAGCTCTCCTGCGGCTCGCCCGACTTCTTGCGGCGCGGTTCACGCACCTTCACGACGGTGCGCTCGGGGTCGTCCTCCGAACCGTTCGGCGCGTCGTCGCTGTCGGAGCCGCGGCGGCGCCGACGGCGGCGACGGCGGGAGGAGGAACCACCGGAACGGCCGTCGGCGTCGTCGTCGGACTCGCTGTCGGTCTCGGCGTCGGACTCGGTGTCGGTGTCCTCGTGCTCCTCGACGGCGTCCTCGGCCGGGGCCTCCTCGACGGCCGCGGCACCGCGGCGACGGCTGCGGCGCCCCCCGCCGGTCCCCTCGGCGCCCTTGGCGTCGTCGTCCTTGGCGTCGTCCCGCCTCGGGGCCTCCCGGTCGGGCTTCTGCTCCGCCTCGGGGGTCTCCTCGGGACCGTCGCCCTCGTGGCCACCGGTCTCGGCGGCGCGCTGGGCGGTCTCGCTGCGTCGACGGCGGCGTCCGCCGCGACGGCGGCGACGGCCGCTGCGCTCGCCGTTGTCGTCTCGGTCGTCGAAGTCGGCCGAGGAGGTGGTGTCCTCGTCCATCTCCTCCTCGTCCACGTCGTCCGCCGCGTCGGGAAGTCGCGCCGCCCGCGCTCCGTTCCGGGACCGTCCATCGCGCTCACCTCCGTCGTCGCGTCACCGTCGTTACGCCGACCGCCCCACCGCCGACCGCCCCGCCGCGTGGGCTCGGCGGCACCCCACGGGTGTGCCCTCGACCGTGCGGCGCCGTCTCGGGCCGTCAGTCGGCCAGCGAGAGGACCTCCCGCAGCGGGCGGCGGGGCGTGGCACCGCCGGGTGGCCCGTACCCGAGCCGGAGCACCATGTGCACGTGGCCGGGGCCGGACTGCGGGTCGCGCAGCAGCCACCGCAGTTCGGGCCATTCGATCGCCTGGGTGGCGAAGGAGGCCCGCAGTCCGTGTCGCGTCGCTTCCAGGAGGACGCGTTCCAGCGCCTGTCCGGCGAACAGCCAGTCCAGCGGGTGGTCGCCGCGGGTGCGGAGCAGTGCGATCCGGGGGTGCCGCTCGAAGTCGGCCAGTCGCCGTCCGGCGGTGGCGGAGCGGCCCGCGAAGTCACGGACCGGTGCCGCGCCGGAGGCGCGGACGGGCCCCTGTGCGCTCACAGGGATGCCGTCCCGGGTGTCACCGCGACGTCGCCCGTCGGCCGGCGGGACGGACCGGCTGCCGGTGGGGTCACGTCGGCCTGCCGCGGGCTCCACCCAGCGCTGTCGTTCGGCCTCCCGGTCGGTGTCCATGTGGTCGTAGCCCTCCGCGTCCCGGGTCAGGTCCAGCACCAGCCGGCGGTGCGAGCCCTCGGGGAAGCTGAGTTCGGCCCCTTCGGCAGCCGCCGCCGCCGCCAGTTCCGCCCGGACCACCGGGGGAACCGGGTGGTCGCTGAAGGGGTGGCGGCTGGTGTGCCGGGCGTGGATGGCGGGGTGGAGCGCGGCGGGCGCGCCGGGGTCGCCGACCTCCACGCCGAGCGGGGGCCGGGCAGCGGGCAGCCCGGGCGGGCGGGTCGTCCCGGGCCCGCCCCGGTGGCCGGCGGAGGGAGCGGGCACGCCGGACGGCACCGACGCCGCGGTGAGCAGACCGGCACCGACCGCGGCCCTGGCACCGGCGGCGTCCCTGCGGTGGTCCGCGTCGCCGCCGACCAGGCGGACGGCTGCCAGCAGCTCCGGTTCCGGCTCTCCGCCGGGCAGCAGCGTGATCTCCGGATGCAGCCCGAGGTGGGCCGCGGCGACCCGCAGGTTGAACAGGGCCGCCCCGCAGCCCAGGTGCAGGCCGCGCGTACTCGGGTCGGACAGCGGCATGGCGCGGTCGAGGTCGGCGTACAGGCCGAGGACGCCGGTCGTCCGCCGATACCGGAACCGCCAGGGTTGCGCGTTGTGCATCGACGGGGCGGCGGTGGCGTCCCGGACGAGCGCGAGGACGGTCGCGTCGTCGGGTGCCGTGGGAGTCGGCGCGTGCACGGGAGCCTCCCTGCCGTCGGGGGTCTTCCTCCAGCATGCTCCTCCCGCGCGGGTTCCACCTCACGGCGACCGCTCCGCGCCGTCCGGCTGTCCGACGGCGGGGGCGGGGCCGTCGCGACCGGGCCACGCGCAGGGCAGACAGGGCGGTCGCGCAAGACCCCCGGCGCGCGGACGCCCCGGGGAGCGGACGCGGTCGCGTGCTCGACGCAAGGCGGGGAGGCTGGAAGGAGACGCCGGGCCGCACCGGCCCGGGCGCCGCCCGAACATCCCGACCCTCGCGAGGTCCCCCATGGCCGCCGACACACTCGCTCCCGCAGTCCGCTCCCCCGCCGTCACCGAAACGGAACTGGCATCACTGCTCGCGCACTGGCGCGCGGCGAACTATCTGGCGGCCGGGCAGATCTACCTGATGTCCAACCCACTGCTGCGGGAGCCGCTGCGCCCGGACCACATCAAGCCGCGGCTGCTGGGGCACTGGGGCACCGCGCCCGGACTCAACCTGGTTCACACGCAGCTGAACCGCGTCGTCCGTCGGCGGGGGCTGCCGGTGCTCTGCGTCTGGGGGCCGGGACACGGCGGGCCCGCGGTGCTGGCGAACAGCTGGCTCGACGGGAGCTACTCGGAGTTCTACCCGGACGTGGGTCGGGACGAGGCGGGCATGGGCCGCCTGTTCCAGCAGTTCTCCTTCCCCGGCGGGGTGCCGAGCCATGTCGCGCCGGAGACGCCGGGGTCGATCCACGAGGGCGGCGAGTTGGGCTACTCGCTCTCCCACGCCTACGGGGCCGCGTTCGACCACCCGGAGCTGGTGGTGGCCTGCGTGATCGGGGACGGCGAGGCGGAGACCGGCCCGCTGGCCGCGTCCTGGGCCTCGACCCGCTTTCTGGACCCGATGCACGACGGCGCGGTGCTGCCGATCCTGCACGTCAACGGCTACAAGATCGCCAACCCCGCCCTCGCCGCGAGGGTCCCGGGGGAGGAACTGGACGCGCTGCTGCGCGCGCACGGCCACGAGGTGCTGCACGTGTCGGGGGACGACCCGGCCTCGGTGCACCGCTCGATGGCGGCGGCGATGGACGTCGCGCTGGACCGGATCACGGTGATCCAGCACGCCGCGCGGACCGACGGGTGGCACGGCACCCCCCGCTGGCCGGCGATCGTGCTGCGGACCCCGAAGGGATGGACCGGTCCGCGGGAGGTGGACGGGAAGCAGGTTGCCGGCACCTGGCGCGCGCACCAGGTGCCGCTCACCGAGGTGCGGCAGAACCCGGCGCACCTGCGGCAGTTGGAGGAGTGGCTCCGCTCCTACCGCCCGGAGGAACTCTTCGACGGGGCCGGCGGGCCGAGCCCGCAGGTGCTGGCGGCCGTTCCCGCCGGCGCCGGGCGGCTGGGCGCCTCCCCCTACGCCAACGGCGGTCTGCTGCTGCGGGAGTTGCCGCTGCCGCGGCCGGAGGAGTTCGCCGTGCCGGTGGAGCGCCCCGGGGCTTCCTCCCACGAACCGACGCGGGTGCTGGGCCGGTACCTCGCGGCGGTGATGGCGGCCACGGCGCGGCGGCGCGACTTCCGGGTGGTCGGCCCGGACGAGACGGCCTCCAACCGCCTCGAAGCGCTGTACGAGGTGAGCGGCAAGGCGTGGCAGGCGGAGACGCTGCCGGTGGACGAGAACCTCGACCCGCACGGCAGGGTCATGGAGATCCTCTCCGAGCACACCTGCCAGGGGTGGCTGGAGGGTTACCTGCTGACTGGCCGGCACGGGATGTTCTCCTGCTACGAGGCGTTCGCACACATCGTGGACTCGATGGTGAACCAGCACGTCAAGTGGTTGCGGGTGTCGAGGCGGCTGCCGTGGCGCCGTCCGGTGGCGTCGTTGAACTACCTGCTCACGTCGCACGTGTGGCGGCAGGACCACAACGGGTTCTCGCACCAGGACCCCGGGTTCGTGGACCACGTGCTGAACAAGTCGCCCGAGGTGGTTCGGGTCTACCTGCCGCCGGACACCAACACCCTGCTGTGCGTGGCGGACGAGGCGCTGCGCAGCCGTGACCAGGTGAACGTGGTGGTGGCGGGGAAGCAGCCGACCTTCGACTGGCTGTCGCCCGAGGAGGCGGCCACACATTGCGCGCGGGGCGCGGGGGTCTGGGAGTGGGCGGGGACCGAGAGGCCCGGGGAGGAGCCGGACGTCGTGCTGGCGTGCGCGGGCGACGTGCCCACCCAGGAGGTGCTGGCGGCGGCGTCCCTCCTGCGGCGGCTGCTGCCGTCGCTGGCGGTACGGGTGGTGAACGTGGTGGACCTGGCGCGGCTGCTGCCGGAGGAGGACCACCCGCACGGCATGTCGGCCCGGCGGTACGAGGCGCTGTTCACCCGGGACCGGCCGGTGGTCTTCGCCTACCACGGCTACCCGTGGCTGATCCACCGCCTGGCGTACCGGCACGACCGCGGTGACCACCTGCACGTCCACGGCTACCGCGAGGCAGGCACCACGACCACGCCGTTCGACATGACGGTCCTCAATGACCTGGACCGCTACCGGCTGGTGATGGACGTCATCGACCGGGTGCCGGGGCTGGCGGTGCGGGCGGCGGGGGTCCGGCAGGCGATGGAGGACGCCCGGTTCCGGCACCACCGCTGGACGCGGGAGTACGGCACCGACATGCCGGAGGTCGCCGAGTGGCGCTGGCCGGACGGCGGCGGCGCTGCCGGGGCGGCGGGGTGAGGCGCGGGACGGTGCGCGTGCAGCCGGCGTCCCCCGCGCAATGGTGGGGCCAGCCCCCGTGTGCCCGGCCGTCCCGGGCCCTAGCCTCGTCGGTATGAGCAGCCAACGTGACCCCGAGCTGGCACAGGAACTGGCCGCCGCGGTGGAGACCCGCCGGGAGCTGGGCGCGGCGTACGACGAGGAGCTGGTCGACAGCTTCGTGGAGAAGGTCAACCTCCGTATCGACGCCACCGTGGACAAGCGGGTCCGCCGGCGGCTGGCGGAGCAGCAGCTGCCCGTCGGCGCGCGGGGCGGGGGGCCGGGCCGGGCGGAGCCGCGGGGGCCGGGCGGCCCGCTGGGGCTCGCCGTGGCGTCGTTGCTGCTGGCGATCCCGCTGTCGGCGATCGCCGCCTCGCACGTGGGGCTCGCGGGGCTCTTCGTGGCGTGGAGCGGCATCGTCGGCGTCAACGCCTGCTACGCGCTGTCGCGCCGCGGCGACCACGAG
>NZ_JAAVJB010000248.1 GCF_012034385.1 Streptomyces spiramenti
GCCCACGGGTGGGAGCGTCGCAGCGGCGCTCCCACCCGTCGTCCGTCCGCGCCCGCCCGGCCCCCGCCCTCCGCCCGGCCGCCGTCCGCGGGGAGCGGCCGGGCGACGGCCCGCCGCCCTGAGATACGGTCGGGGCGTGAGCAGCAGCCAACCGACCCACGACAAGCTCCCGATCCGGATGTTGCACGACCGGGTCCTGGTCAGGACCGACACCGGTGCGGGCGAGCGACGTTCCTCCGGCGGCATCGTCATCCCCGCCACCGCCGCCGTCGGCAAGCGGTTGGAGTGGGCCGAGGTGGTCGCCGTCGGGCACAACGTGCGAGGTGTGGAGCCGGGCGACCGGGTCCTCTACGACCCCGAGGACCGCGCCGAGGTGGAGGTCCGGGGCGTGGCCTACGTCCTGATGCGCGAGCGCGACCTGCACGCCGTGGCCGCCGAGCGGCTCCAGGGCTCCGACGACTCGACCGGGCTCTACCTCTGAGCCCGGACCACCGCTGACCGGTGCCGCGGCCCGGCTCGTGGCGGGCGCCGCCGAAACACCACCGTCGTCCCGGTCAGCCGGGGTTCGGCGCGTCGGGCGACGCGCCGTCACCGCCCGCGTCCCCCGGCGCGGGGCCCGTGGGCGGCGACGACCCGCCGGGCGGGCCCGTCGGATCCACAGGACCCCCGCCCCCGCCGGGCGCGCCGCTCGGCTCTCCGGTACCCGGCCCGGTCGTCGTCCCGCCCGGGGTGGCCGGGCGCGTGGAGGGGCCGTCCGTGGAACCGTCGGAGGGGCTGTCCGAGGGTGAGGACGACTCGCTGTCCCCGTCCTCGTCCCCGCCGCCCGAGGGGAGATCGCCCGGGCGGAGGTCGAACTGCCGCACCTCCGAACCCTCCAGCGCCGCCGCGGTGTACTGCGCCCAGATCCTCGCAGGGACGCCGCCGCCGCTGACCCGCTCCAAGCCGAGCGCGCCGTACATCGGCACCTGGCCCCCGCCGTCCGGGTCCTGCCCCATCAGGGCGACGACGGTGGCGAGTTCGGGGGTGTAGCCCGCGAACCACGCCGCTTTGTCCTGCTCCGCCGTGCCCGTCTTGCCCGCCGCCGGTCTGGCGGCGGCACCGGCCGCCTCGCCGGTGCCGCCGGCGACGACGCTCAGCAGGAGCTCCGTGGTGGCGTCGGCCGCCTCCCGGGAGATCGCCCGCTGCGGCTCCGGTTCCGGCAGCGGCACCTCCTCGCCGTCCACCGTCACGGAGACGACCATGACCAGCGGGTTCCGCTCCCCGTGAGTCGCCAGCGTGGCGTAGGCCTGCACCAGGTCCAGCGGGCTGGGCGTCGACACCCCCAGGGAGACGGAGCCGGATGCGGACTCCAGGCCGGGCGTGGTCTCGGGGAGGCCGAGCCGGACGGCGGTCTCCCGGACGAGTTCCGGCCCGACGTCGACGCCCATCTGGGCGAAGACGGCGTTGACCGACTTCTCCATCGCCTCCCTGACCGGCAGCGTGCCGTGGTCGGTGTCCTGCTCGTTCTCCGGTGACCACCCGGTCCCGGTCCCGTCGCGGGCGACCACCTCGCGTCCGCTGCTGCCGCTGTAGGTGCTGTCGGGCCCGATGCGGTCGCCGGAGCGGTCGCGCGCCTCGTTCTCCAGGGCCGCCGCGTAGACGAAGGGCTTGAAGGTCGAGGCGGCCTGGTAGTCCCGCCGCGTCGCGCCCGAGATGAACTGCTCGGTGTAGTCCCGGCCGCCGTACAGCGCGACCAGCTGACCGGTGGCGGTCTCCACCGAAGCGGCCCCGGCGTGCACCGTGGAGTCCTGCGGTCGCTCCTCGTCGACCAGCTCGCCCAACTGGTCGGCGACGGCTCGCTCCAGCTGCTCCTGGCGGTCGGGGTCGATCGTGGTGGTGACCCGGACCCCGCCGGCGGCGATCCGCTGCTCGTCGAGCACCCCCTGCTCGACGAGGTACTGGTCGACGGCCTCCACCAGGTAGCCGCGCCGCCCGGACAGGCCGGACTGCGGTTCGGTGTCGGCCGGCTCGGTGAACTCCGTCGACTCCTTCTCCTCCGCGTCGAGCCAGCCCTCCGAGACCATGCCCGCCAGGACGTACTCCCAGCGGCCGAGCGCCCGCTGGCGGTACTCCGGGCCCGACCGCACGTCGTAGGCGCCCGGGGCGTTGAGGAGGGTCGCGAGGTAGGCGGCCTCGGAGGTGTCGAGGTCGCCCACGTCCTTGCCGTAGTACTCCTGGGCGGCGGCCTGCACGCCGTACGCGTTGCGCCCGAAGTAACTGGTGTTGAGGTACCCCTCCAGGATCTCGTCCTTGCTGAACTTCCGGTCCAGCTTGACCGCGATGAAGAGCTCCTTGGCCTTCCGCGTCACGGTCTGCTGCTGGTCCAGGTAGTAGTTCTTCACGTACTGCTGGGTGATGGTCGAGCCCGACTGGCGGCCCTCGCCCCGCAGCATGTTCCACCCGGCGCGGACCATGGCCTTGGGATCGACGGCCGAGGCGGAGTAGAAGTCGCGGTCCTCGGCTGCGAGGACCGCGTGCCGCACGTGGTCGGGCACCTGGTCCAGCGGGACGCTCTCGCGGTTGACGTCCCCCGTCCGGGCGATCACTGTCCCGTCGGCGTAGCGGTAGACGTTGCTCTGCGCAGCCGCCGCGGACTTGGGCTCGGGGATGTCCACCACCAGGTAGCCCGTCACCAGCAGCGCCACAGCGGCCACCGCGAGGGTCGTGGCCGACAGGCAGAGCGTCCGCCAGGTCGGGAGGAACCGGCGCCATCCCGTGCGCCGCGTGCGGGTCCCGCCGTCCCGCAGCCGGGGGCGCGGCCCCCAGAGCTGGGGCGCACCGCCGCTGCCGTCCGGTCCGTTGTGGTCGCTCATACCCTGCGGACTCCTCGCCCCTCGCCCACCAGCCCGAGTCCCCGGCGACGGGGATGACTCCTCCGGAGCCAGAGTCTCCCATCACGGACATAACGGGGCGAGTTCGGCGCGCCCGGGTGCCACTCGGGCGGTCGCCGGCGAGGCACCGGCCGGAGCGGTGAGGCCGGGGGGTGCAACGGAGTGCGGCGGGGTGTGGTGCGTTCCGACGGGCCGGACCGGCGCGATCGGACACGGCGGTCCGCCGTCGTCGCTCACCCGGAGGGCCGCACCCGGTCGTGGCGGGGTGCGGACCGGGGGAGGGCAGCCGCTGTCGTCGGGGGTGTGACTGCGGCTCCGCCCCCGAAAACGCCGTCAGGTGCGGACGTCCGCCAGGGGAGCCAGCTCGGCGAGCCGCACCGCGGCGGCCATCGCGGCGTAGCCGTCGTCGGAGGGGTGGAGGTGGTCGCCGGAGTCGTACGCGGGCAGCAGCCGGTCCGGTCGGGCGGGATCGCGCAGCGCCTCGTCGAGGTCGACCACCGTGTCGAAGACGCCGCCGGCGCGGATCGCGGCGTTGACCCGCTCGCGCACCTCCTCGCGGTCCGCGCGCCAGCCGCCGTGGCCGGCGAACGGCGCCAGCGTGGCGCCGGCGACGAGCAGGCCCGCGTCACGGGCGTCCGCCGTCACCTGCCGCAGTCCGGCCAGCAGCGCCTCCGCGTCGCCGCCGTCCGGGTCCCGGATGATGTCGTTGACGCCCAACTGCACCACCACCGCGCGCACCTCGCTCCGGGGCAGCACGTCGGTGCGGAGCCGGGTCAGCCCGGCGTCGGCGTTGAAAGGCCGGTCCGGCGCCGCGTCGGAGAGCAGACGGTTACCGGAAATCCCCAGATTCAACACCGTGTAACGAGGGCCGGCCTCGCTCTGCCGCATCCGCTCCGCCAGCCGGTCGGTCCACCGCCGGTTGGCCCCGGGGGTGGAGGTCACACCGTCGGTCAGGGAGTCCCCCAGGACGGCGACGGCGCCCTCGGCGCTCTGGCTGAGTACCTGCACGGCCGTCACGTACCGCCAGTCGGTGATCTCACGGGTGAAGGCGTCACCGGAGGCGTCGGCCGCGTGGTCGCCGTCGGCGACGTAACTGGTCTGGCGCGCCTGCCGGTGGTAGGTGACGGCGCCGCCGGGGCCCGGCGCGTAGACGGTGACGAGCAGGTCGGAGCCGACCGGCACCTCCAGCCGCGCCGCGTCGCTGACCGCCTCGCCGCCGGCCGGGACCGACACCTGGTCACGGCCCTCGAACGAGAGCCGCCGAACCGTCTCCGGCACGGCCGCCGGGCCGCCGCCAGAGGCCAGTGCCACCGTGACGTGCGTCAGGCGCAGCGGGCTCTCGCCGTAGCGGTTGGAGAGGGTGACCCGGACCGCCGAACCGCCCCCGGTGGGGCGCAGCACGTTGCGGACCGCCTGTCCCGGCATGCCGTCGGGGTGGTCGGGGTGGGCTCCGGTGGGGGCCGCGGTCCAGGCCGACAACCAGACGCCCTCGGAGGTCCGCAGGGCCTGTTCGGGGAGGCCCGCCGCGCTGGTGGCCGCCTGCCCGCGGGGGCTGAGGCTGTCGGCGACCAGTACGCCGACCACCAGTGCGGTGGCTATCAGCGTGGCCAGCAGTCCGTGGCCGCGTACTCTGCTCAGCAACCGACCCATCCCCTCTGCCGGCCCGGATGCCGGGTACTCCTGTCTTCTCGTCACATCTTCCCATCCCGGTTCGGGGCCGCATGTCGTCGTCCACCGTTCCTTCACGGCGCGACGCGGCCCGGAGTGGCCGGCGCCCCGCCGCCCGCGGGTGACGGGGCAGAATGCGGATGCGGCACGAGAGCTGGAGCGGACGAGTGACGCGAGAGAGCGGACGACGGGGGCGGCGGGAATGAGCGGTACGGACGGCACGGACAGCACGCCCCCCGGGGGACCGGAGCGCACGGCGGGGGCGTCACCGGGCGGGGGACCCCGGGAGCGGACCCGTCGCGCCCCCTCCCCGGTCGGGGCGGGACGCCCGGACCCCGGCCTGTTCACCGAGACGGACCTGGAGAAGCAGCGCGGCCTGCGCCGCATGAAGGCGGTCGCCACCGGCCTGCTGGTCTTCGTCGCGGTCGTCTACGCGCTGGCCACCTGGGCCGAGTCCCGCGGAGCGGGTGCCTGGGCCGGGTACGTGGCCTCCGCCGCGGAGGCCGGGATGGTGGGCGCGCTGGCCGACTGGTTCGCCGTCACCGCGCTGTTCCGCCACCCGCTCGGCATCCCGGTGCCGCACACCGCGATCATCCCGACCAAGAAGGACCAGCTCGGCCGCTCGCTGGGCGACTTCGTGGGGGAGAACTTCCTCTCCGAGCAGGTGGTCCGCGAGAAGCTGGGCTCGGTCGAGATGTCGCGCCGGGTGGGGGAGTGGTTGGCGCGGCCCGCCAACGCCGACCGGGTGACCGAGGAACTCGCCACGGCCCTGCGGGGCGGTCTCGGCGTCCTGAAGGACTCCGACATCCAGTCGATCATCGGCGAGGCGGTGACGCGGCGCGCGCAGACCGCCGAGATCTCCCCGGTCCTCGGCCGACTGCTGGAGCAGACCGTCAGCGGCGGCGGACATCATGCCGCCGTCGATCTGACGTGCGCCAAGGCCCACGACTGGCTGATCGAGCACCGCGACTCCGTGATGACGGCGATCGAGGGCGGCGCCCCCGGCTGGACGCCCCGCTTCGTGGACCGCCGGGTCGGGGAGCGCGTCTACCGCGAGCTGCTCCGCTTCGCCACCGACATCCGCGATCAGCCCGAGCACCCGGCGCGCGCCGCCCTGGACCGCTTCCTCCACGACCTCGCCGCCCAGCTCCAGCACGACCCCGCCACCCGCGCGCGCGTGGAGCGGCTGAAGGCGGACCTCGTCCGCCGGGACGAGGTCCAGGACCTCATCGCCTCCGCGTGGCACTCGCTGCGCGACATGCTGCTCGCCGCGGCGGCGGACGAGCGCAGCGCGCTGCGCATCCGGGCGCGCGCCGCGGTCCTCGCGGCGGGCGAGCGGCTCGGGACGGACGAGCGGCTGCGGGCCAAGCTCGACGGCTGGGCCGCCGACGCCGCCGTCTACGTCGTCAACGGCTACCGCCGGGAGATCACCTCGCTGATCACCGACACCGTGGCCAACTGGGACGCGCGGCACACCTCGCGGAAGATCGAGCTCCACATCGGCCGCGACCTCCAGTTCATCCGGCTCAACGGCACGATCATCGGTGCGCTGGCCGGACTCGTCATCCACACGGTGACGGTGGCACTGGGCGGGTAGGTGGGTGGCACCGCCCGGTATCATGGCGGGGTCCGGCGGCCGTTGCTGAATTGGTATAAGCGCAGCACTTAGGATGCTGTGGGCGAAAGCCCATGTGGGTTCGAGTCCCACCGGCCGCACCCGGACCGGCTCCGCGCCGGTCCCCACGCCCACCGTGCCGGGCGGCCCGCGACGCGGGGCGCCCGGCATGACGTGTCCTCCGACCGCCCGCCGCGACCGTGCCGGAGCGCCGCGACCGTGCCGGAGCGCGGCGCGGGATAGCGTGACGGACGGCAAGTCCCTTACGTCCCGGGAGGACTGACACACGATGGCAACCACGCGCACCGCCACCACCCGCTGGCAGGGTTCGCTCATGGAGGGCTCCGGCACGGTCTCGCTGGACTCCTCCGGCGTCGGCACCTACGACGTCAGCTGGCCCTCCCGCGCGGAGGAGCCCAACGGACGCACCAGCCCCGAGGAGCTGATCGCGGCAGCGCACGCCTCCTGCTACTCCATGGCGCTCTCGCACGGCCTCGCGGGTGCCGGCACGCCGCCGGAGTCGGTGGAGACCCGCGCCGACGTCACCTTCCAGCCCGGTGAGGGGATCACCGGCATCGTGCTCCGCACCCGTGCCCGGGTCCCCGGCCTCGCCGCGGACGACTTCCAGGCGGCGGCCGAGGGCGCCAAGAAGAACTGCCCCGTCAGCAAGGCGCTGTCCGGCGTCGAGATCAGCCTCGACGCCGAACTGGTCTCCTGAGGCCACGCGGCGGGCGGGCCACCCGCCCG
>NZ_JAAVJB010000249.1 GCF_012034385.1 Streptomyces spiramenti
GCCCGCCCCGACCCGGACACGCGAGTGGCGCGGACACCGTCCGCGCCATCCGGTCGCCGACCCGCACCGATCCGGGAATCCGTGCCGTCGTGAGAGTGCCCCCGGCAGGATTCGAACCTGCGACACCGGCTTTAGGAGAGCCGTGCTCTATCCCCTGAGCTACGGAGGCGGGGATCTGGACGGCGGCGAGGACCGCCGCCGGGCCCGGACCTGCGGTCCACTGATCCCGTGGCGCACCAGCGGTGTGGCACGCCGCGGACAGTGTAGCTGGTGGCAACGCCCGGTCGAGGCGGTCGCCCCACTCGGCCGCACCGCCGCCGACGCGCCCCCGGGCCCCCGCCCCGAGGGGCGTCCCGGCCCGGCGCCGAGCCATCCCGACGTGGGCGGGGACGCGGTACTCCCCGGCGGGGCGGATCGCACGAAGAGCGCTGTCCGCGACGGCTCGACGGGGACGCTCGTACGGGCGCAACCGCTTCCGCAGCTGCCCGGAACGATGTCGGGCCAGGCCGCGACCAGCCGGATGTCCGACGGAAACGAGCCGACACGTTCAGGGCCCCGGCAGCCGCGGTCCGGGGCGCTCGTCAAGGACATCACGCGCTGACTGTTCGCCGTCGCACGGTTTCTGATAGTTGTTTCACCGGGGTGCGGGCGCAGGTCCGTGGCGGCATTTCACAGGGCCGCAGGGAGGACGGACATGAGCACAACGACTCGGGCCGACGTGCTGGCCGGCGAGCAGCGGGCGGTCGACCACGCCTACGCCTGCTACGACGAACGACTCGCAGCCATGAGCGGCTCGTCGGCGGCGAAGGCGTCGGCCACCGGCAAGGACGGTATCGCGAACCGCGTCGACGCGGAGGCCCGTGCCCTCGCCTACGGCGGCCTCGGGGACGAGGCGCTGGTCTACGCACGGGTGGATGCCCCGGAAGAGCCCGGTGACGAGCCCCGGCCCTGGTACATCGGGCGTCGCGGCGTTCAGGACGCGGAGAACGACCCGGTGGTCCTGCTGTGGACCAGTCCGCTGGCGAAGAGATGGATGGAGGCGCTTCCGGACGCACCGGGTGACGTGTCGCTCCGCCGTCAGCTGCGTTGCGTGCAGCGGGTGCTGGAGAGCTACTTCGACGAGATCGTCCCGGTGGAGCGGACGTTCGTGCAGCCGGATGTTCCGGTTCCCCGCGGCGCTGCCGAGGACACCCGCAGTTCGGCCCCGGCCGACAGCGTTCCCCCCGCTGAACCTGTGGAGGCACCGCCGGGCCGGCCGGCTGTGCCCGCCCCGGACCGCGCGGCGCCGGAGGCCGGTCAGGCGGCGGGCGATCCGCATCCGAAGCGGGCTCCGAGTCCCGGCGACATCGTCCGCAGACAGCGCCGGAAGCCGCTCCAGCCGGACGACTTCCTTCTCCGCGAGTTGCAGCGGTCGCGCGGCGGTCGCATGCGCGACATCGTCGAGACGATCCGCCGCGACCAGATGGACCTGGTCACCGGCGCTCCCTCGGACATCCTCGTGATCCAGGGCGGACCCGGTACCGGCAAGTCCGCCGTGGGCCTCCACCGCGTCACCTGGCTCGTCAACAACGATCACTTCAAGGCAGTCGACATTCTCGTCATCGGGCCGCATCAGCGGTTCCTCGACTACGTCGGCCGTGTACTGCCCACGCTCGGCACACGGGACGTCAACGCGGTGCAGCTCGGCCGCCTCTGGGACGGAGAGGTCTCGGGAACGGACTCGCCCCGCACCAGGTTGGTGAAGTCCGACGAGCGCATGGCGGCCGTGCTGCGGCGGCGGGTGGAGCACGACCACCGCCCCGAAGCCCTCGACGACCTCACCGCCGAGCCCGCTTTCGCAGGTGACGAGCCCGCGGTCGTTATCACCGCGGGCAGCACCACGCTGCGTGTGCCGCGCTCCGAGGTCCTGGACCTGCTCACACAGGTCCGTGAGATCGATGCGCCCTACCGGGAGCGGCGCGACCGCTTTCGTGGCCTGCTCGTCGACCGACTGCTCCAGGAACTCTCCGACGTCGCGCCGCGCCGCAGCCAGACCGGGACCATCCGCCGGGACCTGGAACGCAACCGCAGAGTGGAACGACTCGTGGACCGCGTGTGGGCCTCGCCGGGTCCCCGTGAGGCGCTGCGCAGTCTCTACGACTCGTCCGAACTCCTCGCCGAGTGCGCCGAAGGCATCCTCGACGAGGACGAGCAGCAGGCGCTGCGACGTGCTCGTGCCGCCACCGCGGACGCCGACCGGTGGACTCTCGACGATCACGTCTGCCTCGAGGAGCTGCGGGCCCTCATCACGGGCGAGACCCCTCGGCGGTACGGGCACATCGTGATCGACGAGGCGCAGGACCTGACCCCGATGCAGGCGCGTGCCCTACGGCGGCGATGTGCCGCGGGCGGTTCGATGACGGTGCTGGGCGACCTGGCGCAGGCGACCGGTCCGCACACCCCGACGAGCTGGGACCGTATCGGCGTGGCGCTGTCCGACCAGGGCGACTGGCGCGTGGCCGAACTCACCAGGAGTTACCGCGTCCCCGCCGAGATCATGGAGTTCGTCGCTCCGCTCGCCAGGGTGGTCGCCCCCACCCTGTCGTCGCCGCTGGCGGTGCGCGAAGCGGGCCCCGAGGCAGTGCGGACGGTGGCGACCGAGCCCTGGAAGCTGCTCCAGGACACCGTGGACCATGTCGCGCAGCTCAGCGGAACCAGCGACGGGAGCACCCTCCGCTCGATCGCTGTCGTCGTCCCCGACGACCTGGACTGGCTGGACGAGATCAGCCGCCGGATCGACGAGAGCGGAGCCGTCGCCGAGCTCGGCCGGCAGCACGTCTCGGTGCTCGCCGCCTCCCAGGCCAAGGGCCTGGAGTACGACCATGTTCTCGTCGTGGAACCGGCGACCCTCGCGGACCGGGGCCCGTCCGGGCTCAGGCAGCTGTACGTGGCGCTGACCCGCAGCACCCAGACCCTGACCGTCCTGCACACCGCTCCGCTTCCCCCGGAGCTCGCGCCGACGTCCGACGAGGAGGACCACGCCGAGTCCGACGGCCGGAGCGGCGACGAGCAGACGCCCGAGCTGCCACGGATCGGGACGGACGTGCGGGTCGAGGTGGTGGACCGGGCACCCGGCGGTCGCTACAAGGTGCGGGCGTTGGCCCCGGGGGTGGAGCGGTCGCTCGTGCTCACCGTCCGCCACGGCTCGGTGCCGCCGCGGCGGGGCGAGGAGCTGGATTGCTGGGTCATCGCGAACGAGTCGAACCAGACGGTGCTCACCGCGGACCGACGCGGCCGTTCGCCCGTCTCGGAGCGGATGGCGGAGCGCTACGTCGCGGCGCTCGGGGTCCTCGACGAGCTCGTCGAGAACGACGGGAAGGCCCCCGATGCCCGAGCGCGGCTCTCCGAGCTCCAGGGGATGGCCAACCGGGTCCTTCGACGGGACCAGGCCGACTGGGTCGACGTCCTTCACCTGTTCGGAGACCCCGCGAGGGACAGCGTCACCGTGCTGCGCGACCTCGCTGCCGGTGCCGGGCGGGCACTGAAGGAAGGCGCCCTCGATCACCGCGCGCTGGAACGGGACGTCGCGAGCTCCGGCTGGGCCGGGCCCCTGGCGGCGGCGGGGGAGGAGCTCCGGAAGAGGTGGCCCGACCGCCGCTCCGCGCACGACGACATGCCCGCCGCCGACCGACGTCAGCCCGAGCGGAAGGAAGACACAGTGACGGACCACGAGGGAACGATCTCCGGCGCCCCGGCCGCGCCGCCGGCGCCGGAGAGCTTCATCCGACGACTCGAGGAGGAGGCGGCGGCCGACCGCGGCTGTCGCAAGCACGAAGCCGTGCGCTACGCGCTGAAGTCGTCCCTCTACTGGGCGGATCTGCAGCCGGAGGACTCCCCGGTCGTCGACGTGAGCTGCGTCGCCGACTCCGGGCTTCTCCTCTACGAGGCCATGGGTGCGGGCCGCTCGCGCTACGCGGACCTCCGGGCGGGCGCGACCAGGCTGCTGGAGGTGAACCGCACGCTCGCCGCCTCGGCCCAGGGCCTCTACCTGGTTCTTCCGGAGCCGCCGAGCGAGAGCTGGGCGCCCGACCTGGTGCGGGAGATCTTCGGCGTCCACGTCGTCTGGCACACCCCGGAAGGCTGGGGCGGCAGGGAGCTGGGAGCGCTGGTGGGCCGCTCCGGGTGACGCCGAGGCGCCCCCGCGCGGGCGGGGATGCGGGGGCGCCGGGTCGGACCTACCGTGCGATACATGACGACCAGCGACGGTGGTGACCTCGACCTCGCCGTTCGGCGGGTGTACGAGGAGCCGGAGGAGGACGACGGCGCGCGGGTGCTGGTGGACCGGCTGTGGCCGCGCGGCGTCTCCAAGGAGCGTGCCCGGCTCGACGCCTGGCCCAAGGAGCTGGCCCCCAGCGACGAACTGCGGCGCTGGATGCACGCGGACCCCGACGGGCGCTACGACGAGTTCGCCCGCCGGTACCGGCGCGAGCTGGAGGGCGACGCCGCGGTGTCGGCCCTGGCGAACGTGCGGGACCTCGCCGAGCACGGGCCGGTCGCGCTGCTCACCGCGGCCAGGGACGTGGACCACAGCCATGTCCCCGTGCTCCTCACGGCGCTGCGCGAGAGCTGAGCCCGGACGCGCGCGAGAGGTGAGCCCGGACGCGCGCGAGAGGTGAGCCCGGACGGCCCCGGGGGTCTGCCGCGCCCCGGGGCCGTCCGGTTCGCCTGCCTCAGGCGGCCTCGGCGGCGGTTCCGAGGCGGCGTACCGCCAACTCGGCGTAGAGCGCGGCCCCGTCGGCGAGCACCGCGTCGTCGAAGACTGCCAGCGGCGAGTGGTTGTTGGGCACCGCGGTGGGATCGACGCCCGGCCGGGCGGCTCCGAGGAAGACCATCGCGCCGGGCACCTCGGCGATCACCCGCGAGAAGTCCTCCGCGCCCAGGATCGGGTTGGTCTGCGGCGTGTACCGCTCCTCGCCGTGCACCTCCCGCACGGTGTCGGCGACGAACTCCGCCTCCGCGCCCGAGTTGACGGTGACCGGGTACTGCTCGTCGAACGCCACGTCCACGCCCAGTCCGTGGGCGGACGCGATGCCGCGGCACACACCGACCGTGCCGTCCTTCATCGTCGCCAGCGCCTCAGGGGAGAACGTCCGGACGGTCGCGACGAAGGTCGCCTCGTCGGGAATGATGTTGGAGGCGGTGCCCGCGTGGAACTTGCCCACCGTGAGGACCACCGGCTCGAAGACGTCGAAGGTCCGGCTGATCCAGGTCTGCAACGCGGTGACCATCTCGCACGCCGCCGGGATCGGGTCCTTGGCGCGGTGCGGTGCCGAACCGTGGCCGCCGGCACCCTTCACGGTCACCGTCAGCACGCTGGACGCGGCGAGCAGTGGGCCCGACCGCGTGGTGAACACCCCGCCGGGGATGTTCGCGGACATCACGTGCAGCGCGTAGGCGGCCACCGGGCGCTCCCCGGAGGCGTCGAGGACGCCCTCGTCGAGCATCCGGCCGGCGCCGTCGAAACCTTCCTCGCCCGGCTGGAACATGAAGACCACGTTCCCCGCCAGCTGTTCGCGCCGGGACGCCAGCAGGCGTGCCGATCCGGCGAGCATGGTGGTGTGCAGGTCGTGGCCGCAGGCGTGCATCCGGTCGGCGGGCGCGGCGTACTCCAGCCCGGTGCGTTCCGTGACGGGCAGCGCGTCCATGTCGCCGCGCAGCAGGACGGTCGGCCCCGGGCGCCCGCCGCGCAGCACGCCGGTGACCGACGAGACGGCGTCGCCCGTGGTCACCTCCAGGCCGAGCCCGTCGATCGCGCCGAGCACCGCCTCCTGGGTGCGGGGCAGTTCGAGACCGATCTCCGGGATGCGGTGCAGGTCGCGGCGGAGTTCGACCAGCTCGTCCGAGAGGGACCGTGCGTCGTCGCGCAGGTTCACGGGGGTGCTCCTTCCGGTTGGGTACCGGACGGGCGCCGGCCGGTATGCGCGGGCGCCGCCGGAGCGGTGATCGTAACGTCACCACCCCGGCGCAGACCATGGTGCGGGAGCGTTCGGTCCCGGCGGTGCCGGCTGCCGCGTGCCCGCCGCGACCTGCGCGGGCCCCGCGGAGGTGCCCGTCGGCGGGCCGTGCCCGTGTGCCTCGCCGGCGGGCCGTACGCATCTGCCGTACCCGCGGGCGGTCCGGCCGCGCGGCGGGTGCCGCGGATCAGACGAAGAGCACCAGCCCGTACTGGGCGAGGATCGGCTGGATCGGCAGGTAGAAGGTGGTGCCGCCGGTGGTGCAGTTGCCGCTGCCCGCCACGACGATGCCGACCACCCGGGCCGTGCCGGCGGCGACCAGCGCCCGGCCGGTGTCGCCCGGGTCCGGGCAGAGCGAGGCACGGCTGACCCCGGTGAGCGCGCCCTGCGGGAAGCCCAGGGTCTGGTTGTGGGCCTGCACCGTCCCGCAGGTGATGCCGGTGGTCGGTCCGGCCTTGCAGATCCCGGCGCCTATCGGCAGCGCGACGGCGGAACCCACGCGGATCGTGCCGGTCGGGGTGGCCAGGTGCGGCGGGTAGGAGCCGTTGCCGTTGTACTGCACCAGCCTGTGCGGGGTGGACGGGAACGGCGAGGCCGCGGTGCTGCTCCCCACGGGGACGGTCAGCGCGTTGTCGGCGAACCACTGCGTGGTGCCGGTGGGATGGCCGCACGCTCCGTGCATCAGGCCGTAGGGCGTTCCGCCGGAGCCGTACAGGTTCAACGCCACCGCGCACGGGCCCGCGCTGGAGTGGAGCTGCGTGCCGCCGATGACGGTGGGGGCGCTGGCAGGGGCGACGGTCCCGGTCTCCGCCGCCGGGGTCTGCTCCGCGGTGGCGGTCGGCTGCGCAGCGGCGGTGGCGGCGCCCCCGGCGAACATGCCCAGGGCGGCG
>NZ_JAAVJB010000024.1 GCF_012034385.1 Streptomyces spiramenti
CGCCCGCCCCGCCGGGCCGCAACCGGGCCGCCGTCGCGGCCCGCACCGGCCCGCCCACGACCCACCGGAGCCGCTAGATGGCCACCACCCGAGAACAGGCCGAGGCCTACGGCTACGACAACCGGCGTCGCGTCACCGGTCTGCTGCGCGGCGCCGACGAGGCGCAGCACGACCCCCGACGCCGGCTCAACCGCGCGCTCGGGGGCGGGTTCGCCTTCGGCGTGCTCATCATGGCGGGGTTCGGGATCGCCGGCTTCCTCGGCGGCGGCAAGGGGCCGGCGCTGCCGTCCGCCGGAGCGGTGGTCGTCGGTGACGACGGGGACCGGTACGTCGTCGCGGACAAGGTGGTGCACCCGGCGTTGAACCTGGCGTCAGCCCTCCTGGTCGGCGGCGGGGAGGTCACCGAGGTCCGGCAGTCGGTGCTCGACACCGCCGCGCGGGGACTCCCCGTGGGGATCCCTGGCGCGCCCGACGCGCTGCCCGGCAGGGACGCGCTGGTGGACGACGTGTGGACCCTGTGCGCCGTGCCCAGCGAGAGCGGCGGCGCGCCGGCCGACACCGCCCTCTACGTCTCGGTCCCCGGGGTGGCGCCGCCGGCCGGGGACGGCGCGGGCGCCACCGTCCTGGTGCGGGCCGAGGACGACACGCTGTGGCTGCTGACCGAGGGGCGGCGCCACGCCCTGTCCGAGAACGTCCGCGACATCCTGGAGCTGCGCCGGACGCAGCCGGTGGAGCTGCCCACGGAGGTCATCGCGACGCTGCCGGAGGGCCCGGCGCTGACCGTGCCCGAGTCCGGAGCCGGCACGGGTGACCCGCCGGCGGTGACGCTGCCGGTCGAGGCGCTGGTCGGGGACCTGGCCCACACCGAGTCCGGCGGTGCGCCGCAGTTCTACGTGGTACGTCCCGACGGGCTGGTCTCGGTCTCCGAACTGGTCCACACGCTGCTGCTGCCGGGCGCGGGCGCGGACCACACGCTGACGGCGGCCGACGCGGCGCGCGCACCGCGCGGCGCGGACGCGGCGCCGGGCGATCGGTCCTGGCCGGACGCCCTGCCCCGGGCGGACGAGCCCTCCCGCAACCAGCCGGTCTGCGTGTCGACCCCGCCGGGCGGGGAGCCCGGCGACGCGCCCTGGCAGGCGACGGTCCACCTCCCGCGGGTCATGCCGGAGCCGGCGGGGATGCGCCCGGTGACGACGGGCTCGGGCGACCGGCTGGGGCTGCTGGACCGCGTCTACGTTCCCGCCGGGGCGGGCGCCGTGGTGCGGGCGACCACGTCGGCGGCGGCCGGCGGGACCTACACGCTGGTCACCGACAGCGGCACCGCGTACCCGTTCGCCTCCCCGGACGCCGTGCAGCGGCTGCGCTACGACCCGGAGGCGGCGCCGTCGGTGCCCAAGAGCTTCGCCGGGCTGCTGCCGACCGGGCCGGTGCTGGACCCGGACGCGGCGGCGCGCGAGCACCGCGGCGGCGGGGACACGGGCGACAGCGGCGCGGGGACGGACCCGTCCGACGGCGAGGAGGCGGCCGACACCGCCGGAACGGGAGACGGGGATGAGTGAGCGTCGCGACGCGGGGACGCAGGCCGGCTCGGTCGCGGGCGGTGGCCCCCGGGAACGGCCCGGGGTCGGACGCTGGGTGGCGGCGCAGAGCGCCGTCGGCGTTGTCGCCGCCGGGGTCGCGTCGGCGAATCCGGTCGGGTGGACGCTGGCCGGCGCCGGGGCACTGGCGCTGGTGCCGCTGCTGACGCGCCGCGACCGCCGCGCGCTGCACGAGCCCCTGACGCGACGGCTGCGGCGCGGGCCGGTGGTCGCCGGCGTGAGCGCGGTCGGCGGCACCGAGGGGGCGGAGCGGGAGGGGCTCGGCCTGGTGCACCGGCTGCTGCCGGCGCTGGACGTGGTGGCCGTGCCCGACCGCAACGGCACGGAGCTGGGAATGGTCGCCGACGGCCGGGGGTCGGCCGCGCTGCTGGAACTGCCGGGCGGCGCGCTGCCCTCGCTGCCGGTGGGGCTGCTCGCCGCATGGCTGCGGGAGGACCCGGCGCGTCCCACCGGTGCGCAACTCCTGGTGGAACAGTTCGGGTTGCCGCCCTGGGACCTGCTCTACCGGTACCGGCCCACCGTGGCATACCGGCAGTTGCCCGCCCAGGGCGTGCCGGCGGCGGTGCGTTCCTGGCTGGTGGTGCGCCACGAGCCGCTGGAGGCACCGGACTCCGTCGCCCGTCGTGGCGGCGGGGTGCGCGGCGCAGGTTCGGCGCTGGCCGCCGCCACCGCTCGGCTCCGCGCCCGGCTGGCGTCCGCCGGTGTGCCCTCGGAGGTCCTCGGGCCGGAGCAGGTGCGGGCGGCTCTCCGTCAGTCGGGGGACGCGACCGGTGGGGGAGGACCGCTGCCCGGCCGCTGGGCGGGGGAGGCGGCCACGCACTGCGCGGTCACGGCGGAGGTCGGCGCGCAGGCCGACTGGGCCCGGTTGCTGGACGGGCTCGGCCGCGCCTCGGCCGACCGGATCCTCACCGGTGCCACGGTCGAACTGCGCGACGGCGTGCCGATGGTCAGGACGGTGGTCCGGCTGGTGGGCGCGGTGGGGGAGCAGGTGGTCGCCGAACGGGACCGGCTCGCCGCCGCCGCGCTGGTGGGCCCGCCCGCCGCCGACCAGGCCGCCGGGGTGCTGGCCACCCTGCCGTTGGCGGCGCCGTCCCGGTCGTCCGCCGCGGCTGCCGGCTGGGCGCTGACGGGGCGCCGGTGAGCTACCCGCCCGTCCCGCCGCCCGGCCGCCGGGCGCACGCCGCGCGCGGGCGGACCGGGCGTCCCGTCAGCGTGAGCAACCTCCTCGCCCCCCTTCCCGGAACGGAGCACCCATGATCGGCAGGACCGCGGACAGCGGCACGCACGGCGGCACGTACGGCGGGCCGCCGGACCTCGCCGGCCTGCCTGTGGTGGGCTGGCGGGAGGCGTCGCCGACACGGGGATGCTGGCTGACACCGGCCCGTGCGGGTCTGCACCTGGGGACCGACCGGGAGGGCAACGCCGTCTCCCTGTCGGCCCCCGGGCCGACCGGCACCCGCATCGGAGTGCTGGGCGAGTCGCTGTTCGGGCGGCTCTTCGCGCTGCGGCTGCTGGGCCTGGGCGCGCGGGTGACGGCGGTGACCCGGGTGCCGGACAAGTGGGCCCTGCTGAGGGAGGCCGCCGGGGACCGGCTGACGATGGCCGGGACCGCCGCGGGCTGGCCCGCGTACGAGCCCGAGCCGCCGACCGTCGGCGACGGTCCGCAGGTCCTCGTGACCGATCAGCGTCGTGCGCCGTCCGCCGCCGCTGCGGACGGACACTGGCGCACGGTCCTGCACGTCACGCGTTCCGCGCCCGCTCGCTCGGCCTTCTGGTCCGCCGCGGACGTGGTCCTGGCGCTCGGTGCCCCCTTCGCGGAGGCGGCCGGCCGGGTGCTCGGCGAGGACGCGCGACGGTTCGCCGAGGGGCTCGGCGGCGGCGAGATCGCGCTGTTCTGGCCGGATGGCGCGCACGTCCTGCGGCCGGACATCGCGCCCGCAGAGACGGAGCTGTTGACACCCTGACTCCAGGGTCCCGCGTGAGATGCGACCGACCGGGCGCTGGGGGCCTGTGCCCGTTCGGGGCCGTTCGGTGACCGCTGTCGGGCCGTTCGGCCCCGGTGCCGCGGAGGCCCGGCGCACGCACTCGATTCGCGACACAATTTGGCGCAGACTGGTTTGAGGTCTGCGAAAGGCCGTGCGAAGATCACCGATCCGGGCAACTGACGCCGTTGTCCCGTCGGTTGGGGAGTTCACTTGGACATCCGGCTGCTCGGCCCGCTGGAGGTGTCGGCGGACGACGGATCGCCGCTCGTGGTGAGGGGCCCGCTCCAGCGGTCGGTCCTCGCCGCTCTCGCGCTGCGTGCTGACCGGACCGTCCCCGAGGACGAGTTGATCCGCCAGGTGTGGGGCGCGGCGCCGCCCGCCGAGCCGGGTCACGCGCTGCGGCGCCACATCCGCGCACTCCGCGAACTCCTTCCTCCCGGCCGCCTCCCGGAGGTTCCCGACGGTCATCTGCTGCGAATATCGCGCGAGGAGACCGACCTCGGCCGCTTCCGCGCCGCCCTGGTTCGCGCGCGTGAGGTCGCCGCCGCCTCGCCCGAGGAGGCGGTGCGGCGGCTCGACGAGGCGCTGGAGCTCTGGCGCGGCACCCCGCTCGGCCGGCTGGGCTCCACCGCGCTGCGCGACCACGAGCTGCCGCGCCTGGCCGACCTGCGGCTCACCGCGCTGGAGGAGCGCGCCGAACTGCGGCTCTCCCTCGGCCGCCACGAGGAGCTGCTGCCGGAGCTGATCACCCTGGTGCGCGACCACCCGCTGCGGGTGCGGCTGGCGGGCCAGTTGGTGCAGGCGCTGCACCGCGGCGGCCGTGTCTCCGACGCCGCCGCCGAACTGAGCCTCGCCCACCAGCGGCTGGGCGACGCAGCTGCCGAACTCCGACTGGTGGAGGCGGGGTTGCGGGCGGAGGACGCGATGCTCCCGACCGGCCTCGCGGAACGGCTCGACCGCCTCGCCACCTCCCCGGAGATGAGCGGCCGGCTGGCCGCCTCCGTCTTTCCGCTGCTCGGGATCGCCGACGTACGCCAGTACAGTTCGGGCGCCGTCTCCGCGCTGGCGGGTTGCACGCCCCGGGAGGCGTCGCAGGCACTGGAGCGGCTGACCGCCGCCGGTCTCGCCCGTGGCCCGGTCGCCGGGCTGTACGCGCTGGGCACCGAGGAGCGCGCGGTGGCCTCCCGGCAGGCGGCGGCGCTCCCCGAGGCGCGTCGGCGGGCTCACCTGGCGGGCCTCGCGCGCTGGTATCTCGGCTCCCTGTACCGGGTCAACTCCCCGCTCTCGCTCCAGGAGCGGCACCGGCGCCGCTACCAGGACGGCGCGGACCGGTTCCCGCACGGCCGGCTCTTCACCTCCGCAGAGGAGTCGCTGGGCTGGGCGGACCACGCCCGGCAGGAAGTGCTGGCACTGGCACACCAGTTGTCGGCGCCCGAGTACGACGACGGCGGGGACCCGCTCGCGGGGAGGCCGTTGAGCGACTTCGCGCTGGAAGTCCTGCACGCCATGGAGAGCTACTTCCGCATCCGGCTCACCTGGCGGGTGCAGCGCCGCATGGCGGAGATCGCCCTCCGGGTGGCGCAGCGGCGGACGGACGTCCACGCGGAGGCGGTCGCGCTGGCCCAGTTGGGGCGGGTGCACAGCCAGCGCCGGGAGCCGGCCCGCGGCGTGGAGGTGCTGGAGCGCGCGGTGGAGCTCTTCCGGTCGGTGGGGGACGAGGAGGAGGCCCTCTACGCGCTGAGCGCGGTGGTGCCGTGCCTGGGGACGGCCGGGCGTCTGGACGAGGCGGTGAAGCTGTCGGAGGCCGCGCTGGAACAGGCCAGGGGGGCGGGGTTGGACGAGCTGTCCATAACGATCCGCCACAACCTGGGCCGCTGCCACCTGCTGCTCGGCAACCTCGCGCGGGCGCACCGGATGCTGACCGAGGGCTACGCGATGGCGGCCCGGGTGCCGTACTTCCGCGCGTACGGCGCGGGCGCCCTCGCCGAGTACCACCTGGCGACCGAGGACTGGGAGCAGGCGGTCCACTGGTCGGAACGGGCCCTCGGCCACGCCGCGGAACAGCCCTTCGACCCGTTCATGGTCGCCAAGCAGCGGACCCGCCGCGCCACCGCGCTGCGCGGACTCGGCCGCGAGCAGGAGGCGCGCGTGGAGGACATGCAGGCGCAGGCGTTGCTGGAGGACCTCAACCGCCGCGAGGAGAGCCTGCTGCGGGTGACGCCGGTGGGCGAGGAGCCGTTCGACCCGGACGCCGCGTCGGTCCAGGTCTGACCCGTCCGGCGACACGCCGCCGGGAGGACGCGCCGCACGGCCGGGCGCCCCGGTGCGCGGACGCCGCTCCCGGTGCGTCGGCGCTGCCCGGGACCTCGGCGCCGCCCGCGCTGTCCGGGAGCCCGGGCGACAATGGCGGTATGGAGGCGCTGCCCGACCCCCGGCACCCCGGTCCGCCCGTGGGCGACCGGTACCGGTCGCCGGCGTCCGCCTTGGCCGCCGGGGCGCTGCCCCTCGACGGCGGTCTCGCCGCGGAGCTCGCGGTGCGGGGGGCCGACCTCTCCGGGCCGCTGTGGACGGCCCGGCTGCTGCTGGAGGACCCGGCCGTGGTGACCGCCTGCCATGCCGCGTTCCTCGCGGCGGGCGCCCGGGTCCTGACCACGGCCGGCTACCAGCTCTCCCCGGCGGGCCTCACCCGCCGTGGCCTGTCCGCCGAGGAGGCCGCCGGGGTGGCGGCCGAGGCCACCGCGGTGGCCCGGGCGGTGGCGCGGCGGGCCACCGAACAGGTCTGGGTGGCGGCCTCCGTCGGGCCACTGGGCGCGGTGCGGGCCGACGGCGGCGAGTACCGGGGCGGGTACGGACTGAGCGAGGCGGAGCTGGTCCGCTTCCACCTGCCGCGCGTCGAGGCCGCTGCCGCGGGCGGTCCGGACGTGCTCGCCCTGGAGACCGTGCCCGACGCCCGGGAGGCGCGGGCGATGCTGACCGCGGCGGAGGCGGTCGGTGTGCCGGTGTGGCTGTCCTACACCGTCGCCGGCGGCCGGACGAGGGCGGGGCAGCCGCTGGCGGAGGCGTTCGCCGTGGCCGCCGGGCGGCCCGGGGTGGTGGCGGTGGGTGTCAACTGCTGCGACCCGGCGGAGGTGACCCCGGCGCTGCGCATCGCGGCAGCCGTCACCGGCCTGCCGGGGGTGGCCTACCCCAACAGCGGGGAACGCTGGGACGCCGATCGCGGCTGGCACGGCCCGGTCACGCGGACCGCCGCGTCGGTGGCGGACTGGTACGCGTCCGGAGCCCGGCTCATCGGTGGCTGCTGTCGGGTGGGCGCCCGCGAGCTGGCCCCGGTCGCCGCCGCGGTCCGCCGCCTCCCGCCGCCCGGCCGTCGAGGCCGATGAGTCCGGCGGACAGCCGGTCGAGCGGCGGCCGGGTCTCGGGCGCCGCCCCGGGCGCCGGAAGGACGGGCGGCCCTGTCGGTGCGGTGCGCCGGCGGTCAGGCGAGGGTGGCGACCAGCACGGCCTTGATGGTGTGCAGCCGGTTCTCCGCCTCGTCGAAGACCACGGAGTGCTCGGACTCGAACACCTCGTCGGTGACCTCCAGCGACTCCAGGCCGTAGCGCTCGTGGATCTCCCGGCCCAGCGCCGTGCCGAGGTCGTGGAAGGCCGGCAGGCAGTGGAGGAACTTCACGTCCGGGTTCCCCGTCGCGCGCAGCACGTCCATGGTGACCGCGTAGGGCGCGAGGTCCACGATGCGCTCCTCCCACACCTGCGCGGGCTCGCCCATCGACACCCACACGTCGGTGGCGACGAAGTCGGTGCCGGCGACTCCCTCGGTGACGTCCTCGGTGAGGGTGATCCGGGCACCGCTGGCGGCAGCCAGCCGCCGGGCCTCGGCGACGACCTCGGCCGCCGGCCAGTACCGCTCGGGCGCCACGATCCGGACGTCCATGCCGAGCAGCGCCCCGGTCACCAGGTAGGAGTTGCCCATGTTGAACCGGGCGTCGCCCAGGTACGCGAAGGAGATCTCCTCCAGCGGGCCGGGGTGGTGCTCGGTCATGGTGAGCACGTCGGCGAGCATCTGCGTCGGGTGCCAGTCGTCGGTCAGCCCGTTGTAGACGGGGACCCCGGCGTGGTCGGCGAGTTCCTCCACCGTCCGCTGGGCGCTGCCCCGGTACTGCACGGCGTGGAACATCCGGCCCAGCACCCGGGCCGTGTCCTTCGCCGACTCCTTGTGCCCGATCTGCGAGCCGGCCGGGTCCAGGTAGGTGGTGGAGGCGCCCTGCTCCGACGCGGCCACCTCGAAGGCGCACCGGGTGCGGGTCGAGGTCTTCTCGAAGATCAGCGCGATGGAGCGGCCGGTCAGACGCCTGACCTCGGTGCCCGCGCGGCGGGCTGCCTTCAGCTCGGCCGCCAGCTCGATCAGCTGGCGGAACTCCGCGGCGGAGAGGTCCAGTTCCTTGAGGAAGTGGCGCCCGGTGAGGTCTGTCGCCATGGTGGCTCCTGGGTCGTTGCGTCGGCGCGGCGAATGCCGGAAGTTGGAATTATATGCATTGGCAAGTATCGCTATGCGGCTCGGGGTCGTGTCTGTCCCGCGCCTCGGCCCCGGGGCGTGGCGACCTCGGACCATGTTGGGGACGCGCGTCGGATCGGCTCGCGGCGTCGGATGCGGTCAGCTGCACGGCGGAGGGGCCCCTCATGCCGTGCCGTATTCGGGTCTTCCCGACAACGCGGCAGGTGGCCGTGGCCGGCGTCGCGGGCCCGGCGGGGGGGTCTCCGACACGCTCTCAGCCCACCGCGTCCCGTTCCACCGGGCAGCTCATGCACCGCGGGCCGCCCCGGCCGCGCCCCAGTTCCCCACCGGGGATCTCCAGCACCTCGACCCCGCTGCGCCGCAGGTGGGCGTTGGTGGTGGTGTTCCGCTCGTAGGTGAGCACCACCCCCGGCTCGACCGCCAGGACGTTGCAGCCGTCGTCCCACTGCTCGCGCTCCGCGGAGTGGGTGTCCTGCGTGGCGGTCAGCACGCGCACCGAGTCCAGGCCGAGCGCCGCCGCGATCGCCCGGTGCATGTGCTCCGGCGGGTGGTCGGTGACCTTCAGCTCGTTCTCGGCCGCGCCGGGTTCGATGGTGTACGACCGCAGCATCCCGAGCCCCGCGTACTGCACGAAGGTCTCCCCGTCGACCATGGTCAGCACGGTGTCCAGATGCATGAAGGCGCGGGCCTTCGGCATGTCCAGGGCCACGATGGTCCGGGCCGAGCCCGCGGCGAAGAGTCCGCGGGCGAGCATCTCCACCGCCTGCGGAGTGGTCCGCTCGCTCATCCCGATCAGCACCGCGCCCGAACCCAGCACCAGGACGTCCCCGCCCTCGATGGTCGACGGGTAGGCGGCCTGCCCCTCGGACCACAACCGGAAGGGGCGCGCCTCGGCGGAGGTGAAGAGGGGATGGTGGTGGTAGATCGCCTCGAAGTGGACCACCTCCCGCTGGCGTGCGGGCCACCGCATCGCGTTGATCGACACCCCGTCGTAGACCCACGCCGAGGTGTCGCGGGTGAAGAGGTGGTTGGGGAGCGGCTGGAGGACGAAGTCGTCCGGTTCCATCGCGTGGAACCGCACCGAGGTCGGTTCGGTGTGGCGTTCCAGGAACTCCCGCTTGGTCATGCCGCCGACCAGCGCGCCGGCCAGATCCGACTCCGGCAGCTCCTCGAACACCTCCCGCAGGTGGTCGGTGGCGAGCGGCCCGTACTCCTTCTCGTCGAAGACGCGGTCCAGGACGAGGGCGCGCGCGGCGGGGATGGCCAGGCTCTCGATGAGCAGGTCCTGGAAGAGGTGGACGGCGACGCCCCGCTCGCGCAGCACCGCGGCGAAGGTGTCGTGCTCCTGCTGGGCCCGGCGGACCCACAGCACGTCGTCGAAGAGCAGGTCGTCCTTGTTGGACGGCGTCAGCCGCTTCAGTTCCAGGCCCGGACGGTGGAGCACGACACGGCGCAGTCGGCCGACCTCGGAGTCGACGTGGAATCCCATGTCCCTCATCCTGCCCGGCCGCGCCCGCTCACGCCCCCGATCCGGACGCGCGCCCGCCGTGCCGCCCGTCACTCCCGCGGTTCGCCCGTCCCGCGCCGTCCCTCGATCAGTACGGCCACCCCGTCGAGCAGCCGCTCCAGCCCGAAGGCGAAGGACTGCTCGGGTGGGATGCGGGCGCCGTGGAGTTCGCCCACGACCGGGCCGACGCGGTCGGCGACCGGGTAGCGGCCGTCCGGCCAGACCTGGCCCAGCAGCGGCTCCACCGCCTCCCACCACTGGTCGTCGGTCATGCCGGTGCGGTCGTCCACGTCGGCGGCGGCGATCGCGGAACGCGAGGCGCCGTGGACGTAGTTGGTGACCAGCTCCACCACGGTGTCCATCTCCACCTCCGACAGCCCCACCCGGTCCACGGCGTGCAGCGCCCGCTCGTACCAGTCCAGGACGTGCGGGCCCAGCGACGGGCGGGCGGTGGTCACCTGGAGCAGCCAGGGGTGGCGGAGATTCAGCTCCCACTCCAGGCGAGCCACTTCGGCCAGGCGCCCCCGCCAGCCGGACCCGGCGGCGTCCCCGGTCCCGGCTTCCCCGCCGTCGGCGTGCAGGGGGGTGGTGCGGGTGAGGTCGGCGCCGCCGGGCCCGGCGAGCACCCGGTCCAGCATGAGATCCACCAGCTCGGCCTTGCCGGGGACGTAGGTGTAGAGAGACATGACGGTGACGCCCAGCCGCGCCGCCAGGCGCCGCATGGAGAGCGCGGCCAGGCCCTCCTCGTCGGCGAGCGCGATCGCCTCGCGCGCGACCGCCTCCGCGTCGAGCCGGGGTCGCGGCCCGCGGGACGGTCGCGGCCGGGCGCCCCAGAGCAGCTCCATGGTGGCGCGCGGGTCGCCGGCGCCGATGCTGGCCGTGGCCTCCGGCTTCTCCTCCGGCTTCTCCTCCGGCTTCTCCTCCGGCTCGGCGGGGCTGTCGGTCGGTTCGGTTCCCTCGGTGTTCATCGGTGCTCCTTCGACAGGGCGGGCGGTCGTCGTCCGGTCGGGACCGAAGCCGGCCGCGACGGACGGCTCGTGCGTACTCCGTACAGTGTAGGGTGTCGATCTCCGTACGCTGTAGAGAGGTAGTGCCGCATGTCGACCGACGGTGAGATCGCAGTGGTCAGAGCGAGGGAGAACAACCTCCGCGAGGTGTCACTGCGCATACCGAAGCGCGGCATCACCGTCTTCACGGGGGTGTCCGGGTCGGGCAAGTCGTCGCTGGTGTTCGACACCATCGCGGCCGAGGCGCAGCGCCAGCTCAACGAGACGTTCACCGCCTTCCAGCGCGGCTTCCTGCCGCAGTACGGCCGCCCGGACGCCGACGCGCTGGAGAACCTCTCCGCCGCGATCGTGGTGGACCAGAAGCGGCTGGGCGGCAACTCCCGCTCCACCGTCGGCACCATCACCGACATCGCGCCGCTGCTGCGGTTGCTGCTCTCCCGCGGCGGCGCGCCGCACCACGGAGCGGCCCACGCCTACTCCTTCAACGACCCGCTGGGCATGTGCCCGGCGTGCGAGGGCATCGGGCGCACCACCGAGATCGACCTCGACGCCCTCGTCGACCGGTCGCTCTCGCTGAACGGCGGCGCCATCCAGCACCCCGACTTCGGGGTCGGCAAGTGGTTCTGGGACACGCTCGCCGGGTCCGGCCTCTTCGACAACGACAAGCCCCTGCGCGACTGGACCGACGTCGAGTGGCGGACCCTGCTGCGCGGCGGGGACGCGCTCGGCCCGACCCCCAAGGGGTACGAGGGGCTGCTGGACCGGTTCACGCGTGTCTACGTCCGCAAGGACACCGCCGACATGGCGGAGCGCAACCGCAGGATCTTCCTCCGGTTCGTCACCGCCGCCACCTGCGGTCGGTGCGAGGGCAGCCGCTACAACGACGGTGTGCGCGCCAGCCGCGTCGGCGGACACTCCATAGCCGACCTCTCCGCCATGGAGGCCACCGAACTCCTCGCCCTGCTGCCGACCCTCGCCACCCCCGACACCGGACCCGTCGTCGCGAGCCTCGTGGACCGCGTCGGCGACCTCGTCGCCATCGGCCTCGGCTACCTCTCGCTGGACCGCGAGACGACCAGCCTCTCCGGCGGCGAGTCCCAGCGCATCAAGATGGTCCGCCACCTCAGCAGCAGCCTCACCGACATGCTGTACATCTTCGACGAACCCAGCATCGGCCTGCACGCGCGCGACGTCCACCGCCTCAACGACCTGCTGCGCAAGCTCAGGGACAAGGGCAACACCGTGCTGGTCGTCGAACACGACCCGGACGTCGTCGCCGTCGCCGACCACGTCGTGGACATGGGACCGGGCGCCGGTGAGCACGGTGGTCAGGTCGTCCACCAGGGCACGCCGCAGACCCTGGCGGCGGCCGACACCGTGACCGGCCGGGAGCTCCGCCGCCGCGCACCGGTCCGGCAGGAGTCCCGCACGCCCACCGGTCGGCTGGTCGTCCGGGACGCCGCCCGGCACAACCTCCGCGACGTGACCGTCTCCGTGCCCACCGGCGTCGTCACCGCCGTCACCGGGGTCGCCGGCTCCGGGAAGAGCACCCTGGTCGCCGCCTTCCTGGAGCAGTACCCGGAGGCGGTGGTCGTTGACCAGTCCGCCGTCGGTGCCAACCGGCGCTCCAGCCCCGTCACCTACACCGGGATGCTGGACGGCATCCGCAGACTCTTCGCGCGCGCCGGGGGCGTGAGCGCCTCGCTGTTCAGCTTCAACTCGGCCGGCGCCTGCCCGGGATGCCAGGGAATGGGGGTCGTCTGGACCGACCTGGCGTTCATGGACGGCGTCCGCACACCGTGCGAGGAGTGCGGCGGTCGGCGGTTCCGCGAGGAGGTGCGCCGGCACACGTTGCGCGGGCGTTCCATCGACCAGGTGCTCGGCATGACGGCCCGGGAGGCGGCCGACTTCTTCACCGAGCCCGCCCTGCACACCGCAGCCCGCGCGATGGTGGATGTCGGGCTGGACTACCTGCGGCTGGGCCAGCCGCTCTCCACGCTCTCCGGCGGCGAGTGCCAACGGCTCAAACTCGCCACCAACCTGCACCGCGAGGGCAGCGTCTACGTGCTGGACGAACCGACCACCGGGCTCCACATGGCCGACGTCGGCCGCCTGCTGGGAATCGTGGACCGGTTGGTCGCCGCGGGAAACACCGTGCTCCTGATCGAGCACAACCTGGAAGTGATCAAACAGGCGGACTGGATCATCGACATGGGACCGGAGGGCGGCAGCCGCGGCGGCCGGGTGCTCTTCGAGGGCACCCCGAAACAGCTGCTCGCCAGCCCCGACTCGCACACCGCCGAGTTCCTCCGGCGCGGGGAGGCGGCCCCCCGCTGAGCGGGAGGCCGCCCGCCGGGCAGGCGCGACGCGGCTGCCCGGCGGGCGGCGCGGCGGTCAGGGCTTTCGCGCCACCAGCCCCCACTGGTCCATCTGGTCCGCGGGAGCGGGTGCCGCGGTGTCCGGGTGCCAGTCCGGGATCGGGCCGATGCCGGGCGGCAGGATCTCCAGCCCGGCCGCGGTCGCGGCCAGGTCCTCCCGGGAGCGCACGTAGTACGGCGCCGCGCCCGAGGCGGCGTAGTGCACGTTCAGCTCCACCATCGCGGGGGAGTCGATGCTGTCGCAGGTCACCAGGTAGGAGCCGGAGGGCAGCCGGCCCATGTACTCCTGCACCAGCTCCGCCGCCGGCCCCGGCTCGATGTGTCCCAGCATCGACAGCAGCATCAGCGCGATCGGCTGCTCGAAGTCCAGCGTCTCCCGGGCCGCCGCCAGAACGGTGTCCGGGTCCCGCACGTCCCCCTCGATGTAGACCGTCGAACCCTCCGGTGTCGAGGTCAGCAGGGCCTCGGCGTGCAGCAGCACCAGCGGGTCGTTGTCCACGTAGACGATGCGCGCGTCCGGTGCGTGGCGCTGCGCCACCTGGTGCGTGTTGTCGCCGGTCGGCAGCCCGGTGCCGATGTCCAGGAACTGCCGCACCCCGGCCTCGCGCACCAGGTGCCGGACGGCCCGGCCGAGGAACTGCCGGGAGGCCACCGCCAGACCGGCGGCGCTGGGGTAGTCCGCGAGCAGCTGGTCCACCAGCTGCTTGTCCACGTCGTACCAGTCGCTGCCGCCCGCGCAGTAGTTCCACACGCGGGCCGAGTGGGGGACGGAGGTGTCGATCCGGGAGATGATCTGGTCGCGGTCCCACTGGGACTCGTCTGCGCTCACGCGTTGCTCCGTTCGGGTCGGGTACGGCCCAGGCGGCCCGGCGCCGGCCGGCGGATGCGGACCGCGCCCGCGGAAAGGGGCGCGCCGGTCGTCGACGGGCGGGTGCCGAAGGCGACGCCAGGCACCCCGCACACGGATAGAGTGCGTGGCGTCACCATCAGTCAGGGTACTCCCGGGGCGCGTGGTTGCGCCGGGGAACGCTCCGGCGCGCGCCGCGCTCGGCGCCCCCCCCAGGCAGGCCGACCGGCCGCGGCGGTCGGCCCGGCGGAGCGGTGGACGCACGACGGGCGGGGCCCGGACCCCCTGGGGAGAGGGAGTCCGGGCCCCGCCGTCGGTACCGTGTGTCTGCCGGTCAGAGCTCCTTGATGCGGATGTCCCGGTAGGAGACCACCTCGTTGGCGCTGTGGACCTGCAGGCCCAGGTAGCCGGAGGCGTTACGGCGACCGTTGCTGCCCGGGTCGCCGCCGCGCGGCGGCTCGAAGAGCTGCCCTCGCGAGTTCTCGAACTCGTTGATGAGGACACCGTTGCGGTAGACCTCGTAGGACTGCCCCATCACCCGGATCTCGTAGTCGTTCCAGGTGCCCTTGGGCGTGACCCCGGCGCCGCCGAGCCCGACGCGGTCGAATCCGTAGATCGAACCGGTCTTGTACATGTCGCCGTCGGGGCGGTCGTTGATCTGGATCTCGTGACCGTAGTTGATCGCCACCCACTCGGGCCGCGACTCCTCCGGGTGACCGTGCACGTCGGGGAAGCGCACGAAGACGCCGGCGTTGGTGAACAGGCCGTCAGTCGCGTCGTCCCGCCACTGGAGCTTCAGCGAGAAGTTCTCGTACTGCCGCTCCGGGAACCACAGCATGCCCATGCCGTTGACATCGCTGCTGCTGGTGATGGCGTCGTCCTCGGACAGCTCGAACGCACCGCCGCCGACCTGCTGCCAGCGCTCGAAGCTGCGCTCGCTGCCGTCGAAGAGGCTGCGGTAGCCCTCGGTGTTGCCGGGGGTGCCGATGTCGGAGTCGCGCGCCGCCTCACGGATGAGGCCGGCCTCGCGCTCGTCGATGACGCCCTCGTCGAGGAGCTGGTCCACGACTCCGTCGACGTGCCGCAGGAACAGGGCGTGCGAGGACCAGTCCTTCTCGTCCTCGATCCGCTCGTTGATGCGGCAGCGGTTGTCGGTGATCCGGTTGGGCACACCGGTGTCCACGTCGCCGACGATCACCGTGCGGCGCTCGTCGAACTCTGCGCAGTTGGGGGCGGGGACCCCGCCGCCGCGCGCCACGCTGAAGACGGCCTGCCCCGGCTCGGAGGTGTTGCCGGCGGCGTCCGTCGCGCGGTAGGAGACGGTGTGCCGCCCCACCCCGTCGACGATGACGGTGTCGGTGTACTCCAGGTACGGGCCGGCGTCGAGCGAGTACTCGATCCGCTCCACACCGGAGTCGTCGTCGGTGGCCTCCACCGTCACGCGGGCGTGGCCGATGTAGGCGCCGCTGGAGTTGGTGGTGCCGGCCACCGTCGCGGAGACGTCCGGAGGAGTGGTGTCCTCCTCGACGAGCTCCACCACGGTGAACTCGACGCTCGCCTCCTCGGAGGTGTTGCCCGCGCGGTCGGTCGCCCGGTAGCGCAGCGTATGCGTACCGATCTCGTGGACCGCGACGGGGCCCTCGTACTCCTGCCAGTCGCCGTCCGCGCCGAGCGCGTACTCGATGGTGTTGACGCCCGAACCCGCGTCGGAGGCCGTCACGGTGACGGTGGCCGAGCCGAGGAAGTTGCCGTCCTCGTCCTCCTCGCCGCTGACCGTCGCCGAGGTCTCCGGCGCCTCCTCGTCGTCACTGGGCTCGACGACGGTGAACTCCGCCGTGCCCGGCTCGGAGGTGTTGCCCGCCACGTCGGTGGCGCGGTACCGGATCAGGTGGTCGCCCACCTGGTCCACCACGACCGGGTCGGTGTAGGGCTGCCAGTCGCCGTCCGTGCCCTCGGCGAACTCGACGCTCTCCACGCCGGAACCGCTGTCGGTCGCCTCCAGGGTGACCGTGGCCGAGCCGAAGAAGTTGCCGTCCTCGTCCTCGGCGCCGCTCACAGAGGCGGTGACCTCGGGCGCGGTGGTGTCCTCGCCGTCGTCCTCCGTCACCACCAGGGTGCCCTGCATGGCGCCGTGGCCGGGGATGGCGCAGTAGTACCGGTAGGTGCCCGGTGTCAGGTCGACCTCGACCTCGTACACCCCGCCGTTGTTGTCGGTCGGGTTGGCGAGGATGTTGATGTCGACGTCGTTGTTGTACTGCGGGTCGCCGGTGTCGAACGTCAGCGTGTGCGGCATGGCGATGTCGTTGCCGGCCTCCTCGCTGTTGTCGAACACGATGGTGGCCGGGCCGGCGACGGCGGTCTCCGGTGCGGAGGCGTAGGTGTCGACCCGGTCGTCGGCCGTCCAGGTCAGCACCTGCTGCTGTGCTGTCTCCGCGTCGCTCTTCGGCTCGGCCTCACCGGACCGGCTGTCGGCGCCGGCGAACGCCACCGCCGGGGTGAGCCCCAGCAGCAGCACCACCGAGGCCAGCAGCGCGGTCCACAGGCCGCCGCGGCGTACGCGGTGCGGCGCTACGGTCGTCGGTCTCATCAGTCGCCCTTTCTGACCAGGTCGGCCGCGGCCGGGGTCGGCGCGCCACCGTCGTAGGTCACCCGCCACAGGGCGGACTCGGAATGGGAGGTGAAGAACCCGCGGCCGTAGTCCAGCACGTACAGCGACCCGTCGGGTGCGAACTTCCAGTCCATCAGGTTGCGGATGCCGCCCTCACCGACCGGGATGATGTCCTTCAGTGTCTCGGCGTGCGTGGGCAGCGCCCCGGACCCGAGGCTGTCGGGGTCGAGGATCACGGCGTGGCGCGGCTGCACCCCGTCGTAGAGGTCGCCGACGAACCACTTGCCGTCCCAGTAGGAGGGCCACTTGACGTCGCTGGCGCGGTTCTCGTCGTACCGGTAGACCGGTCCGGTCATCGCGGCCTGGCCGCCGCCGCGCGCCCAGGGCAGGAGCTGGAACTCCTCGTCCGCCTCGTAGGAGGGGATGCCGTCGGCGTTGCGCGGGTAGTCGGTGCCGCCACCGTTGGGGGCGTACCAGATCGACACCGGGGTGATCGGCGGGATCTTGACGAGGCCGTCGTTGTGCGGCGACTCGTTGCGCGGGGAGTCGCAGTCGTACCAACCCAGCGGCTGGTCCGGGTCGGGCAGGTTGCGGTCCCGGTAGGGCTGGTTGTTGCCCATGCAGAACGGCCAACCGAAGTTGCCCGGCTCGGTGATCGCGGCGAACGACTCGTACTTCGCCGGGCCCCAGGTGGGGCTGGGGGCGGAGGCGTCCGGGCCGACCCAGCCGGCGTAGAGCACGTCGGTCTGCTTGTCCACGAAGATCCGCGAGGGGTTGCGGACACCCATGGCGTAGATCTCGCCCTTGGTCTTGCCGCCGCCCTCGGCGGTCTCCCGTCCCGTGAACAGGTTGCCGGCGGGGAGGGTGTACGTGCCGTCCTGCTCGGGGTGGATCCGGAGGATCTTGCCGTTCAGGTTGTTGGTGTTGCCGGAGGTGCGGCGGGCGTCCGCGAAGGAGATGCCCTGGTAGACGGGCTCCGGGTTGTTGCCGGAGTAACCGCCGGTGAAGCCGGAGGAGTTGGTGTCACCCGTGGCGATGTACAGGTTGTCGTCGCTGTCCCACGCCATGCCGCCGCCCGCGTGGCAGCAGCTGTGGATCTGCACCTCCCAGTCCAGCAGCACCTTCTCCGAGGACAGGTCCAGCCTGCCGGTGGAGCGGTTGACGGTGAAGCGGGAGACGCGGCGCTCGGCGACGCGCTTGTCGCGGTCGATCTCCGAGTGCGGTGTCCAGTGCAGGTAGATCCAGCCGTTGCTGGCGAACCGGGGGTCGAGCTCGATGCCGAGCAGGCCCTCCTCGGTCTTGATCAGCTCGCCGCCGCCGCCCTTGTTGCCGAAGATCGTGAGGGAGCCGACCAGGGAGACCTCTTCGGTCTTCGGGTCCCAGACGTGGATCTCGCCCTCGCCCTTGCCGACATCGGGGTTGTTCCAGTCGGTGACGACGGGGGCGTCGGAGGCGCGACCGCCGCGGCCGATGTAGAAGATGCGGCCGTCGGGCGCCGCGACCAGGCCGTGCGGCTCGCCGATCTGGTCGTGCTCACCGGGCTGGTTGGGCGCGGTCAGCCGCTCGGCGACGTAGTTCCCGGTGACGGTGGCCTGGCAGTCCGCGCGGACGACGCGGTTGGTCCAGGTCAGGGCGCCGCGCAGGTGATCGCGGAAGTCCGCCTCGGCCCAGGACCCGACGGTGCCGCCCATGGCGGTGTAGAAGGACCGGCCGCCGGCGTAGTCCTGGCACCAGGAGATCGGGTGGTCCGGCCCGTTGGCCGACTCGCCCGGCTCGTAGTCGAGTTCGCGGACGCGGGCGACGGTGTGGACGTCCCCGGAGGGGTTGTCCTCCCAGTTCAGCCACCGGTCCAGCCGGTTCCACTCCAGGGGAAGTTCGGCGGTGGCCGGGTGCTCGCGGTCCCCGACCTCGACGGTGGCGCGCTGGGCGACGTCGCCGCTGTCCTCGGTGGCGCGGGCGCCGATCAGGTCGCGGTACCAGTCGGAGTAGGGCTCGGTGCGGGCCGCCTCGTGGACGCCGAGGAAGCCGCCGCCGGCGCCCAGGTACGCCTGGAGGCCCAACTCCTCCTCCGGGCCGAGGACGTCGCCCTCTCCGGTGAGGAAGACGACGGAGTTGAAGGTGCCGAGCTTGCGGCCGTCGGTGAAGACGGAGGCGTCGTCGGTGGCCTCGATGCGGAACCGCTGGGCGGCGGGTCCGGAGCGGCCGATGCTCTCCAGGGCTGCGATGCCCGCGTTGACGGTGGGCGATTCCTCGTTGGCCGAGCCGTGGAACACCAGGACGCGGACGTCGTCGCCGCCCGGTGGGGACGGCAGGTTGAGAGCCGAGGCAACGCTCTCGGCGGACGGCTGGGCGCTGGCGGGCGTCGCGTACAGCGCGCCGGTCGCCATCACGCCGGACAGCAGGGCCGCGGCCCAGGCGCGCGTGCGACGTGAGCGGCGCATTCGGCCGCCCCCGCCCGCGCCGGGTCTGTTCCCTGGCTCCGAACTCATGGGACTGTGATGCGGTGTTGGCCGCATGTGCCACCCACTCCTCACTGCTTACGGGGTCAGCGAGCAAGGTAGACCCCCGACAGGTGCACGCCAAGGGGTTATGCCGAAAAACGGCAAAAGTTTGTCCTGGGTCTGGAAAAAGTCGTCGCGGGTGGCTACGTTGTGCCGGTCCTGAGAGGTGGCGCTCCTCGCGTCGTCGCTCAACTGGCCGAAGTCAGAGGGAGTTCTGCTGATGAATGCCGCGAACAGCGGCCACGGCGGTGGCAACGGAACCGAGGGCGCATGGCGCGACGCGAGCACCACCACGGGGGACCGCGGACTCGGAAGGCGGTCGCTGTTCTGGGGCGCCGCCGCCATCGCGGGTGCCGCGTCCCTGACGGCGGTCAGCCCGCCGAGCCGCGCCGACGGAGCCTCGCCGATGTCGGTCCGCACCGCGAAGGCCCGCAACGAGACCCGTCGCATGAAGCTCTTCATCGAGCGCCTCGGTGACGGGCGCATGGGCTACGGGCTGGAGAAGGGCAAGGCCAGCATCCCCGGGCCGCTCATCGAGATGGTCGAGGGCGACACCCTCCACATCGAGGTCGAGAACACCATGGACGTGGACGCCAGCCTCCACGTCCACGGCGTCGACTACGAGATATCCAGCGACGGCACCCGGATGTCGAACAGCCACGTCCCGCCGGGCGGCAAGCGCACCTACACCTGGCGCTCCCACATCCCCGGGCGCCGCGCCGACGGCACCTGGCGCGAGGGCAGCGCCGGCTACTGGCAGTACCACGACCACGTCGTGGGAACCGACCACGGCACCGCCGGCGTGCGCAACGGCCTCTACGGCGCGCTGGTCGTCAGGCGGGACGGCGACATCCTCCCCGACCGCACGCTGACCATCGTCTTCAACGACATGCTCACCAACAACAACCGTGTGGGGCCCGACTTCGAGGTCACCATGGGCGACCGGGTCGAGATCATCAACCTCACCCACGGCGAGCTCTACCACACCTTCCACATCCACGGGCACCGCTGGGCGGACAACCGCACCGGCCTGCTCAGCGGCCCCGACGACTCCAGCCGGGTCATCGACAACAAGATCACCGGCCCCGGCGACTCGTTCGGCTTCCAGATCGTGGCGGGGGAGGGCGCCGGACCGGGCGCCTGGATGTACCACTGCCACGTGCAGAGCCACTCCGACATGGGCATGGCCGGACTGCTGCTGGTCAAGCGGCCGGACGGCACCATCCCCGAGTACGAGCACCACCACGCGACCGGGGACGGTGACGGCGGCGGCCATGAGGACCACGGCGGAGCCGACGAGGGCTCCGGCCACGACCACTGACCTCGGCGGTGGGTCCCGGCGCCGACCGCGCGCCGGGACCCACCAGCGCGTCAGCGCACGCCGGCGGCACGGCTGTCGTCAGCGCGCCGTGCCGGTCCCGTCCGGTGCCGGGGCCGGGGCCGGGGCCGGGGTGTCGGAGGTTTCGTCCGAATCGGCCTCCGGCCTCGCGGGGTCGTCGGTCGGTGTTCCGGCCGCCGTTCCGGCCGTCGCGGCCGTCGTCGTGTCGGTGGCCGCGACACCGGACGCCGCGTCGGACGAACCCGTTTCCACGGAGGTGGTGGCGGGGCGACGGGTGGTCAGGTCCGGCTCCACGGTGTCGACCAGGGAGGGGTGCGGCTCGCCGCCCGCCATCTTCAGCAGCCCGCGCAGGCAGCGGACGGTCAGCAGCCAGTTCTTCGGATTGCGCATGTTCAGCCCGCCGATCAGCTGACGGAGCATGCTGAGCGTGTCGAAGTAGACCCGCTCGCAGACGAGGTTCTCCGCCTCGTCGAAGATGAAGTACGCGGTCATCCGCACCCGGAACGTGCCGCCGGTCGCCGGGATCCGCCCCAGCGGGCCCAGGTGCGTGCCGATCAACCAGAACTCGACGATCACCGCGTCGTCGGCGTGCCGCAGGGCGATGATCTCGTGGCGCTGGTCGGGGAAGGCGACCCGCGTCTCGGCGTAGTAGCCGCGGACCTGCTCCCCGCCGTCGTGGACGGTCATCGTCGGTATCAGCTCGTAGTGCGGGTGGGGGAACGTCGAGAGCACGTCGTCCCACTCCTGTCTCACCTCGTCCTCGAAGTGGTCCAGGACGAGCTGCTGCCGTGCGGCGCGGATGTCTTCGGTGGTCATGTCGTTCCTCGGGTGGGGGCGGCCGGCTGCGACCGGGTTGCGCCGGGCGCGCGGGAGGCGCGTCCGGCCGGAGCGAGGTCACCGTAGGCGCGCCCGACCGGCGGCACGCACCGTGGAGTCGAACGGCCATGCGGTTCCAGCCACTTGGCCTCCCCGGGCCGGGCCCCGGTACGCGCTGTCAGCGTGTCCGTCACGCATCGACGATCGTCTGCACCGTACGGCTGCCGCCGGCGTCGGTGGCCGTGACCCGCAACGAGACCGTGCCCCCGGCAGGTGGGTTGTCGATCCCGACGGAGTCGGCGTCCCCTGCCCCGTCGTGGACGGTCGTCCGGCTCGCGCCGCCGTCGACCGAGCTCTCCACCACCAGCGACACCGCGTCCACGCCCTGCGGTGCCGGCGGCAGCGGGAAGCCCCGCTCGTCCGCGGGTGCGGTGTTGTCCAGCGCCGGCTCGGGCCGGAACCGGACGATCGGCGGACCGTCGATCGGCTCGAACTCGTCCGCCGTCACCGAGGTGCAGCGAGGCGAGCGAGAGGAGGAAATCCGGGTCCGGAGCGGTGTCACCGATGGCCAAGGGAAGGGCCACCGCGCCGAAGCCGAGGGCGCCGGAGCCCGCGGTCACCTTCCGGTCCAGCGCACCCGCCACGTCCACCCGGCCGGTGCCTGCCGCGGCGTCCCCTCGACCTCGGCCGCGGAACCCACCAGGGCCGCCTTGAGCTGCTCGCCGCTCCACTCCGGGTTCTGCTGCACCATCAGCGCCGCAGCCCCGGCCACCACGGGCGTCGCCGTCGAGGTGCCGGACATCCCCGTGTCCCCGTCGGCAACGGGCGTCGCGACCGTCTCCAGTGCGCTGCCGATGGCCGCCGCCGCGGCCATCTCCACGCCCGGCGCGGCGAAGTCGGGCTTCAGCCGGGCGTCGACCTCCGTCGGACCGACGAGGAGACCCGGCCGGCACGTCCTCGTGGTCGACGGCACCGACCGTCACCGCCGGCGCCGCGACACCCGGGGAGTCCACCGTCCCGCTGTCGGGGCCGGAGTTGGCCGCGGCCACCGCGTCCAGGTTGCCCGGACCTCGACGCCGTCCTCACCGCGCACCTCCCGCGCGACCGAGCGGGAACCGTCCTCGTGGCTGACGATCATCGGCAGGCCGGGGAAGGAGGAGCACGTCTTCCGCGAGAGCTCCGTGACGTCGAGGAGCGCGAGGTCTACCGCGCCGGCCGCAGTCCCCGGGGCGCGCCGACCGGCCTCCTTGACCGTGCCCCGGGGGCACGGTGTGGGCTGCTGGTGTGCGTCCGCCGTCCGCAACGCCACGAGGGCGGGACGGCGACGCACCTCGCGACCATGGAAGGGACTCGCTGATGACGACCCGCTGGGAGCACAAGGTGCTCACCTACAAACTCGGCTGGAAGGCCTTCGACTACGCGCAGATCGAACGCGACCTGACCGTGCTCGGCGGCGAGGGCTGGGAGGCGGTCGGCACCCTCGCCCCGAGCTTCGGCGCGGGCCAGGCCATCGAGATCGCGGTCATCGCGAAGCGGCCGGTCGGCGACTGACGGCGAGGTCGGCCGGTGCGGGCCGCACCGGCCGACCTGCCTCGGCCGTCGGCCTGTCTCCCGAACGCCCGTCGAGCGCCGCCGCGCTGCCGGCGACTACCGCCCGTCGCCGAGGAACCACCGGACGGTCCGCTCCAGTCCCTCGCGCAGCGGGACGGGCCCGACGTCGGGGAAGAGGGCGCGCAGTCGGGTGCCGTCGGCCTGGGAGTGCGGGACGTCCCCGGGCCGCACGGGATGGTGCTCGCGCGGCAGGGCCGTGCCCATGACCGACTCCAGTTCGGTGATCAGCTCGGTGAGCGGTGTCCGCCCGCCGTGCGCGAGGTTGACCGGTTCGGCCGAGGTCACCCCGCGCAGTGCGGCCTGCGCGAGGACCTGGCAGACGGTCCCGACGTAGGTGAAGTCGCGGGTCTGGCTGCCGTCCCCATGGACCGCGAGCGGCCTGCCGGTGATGGCAGCCGCGATCCAGGCGGGTACGACGGCGGCGTAGGCGTGCCCGGCGGACTGCAGCGGCCCGTAGACGTTGAAGAAGCGGAACGGCAGCACCGGCAACCCGTAGCAGTGGTGGTACGCCGCGAGGTAGGACTCGGCGGCCAGCTTGCCGACCGCGTACGGACTCATGGGGCGCGGACGCAGCTCCTCGTGTTTCGGGAGGTGGGGGTTGGCGCCGTAGACCGAGGAGGACGAGGCGGCGATCGTCTGCGTTCCCCCCGCGCGCCGCGCCGCCTCCAGCACGGCCAGCGTGCCCGTCGCGTTGGCGTGGTGACTGGCGACCGGGTCCGTCACCGAGCGCGAGACGGAGGGGAGCGCCGCCAGGTGGACGACCGAGTCGACACCGTCCAACGCGGTGTCGAGCAGCCCGGGGTCCAGGACGCTGCCCTCCAGGAAACGAACCGGCAGCCCGGATATGTTCTCCCGGGAGCCGGTCGAGAGGTCGTCCACGACCCGTATCTCGGAGACCGTCGCCATCCCCGACAGGTGCCGCACGAGGTTGCCGCCGATGAAACCGGCGCCGCCGGTGACCGTGATCTTCACGCTGTGCCCTTCGGGTCAGAGGATGTCGATGTTGTCGCCGCCGAGCCGACGCCGGCAGTCCAGCACCCACGTCGAACAGGCCGCGACGGCCGCGTAGTCGAACGCGTCGTGGTCGGTGAGGAGCACCACCGCGTCGGCGCCGGACAGCTCCTCGGCGGTGGCCTCCACCCGGCGGACCTCCTGCAGGGCGTCCGCCTGCGCGGGCGCCGGGTGGAGATGCGGGTCGGCGGCGCGGACGTCCGCGCCCATCGCCCGGAGGGACTGCGTCACCCGCGCCGCGGGCGTCTCCCGGGCGTCGCTGGTGTTGGGCTTGTACGCGAGCCCGAGCAGCAGGATGCGGGACCCCTTGACCGGCTTGCCCCGCTGGTTGAGCCCCTGGACGAGTCGCTGGACCACGTAATCCGGCATGTGGCTGTTGATGTCGTTGGCGAGTTCCACGAACCGGAAGGGTCGGCCCGACGTCCGCTCCGCCCACCAGGACAGGTACGACGGGTCGATCGGCAGGCAGTGGCCGCCCACACCGGGGCCCGGGTCGAACCGCAGGTATCCGAACGGCTTGGTGGCGGCAGCGTCGATCGCCTCCCACACGTCGATGCCCAGCTCGTGTGCGAACATCGCGAGCTCGTTGACCAGCGCGATGTTGACGTGCCGGAAGGTGTTCTCCAGCAGTTTCGTCAGTTCGGCGGCGCCGCAGCCGCTGACGGGCACCACCGTGTCGACGATCGAGCCGTAGAACTCCTCGACCTGCTTCAGGGACCGCTCGTCCACCCCGGAGACCACCTTCGGCGTGTTCTCCAGCCGCCAGCGGGTGTTCCCGGGATCGATGCGTTCCGGGCTGTACCCCAGGTGGAAGTCCCTGCCGACCCGGAGACCGGACGCGGACTCCAGGATCGGGCCCACCAGCTCCTGCGTCGTCCCCGGGTAGGTCGTCGACTCCAGCACCACGGTCGCCCCCGGCCGGAGGAAGCCGCCGAGCATCCGCGCCGATCCCGCGACGTGCGACAGGTCGGGCCGCCGCTCCCGCAGCGGCGTGGGCACCGTGATCACCGCGATGTCGAAGCCGCCGCAGTCGACCGGATCGCTGCTCGCGCGGTACGCGCCGGAGGCGAGCTGCGCGCCCAGTCGCTCGGACGAGATGTCCTCCACGTACGAGCTGCCCAGGGCGAGTTGACCGACCCGCCCCTCGTCCACGTCGAAGCCCACCACGCGGTGGCCCGCCTCCGCGGCCCGCACCGCCAGTGACAGGCCCACATAGCCCTGGCCCGCCACCACCACCCGGCCACGGGCAGCGGACGAACCGGCGGTTCCGGGTGCGCCGGCGGTCATCCGACGCCTCCGGTGCCAGTACCTTCGCGGCAGGCCGCCGCGGCGTGGGCGGATGGCTCTGTGTCCGGCATACGCGTTCCCAACCGGGCGGAGCCGTCCGCCCACGTCGATTGTCGGATGTAGGGGCCCGCGGCTGTCGGATGTAGGGGCCCGCGGCAGCCCGGGGGTTTCGGGGATTTCGGACGGCGCACGCGGCGCCGGGTGCGTCCCCGCGCCGGTCCGCCCAGCAGCCCCGGCGGGTCAGGACAGCAGGTCGACCACGTTGCGGCTGATCGTCTCCACCGCCGGGTCCAGGCGCAGCAGCCGTGCCCAGTCCACCGTGGCGGCGTTGAAGACCGTGCCGCCCCGGGTGTAGAGGCCGAAGGTCGCCGCCCGGCCCGGGTCCGGATCCTCCCGGGCGGCGAAGTGCCAGCCGGACGCGGCAGGCAGGTCGGCGAGGCCCAGGATCGTGAAGTCGTCGGGCGTCCCGTCCGCGCCCGTCGCGACGGCCCGCCCCCGCCGGTCGCGGCGGTGAGCGGCGCCGTCGCACTCGTAGCCCACGAGGGCGTGCGCGGCGCCCAGCAGGTCGCCGTCGCGCAGCCCTGTGCCCTCGAACAGCTCGTGGTCGCAGTGCTGCACGGTGTACCCGGTGGGGGCGCGGAGCCCCTCCCAGTGGCCACCCCCGTTGCGGTAGCTGACACCGGTCACCGCGTTCTCCGGTTCCGTCTCCCACCAGTGGTCGGGCGCGCCTCTGAGGGTGTCCACGTCGACACCCCTGGGCGCACCCGGCGGGTACTTCGCGCACCGGACCGTCGAGCCGTCGTCCGCCACCTCCACCCGCCACCAGCAGGTGTTCCCACCGAAGACGCCGATGTTCCCGCCCTGGTCGCGGAAGGCGGTGACATGCCGTCTGCTGCGCGCGGTCCAGTACTCGTCGTGGCCGGCGGACAGCAGCAGCCGGTATCCGTCCGTGAGGTCCGCCCTCTCGTGGAGATCCAGGTCGGTGCAGTAGTCCACGGTCCGACCGGACGACTCCAGCCACGCGATGAACGGGGCGTCCCAGTGGGCGAAGGTCTGACGCGGTGTCCGGAGGTCGTGGGCGTCGGGGAACCCCTTCACCGGCCCGCCGATGCCACCCCCGGGCCGACGCAGGGTCACCACCGCCTCCCGCGGTGGCCTTCCGGCGGAGTGCGCGGAGCCGTAGAGGCTGCCGCCGCCGCTGCGGTTGTACGCGTGGTAGGTGAGGACCGGCACCTTGTACAGGATCCGGGCCCGCCGCGCCGGCTCACGCGCCCTCACCACGAACAGCAGTCGCGAGCGACGGGCGTCGAGCTGCGCCGCGTCCGCCGGAGCCGTTCCGGGACATCCCGCGCGGGATGCGCCGGTCGCCGCCGGGCTCAGCACTGCGACGTACACACCCGACGGCCAGTCCCCGGGAACGGCCACGTCGTGACCGGGCCAGCACCAGTCCTCGTCGTGACGGCCCGGAGGAACGTAGCGTCCCGCTCCGTACACGCTGCCCATGTGGCGGGGGCGGACACCGCAGCGGAAGAAGTCGGCGCGGAACGCCGGCGCGCCGGTCGACACGTGCAGCCGCAGCGTCTCACCCGCGCGAACACTCGGCCGCCCGGGATACCCGTCGACCTGCTCTGCGGCGCGGGGGGCGTCGCTCGTCGCGTCGGGCACCGGGCCCTCCAGGGGAAGTGGCGGAGGAGGACCCTCCGGGCGAACAACGAAGACCGCGCCAAAGTATGGCGAGTGGTGATCTTCGACGGAACACGGCTATCCGGACGTATTGCGCGTTCCGTGACGGCGCCGGGGATCGGCGCGAAAGCGCCGCGGGCCCGCTGACCCCGCCGCGTACCGACCCCCGACGCTGCTCACTGTCGGTGGCCACCACATAACCCCGGGACGGCAGAATGTCGCGGAACGGGCGCGCGCCGGTGGCCAGTTCCGGGACGGCGGCTCGCCCGTCTCGTTGGAAGACGCCCACGCGGCCGTGATGATGAGCCCTGCCGCACGTCGAGTGACCGCCGTGAGGGCGGGATCCGGCGTTCAGGAGAGGAGTTTGGCGATGAGCGAAGACATCGAGCAGGTCACGCCCGACGAACTGCCGGAGCTTCCGCTGCTGGTCGACCTCCCGGCCTGCGAGTGAACGTCCCGGTGTGACGCGCGCGGTGGCCGACCGGGTCACCGCGCGCCACTTCTGGCGCGCGCCGGGATCACGCCGGCGGAAGGGGAACGGTCGCATGCACATCGGTCCGGACGCGGCGGGTGCCGCACTCGATCAAGCGGCGCTTGGCCGCCGCACGCTCGCCGCGCTGCGCCGCGCCGGCCTGGTGGACGCGATGCCGGCGCCACGGGACGCGACGTCGGACACCGGCGGCGGCACGGCCACCCGGACCCGCGAGGCCCTCACGGCGTCCGGTCTCGAACTCACGGGGTCCGACGTCTCCCACCCGGCGGTGATCGACGTCGCGCACACCGCCCAGCGCGCACTGCGGGCCGACACCCTCACCGCCCCGCGGCGCGCCGAACTCGCGACAGCGCTCGCCCGTGCCGTCGCACTGGCCCGCTCCGCCACGCCGACCGATCACCACGGCTGGTCGGTGGAAGCGGCCGGACCCCAGTCACACCTCGACCGTGCCGTCGTCCGCGCCCTGGCAGGCGTGCCCCCGGACTCACCCGGCGGAGCCCAGGACTGTGCCGTCACCCCCTGGCAGGACGCGCACCTCCGGGTGCTGACCGACGCCGCCGGACTGCTGCGCGCCGCGTGGCCGGAGATGCTCGACGAACTGACCCGCACGGTCCGCCAGGTCGTGCTGCTCCGGGGAACGGCCATCGAGGGCTTCACCGACTTCACCGTCCACGGCGCGCTGTTCCTCCACCGCGACCGCCTCGCGCCGGGGGCCGACGCGCCACCCGGCGCCGACGGGGGCCTCGGTCTCGCGGAGGCCCTGGTGCACGAGGGCACCCACGTGCGGTGCAACGCCGCTCTGGCGTCGACACCCTTCTGGGAGCGGGCCGCCGACCGGGTCGCTCCCGTCCCCACGCCGCTGCGCGCCGACCCCCGGCCGCTGGGGGGTCTCTTCCACCAGATGGTGGTCCTCTCCCGCAGCGCGACCTTCCTCGGGCGGCTCCTCGACTCCGGCTCCCGGCCCGGCATCGACCCGGGGCCGCTGCGCGAGCGTCACCGGCACCATCGGGACGCCGCGGCGCGGGCCGCCGCCACCCTCCACGCCCACCGGTCCTCCCTCACCGACACCGGGCGCGGACTCCTGGCGCAGGTCGCGGCCGAGGGCACCGGATGAGCACGCCCCGCTCACCCACCCGGCCCTGGGCGGCGGAGCTGTTCCACCCCTTCCCGCAGGCGCCGGACGTCGTCTTCGCCCGGGTCGCGGCCCGCTCCGCGCTCTTCACCGCCGGCACCACGACGAGCACCCGCGCGGACACCGGCACGGGCACCGGCGCGGGTACCGGCACCGCCGGTGCGGGCGGGCCGGGCAGGTCCGACGGGTCGGACGTGGTCACCGGCAGCGCGGCCGGGCACGACCCGGACGACGTCTCGCCGCGGGCCACCGGCGAACTCGTCGAACGCATCGGGAACATCACCGCCGGACGGGCCGCCGAGGCAGAGCTACGCGTGACCGCCAGCTACCACGAACTGCGGCTGGCCGGACGGCCCGCGCTGGACCCCGCCCCGCTGGTGGGCCGGCCGGGCACCGCCGTCGACGCTCGGGAAACGCCCCGGCTGTGGGTCACCGGCCGGTCCCTGTCGACCGGGCGTGAACTGCTCGTCCCCGCCGGAGCGGTCTACCTGCGGCACCGGCCACCTGCGGAACCGGACATCGGGACGGGCTCCACCGGGCTGGCGGCTCACCCGGACCCGATCGCGGCCACTCACCACGCCGTATGGGAGATCCTGGAACGCGACCTGATCCGCCGAAGCTGGTACGGGGAAGCCGGCGCACCGACCGTCGCGCCGCACCTGCGGCTGCGGCCGACACTGCGGGCGTCGCTGGCCGCGCTGGGGCTGACCGCGACGCTTCTGCTGGTCCCCGCGCCGGCGGGCGTCGGCTGCGTCGCGGCCTGCCTGCACGACGCCAACGGCGAGGGCCAGACGTTCGGCGCCGCCTGCGGCCCCGAAGGCCACGGGCCGACAGCCGAGCGGGCCGCCGAGAAGGCGGTGTACGAGGCCCTGATGGTGCGGTGGAGCATGGGCACGCGCGTCGCCCGTCGCACCTGGCAGTCCTGGGCGGGGACGACACCACCCCGTACCGCGCTCCACCACGCGCTGTGGACGTTCCACCGCCAGGACAGCCTGCGGCTGTGGCTCGCGGACGCACCCGCCGCCTCGTCGGGGACCCGGCGGCAGCGCGCCCTGCCCGCTCCCGCCGCCGTTCTCGCCGACCACACCGGACAGGAGGTGGTGGCCGTCCCGACGCCGTCGCGACAGTCGCTGGAGACCGGGCTCCAGGTGATGCGCGTCGTGGCACCGGGAGCGCTCCCGCTCCCTGCCGGTCCCCGCGGGCCGGGCGGAGCGCTGCGCACCCACCGCCCGCACCCCTTCGGGTGACCCGCCGCCCTCGACCGACCGGGCCGACCGGCCCCACCGACCCCGCAGCCACCCACCAGGAGGACCGTCCCCGATGCCCGGTCAGGAATCGCCCCACTACGCGGCCACCTTCGCCGCCAGGTACGACGATTGGTTCCCCTCACCCGTCACGGACAGCACCGTCGAGCTGCTCGCCGCCCTCGCGAAGACCGCCGGCGACGGTCCCGTCCTCGAACTCGGCTCCGGCACCGGCCGGGTGGCCCTCCCGCTGGCAGCGCGAGGTCTCGACGTGCACGGCGTCGAGGGCGCGCCCGAGATGACCGAACGCCTGCGCGCCAAACCGGGCGGCCACGACATCACGGTCACCGCGGGCGACTTCAGCAGCGTCCCGGTCGACGGCTCCTTCGCCATGGTCTACGTCGTCTCCGGCGGGTTCTTCGAACTCCCCACCCAGCAGTCCCAGGCCCGCTGCTTCGCCGCCGCGGCGGCGAGACTGCTGCCGGGCGGACTCTTCGTGCTCGACGCGCACGTCCCCGAGGCGCTTGCCGCACCGGAAGCCGCCCTCCACGTCGTCCCGATCGAAGGCGGCATGACGGTACGGATGCGCACCATCGACCGCGCCTCCCAGCGCTACTCATCGCACTACCTCGTCCTCGACGGCAACGGCGTCCACCACGTGCCGGTGTCCTTCCGCTACGCGTCCGCGGGGGAACTCGACCTCATGGCCGCGATGGCGGGGCTGCGACTGCGGAACCGGTACGGCGGTTGGTCGGGAGAGGCGTTCACGGCGGCCAGCGCCTACCACGTCTCCGTGTACGAACTGCCCGTCACCTGAGCACCCCGTCCACCGCCGCCCCACCCTCCACGGCCCCGGCCCGGCGCGGGAGAACCGGCGCCGCGGCGGTGGGGCCGCCGTCGTCCGGGCGCGGTGGCACCGGCACCGCCCCCATCCCGATGAGGAGGCACCGATGTCCGAGCCCGCCCCGCACGCCGAGTCCCGCCCGACCGGGCGCCACGACCCCCTGGAGATCCACCCTGGCCGGGCGTCGCTCGACGTGCCCTTCCGACGTGTGGTGGACGACGGCCTGCTCGTCATCGTCAGAAACGGGTTGCAGCTGCTGGACGCACTCGAACCGCTGCGCCGCGCCACCCGGCTCGCCGCCGCCGAGACGCTGCCGCCCACTGCCGCCCGCGCCCTGGAACGCACCGGGATCGAGGGCCTTCACACGGTCGTGGGCATCGAGGAAGCCATGGCCCTGCGCACCCGCATGGAGACGGCACTCCGGCCGTCCGCCGCACAGGCGTGCCTGGCGTTCGCCGCCACGGCCGGCACCGGGGAACCGCGGGTCCACGTCAGCCGCCACTTCGGCGTCAGGACGATGCTGCCGCACCGGGTCGTCGCCGAACGGGACGACCTCGGCCCGCTCGCGGGCTTCGTCGTGCCGACCGCGCCCCACGTCGACTCGTGGTTCAACACCACCCTCAACTCCGTCAACCTGTGGATGGCACTGGGCCGCGTCCGTCCCGGAAACGGACTCCTCGTCTACCCCGACCTCTACCGTGCGCCGATCCGCCGGGCCGGCTACGACGTGGCCCCCGGCCAGCAGCTCGGCACGCCCGTCAGCTTCGCCCTCGACCCCGGCGACATCCTGCTGTTCTCGGGCGACCACGTCCACGCGTCGGAGGCCAACACCACCGACGAGACGCGGGTCGTCCTCACCAAACGCATCAGCGTCGGCGCCCCCAGATACAACCCCGAGGGCAGCGGCTGGGTGCCCTACGACGACGCCCGCCTGCTGCGCGGCCCGCTGGCACCGTTGGCCTCCCTGCGCTCGCGCGCCACCGCGGCGTACGGGCGGCACCTCCTGCGCGCCGCGCTGCGCCGCCGCCCCGGGTACGAACGGGCGCGCGCACACCACCCGACCTCCGGACCGAACGGGCCCACAACCTGATGCGCATCGCCTACCTGCACGCCGGGAGCATCCCGTCCGTCTACGCCAACGGCATTCACGTCATGCGCATGTGCGACGCGTTCACCGCCGCCGGACACGACGTCACCCTCTACACGCTGCCCGGCACCCACCGGGCCGACGACCCGTACACCTACTACGGGGTCCGCCACCGCTTCCGCATCCGCCGAATCCCGCTGCCCGACGCCGATCCCGCCTCGCTCCGCGCCCGCGCGGCCCGGGTGCGCGCGCTGCTGGTGGCGGAGACGCCCGACCTCGCCTACGGACGCGACCCCTACGCCGTCCTCGCGGCGGCCGATGTCGCACCCGTCGTGTACGAGAGCCACCACGTGTGGGACGACCGGGACGCGCTGGCGACGGAGAGCCGGCTGTTCGCCCATCCGGCACTCCGTCGGGTGGTGGTCATCACCCACGCCCTCGCCGGTGATCTCCAGACCGCCCACGCCGGCACGGGCCTGCTGCCGCTCCGCGTAGCCCCCGACTGCGCCGACGTGCCCGCCGCGCACGGGGCTTCCCCCGCACCGGAGTTGCCGGGTCGGACCGGGGTGCCGCGCGTCGGCTATGTCGGGCACCTCTACGAGGGGCGCGGGATCGACCTCATCCTGGAACTGGCCGCCGTACTGCCCGGCTTCGACTTCCACCTCGTCGGCGGCACCCCCGGGGACCGGGCACACTGGGAAGCCCCTTGCCGACTGCCCAACGTGCACTTCCACGGCCACCGGCCACCGGGCGCCGTCCACGCCTACGTCTCCGCCTTCGACGTGGTGCTGGCCCCCTACCAGCAGCGGGTGTACACCGCCGGCCGCAGCGCCGAGACCGGCCGCTGGGCCTCGCCGATGAAGGTCTTCGAGTACATGGCCCACGGCAGGGCCATGATCGCCTCCGACCTGCCTGTGCTGCGCGAGGTGCTCCACGACCGGGTCAACTGCCTGCTGCGCCCGCCCGACGACACCCGGGCGTGGGCGGACGCCGTCAATGAGCTCGTGACGGACGGGACGCTGCGACGGCAGCTCGGGCGGCAGGCACGGAGCGAGGTCCTCGACCGCTACACCTGGCGCCGCCGGGCCGACGACGTCCTCGCGGGAGTCTTCACGGGCTGGGGCGAGGCGCCCCCCACGGCGGGGCGGACGCCGACGCCCAAGCCGAAGCCGACGGCATCGGAGGCAGGGTGACACTCCGCCCGCCGGGCGGACGATCACCCCTCCGCGGCCGTCCGACCGGCTCCGGGGTCCCCTCGGAAGCCCTCGTGGCGAGACGCCCCAGGTTCGGGGGCCGCGCGGCGGCGACTCCCCGCCCACGGCGCCGGGTTCAGGGCGCCCCGCACCGGACATGCTCGGAGCGTGCCGGTCGGGCCCACACGTGGCCCGGGGTGCCGCGGCTCCGCCACGCCGGCCGCTCTCGCGCCCCCCACCGCGGCCACCGTTCGATCGGCGCTGCGCGTGCAGCGAGCAGGGAGGCAGTCGTGCCGGATTCGTACCGTGGACTCCTTCTCGACTTCGGAGGTGTCCTCACCACCCGGATGCGCTCGAACGGTGAGGCGTTCGAGCGGGCCGAGGGGCTGGAACCGGGTACGTACTTCGCCGCGTTGGGCTCGCACCCGGACGGGATCGCGGTCTACGCCGCACTTGAGGTGGGAGAGGCCACCCAGGAGGAGTGGAACCGTGTCATCGGCGGCATCCTCGGCATCGACCCGACCGATCTCATGCGCCGGGCACTCGCCAACCTCCACCCGGAGCCAGCGATCGTCGCAGCGGCGCGGCGCGCCCGCGCGTCCGGTGTGAAGGTCGCGATGCTCAGCAACTCGTTCGGGCTGGAGCCCTACAACCCGTACGAGGACAAGGGCCTGTGGACGGACTGTTTCGACACCGTCGTCCTCTCTGAGCGCGAAGGGGTGCGAAAGCCCGCTCCGGAGATCTACCGACGCACGCTGGACGCCCTTGGCCTGACCGGGCCGCAGTGCGTCTTCGTGGACGATCGCGCGGGGAACCTGCCACCGGCGGAGGCGCTGGGCATCCGCACGGTCCACCACACGACCGACCCCGTGGCCACGGCCGGCCTCCTCGACTCGTTCCTCGCGGACAGCGACCCCGCGCCCGCGTGAACACGCCGCGCACGGCTGAACACGTCGGCCGCGGGCGTGCTCAGAGGAAGTTGTTCGGCCAGATCATCGTGCGCCACATGTGGGCGACCGCCGAGCCGTCGAAGCCCAGCCCCTGCGCCGGCTGCCGGAAGTGACGTCCGACCACGTCCTCGAACTCACCGAACTCCACCTCGACGTCCGGGTCGAAGGTGTACACGTCGTTGACCGTGACCATGCGGGCCGACATGTACCAGCGGTGACGCCGCGCCTCGCGATACGCCTCCCGCGTGTGGGCCGGTGGCCGGTACTCCGCGCCGAAGAACCCTTCGTACGCCTGCGGGTAGCCGTACCCCACCGTGTCGTCGGGGAAGAACCGGAGCACCTCGTGCTGCCGGATCGCCCAGGCGACCTCCTCGTCCACGTAGGGCTCCACGAGCTGCGCTCCCCAGTGCCCGTGCTGACTCCGCAGCAGGCCCGCGACGGAGATGTCGTGCAGGAGGCAGGCCAGCACGACCTTCTCACCCATACCCTGCTCACGTGCCCGCCGTGCGCTCTGGAACATGTGCCGCACCGTGAACGGGTCCAGCGCCAGGCGAAGACGGAAGTAGTCCGCCAGGGTGGGCTGCTCTGGCATCCGCGGAAGGTCGGCGTTGTCGCCCATCATGAAGACCTCGTCCGGTTTCAGCGAAGCCAGCAGCTGGTCGCCGGGGAGGTGCTCCTTGGTGCCGAGGGTCGCGGCAGCGGGAGCGCGGATGACGCGGGAGTAGTTGTTCTGTCCGTGCGGCACCGTGAAGGGCCCTTCTGAGTGGTGAGACGGCCGAGACCAGCGCTCGACCAGCACATCAGAGCAGCTCCTACCACCACCGATGCGCCGCCTTCACTCGCGCGGGGGAGCGCACGCCGGGGGCGTTTAGAACCCTGAGCCAGGCTTTGCGCAGAGCCGGTGCCCCTCTGCCGCTCTGCGGATCGCCGGAACCGCGGCGCCGTCGGGCCGCGTCTCCACCGGAGCGTGCCCTGCCGGCCGCCTGCACCTCGGGGTGTCCGGGACATGACGTATCGTGACCCGCATTTCTCTGTTCGAATGCTTCCGAGGGGTTTTGACATGCGGCGCCGAATCTCTGCCTCTGTGATCGCTGCCGTGCTGGCGACCGGCCTGCTCGCCACCGCCTGCGGCGGGAGCGACGACTCCACTGACGACGCACTGCCCGGTGTCGACACGACCTCCTCGGCGTCGCCGGAGCCCACGGACGAAGAGAGCGAAGAGGGGGAGGACGGGTCAGGCGAGGACGAACTGCCCGACGACGGCATCGACCGCCCGGAGATCACCCTGCCGGACGACGTGAACAACGTCTTCGAGAAGGTCGACACCGACGACCCGGTCGAGCTCGCCGTCCTCGCCGACCAGGAGCACGGAATCAACGCCGTGGACGAGGCCATCACCAGCGGCGACACAAAGGTGCCTTCCCTGCCCTTCTATCAGGCCGATATGGCTCTGCTGGAGAGCGTCGAAGTCATTGCCAGCATGCATGACGACAAGCTCTCCTTCGGGGGGACGACGCGCTACTACAACCGTTCCCTGGAGATGCAGTCGGAGACTGCTGCGGTCAGCAGCTACTGCCGGGACACCTCGGAGTCCTATCTGATCGATCTGGAGACCGGCGAGCAGGAGCCGGACGGCGGCACGACTCACTTCACCTCCCGGCAGCAGGTGAACGACGCGGGAGTCTGGCAGACCGTGACCCTGGAGGCCAGGGATGGGGAGGGACGATGCGAGCAGTGACTGCGTTGCTGGTTACGTCTTTTGTGCTGGTGGTTTCTGTGTCGCCCGCAGCTGCCAGCGGCAAGGGGCGAGATAGTCGAGACACCGAGTTTCGCGGTGGCAGAGATGGTGCGACGCTGAGGGCGGAGGCCGGTTCTGATAGCGGCGTCGGCGGTATCGTCTTCGATCCGCCGCATTCGGGTGCCGGTGGGTCGTTGTCCGGGCGGCAGGCGAATTGGTCGCCGCCGCCGTGCTATTACGCGCCTCGGTGGTCGGCGTCGGAGTTCAAGGTGTGGTGGGACGGCTACGCCAAGGACCAGGCGTACAAGACCGACCCCGACAACGCTCAGGAGATCGTCGACACACACGATGAGACCTACGGCGAGAAGAGTGAGTACGAGGACCACAACATCGGGCGGGAGGGCGAGGGTGCCTGGTGGACGGTGCACTCGAACCCGAACCATCCTGATGGCTCGATCGCGAGTTGTGAGTCCCGGATCTTCTGGGTGGACCATGATGACACCCCGCCGCCGTACCCGGGCTCACCCACACCCGAGATGCTCGCGGAGCTCGCCTATGCCGAGGTCGAGATTCCTCAGGTGCGGGCGGAGTTGAGTCCGGCGGCGGATGCGCAGAAGGTGAACCTGGCGACCTGGGTGTGGATGGACGCGTCCGATCTGGCGCCGGTGTCGGTGACCGCGTCGATCAGTGGCTACTCGCAGTTGTCGGCAACGGTCACCGCCACCCCGTCTCGGGTGGAGCTGGATCCGGGGACGGGTGACGCGACGGTACACGACGGCTGCGCGGTCGGAGCGGACGGCGGTGTGGGTCGGCCCTACACGACTGGCGACTCGGAAACTGCGCCGGCCTGCGGCGTCACCTACCACCGCGCGACCCACGACCGCGGCCCGTACCCGTTCAGCGCGACCGTCGTGTGGGAGGTCAGTTGGGAGGGCTCGGACGGTAGCGGCACGACCCTGCCCGACGGGGAGTTCGGCACCACCCAGGAAGTCACCGTCCAGGAGATCCAGACCATTGTCCGCTGACATGAGTTTGAGGCAGTGGCCTGGTCGGCGGGGTGGGGCGCCGCGGTGCGAAGCGGCCAATGTCTGTCCACCGGTCGTGTCCCCGCCGTTTCGGTTTGCGGCTGTCAGCCACACCTGACCTGGGCCGGTGCGTTGGCGGCGGAGGTCAGCAAAGCTCTCTCCGCCAGCTGGACAGGCGTTCCGTCGAGAGCAGTGGTTTCACGAGCGATGCCCTGGCTGCGAAAAGCTACGCCACGCCGTTCATCACCCTGGACGGCGCTGACCTGATGTCGGTTCTGGGCGGTCGCGTGCGACTGCACATCCTCATCTCACACAAGCGGGCCCATGCGAGCCACACGGGGAGTTGCCACTTCCCCGTGGCAGTGCTGTCGCAGTGAGCCGCGGGGCCGGCAGGGTGCTCCTGCAGATGCCCGGCCGCGCCCAGGCCCTGAGGTTCCGTGCCTGCGCAGGGGCGTGTCAGTCGGCCGCCCAGAGCATGGTCAGTACGGCGCGCACGGTCTTGCCCTGGGGCTGGTGGGGGACGGTGTCCCAGCGGTCGGCGAGGGCGGTCACCAGCGCCAGGCCGCGGCCGGTCTCGAGAAGCGGCTCATGGCGGAGCTCGACCTCATTGACGCCGTCCGGGCCCGCAGGCGGCGCTGGGCGGCTGCAGCGCTCGGGAGGCCGGATTGCGCCCGCTCCGGTGTCGGTGACCTCGATGCGCAGCAGTTCGGCCGCCGGGGCGTACCGGACACCAACTCGGAATCCGTCGCAGCGTGGATCGCTCGGCTCGCTGCCGTGGAGCACGGCGTTGGCGGCGAGTTCCGCAATCACCAGCTCGGCGCGCTCGCGGAGGCAGTGCGGCACATCCCAGGTGCGTAGCTCCATGACGCAGAGCAGCCTGGCGAGTCGTGCGCCGCGCCGCGTGGCCGAGAGCGACTGCGTGAACGACAACGGCCACGCGAGATCGGTCGCCGCGGTGGTGGGGGAGGGGTCGGTCATGCGGACATGCTGGCCTCTCCTCGCCCGCGGCACACCGACGCAGCCACGTACCCGGTAACGCCGTACGACGGCCCTTGGCATCACGCAGCACCGCACGATCCCGGCGCTCACTCGCCGCCGTGGCGCAGCTGCGTGGCACAACACTGTGACATCCGTCGGTCACCCGTTGCACCCGCGTTGTCGGCGCTGCTACAGATGAGATCACCGCGGGGCAGAGCCCCGTCGGCAGGGGTGGGGAGGCCGTGTCCGGGACGGGCGCGGTCCGCAGACAGCAGGGAGAAGGGGGTTACTGGTGTGAGCGGGTCGTTGATCGGTGTGGGGGACATACCGTCGTACTCGGGGGATCTGGCGGAGTTGGAGCGGTTGATCGGGACGTTGAGCCGGTCGGCCGCGGAGGTGGAGGCCGACAGCTCCGACACGCACCACACCTTCCAAGGGTTCGGCGGTAGCTATGCCACCGATCACACCGAGGAGTTGCTGGCCACGACGCGCAGTGTGAGGCGGGGCGGTGAGGACCTGGGCGAGCACGGCCGTGGTCTGGTGCGGTTGCTGACGCGGTACGTGCAGGAGATGCAGGCGATCGACCAGCGGATGCGCGGCCTGCGGGGCGATGTCGCGGCCCTGTGGCAGCGCGTGGGGATCCACGACCCCGAGCCGGAACACCTCACGCTGGGCGAGGACTACGCCGCAGAGCTGCGCCGGCTGCTGGAGCAGGCGGAGCGGACCGAGGGCGAGGTGGCCGTCGCGGTCAACGCGCTGCTGCCGGAGCCGGGCGGCACGCCGCCGCCGGTCGGCGACCGCGGCGCGGCGGCGCTGGCGCGTCAGGTCGCGGAGGCGTCCGGTC
>NZ_JAAVJB010000250.1 GCF_012034385.1 Streptomyces spiramenti
GTGCCGTCCCCGGCGGGGCGCGGCGCTGTCCGCGCGGCGCCCCGCCACCGGGCGGGTCGCTGTCCGGACGCCGGTGGGATACTTGCGCACGCCACGGGCGCCGCGCGGCCCGGCGGCCGGAGACCGCGGCACACAGCGGAGGCATCCGGGCAGCGGCACACGGACCGAGGGGGAGCGGGATGAGCGAGAAGAGCGGTGGCGGTGCGTCCGGCGGAGCGGTGGTCTCCGCCGTGCTGGGCGGGGGCGCCGCGTACGCCGTCGCCGCATGGGCGCCCTGGGAGGGCGACGCGGTGCTCGCCGCGACGGCCGGAGCCGCCGCGCTGGCGGCGCTCCTCGCGCACCTGGCCGGCGCCCGCCACGGGCGGCGCACACCGCTGCCGACCAGCAGCGGCCGGTTCGTCGAGAGGGCCCACCGGGTCGAGTTGGTCGCCCCTCCGGAGACCGAGGTGTGGCTGCGTCGCGCCCGGGTCGCGGCCGACCGCGTCGCGGAGCACTCGGGCGCGGGTGCGCTCGGGCCGGACGGCGAACCGGTCGGCGGACACTCCCTGGTGTCGGTCCTCCAGGAGGCCGCGGTCCACACCCGGGTCGCCGCCGAGCAGTTGAACGAGCGGGCGACCGCCGTCACCGTCATCGACCGCACCGTCGGGGACACCGACGTTCGCGAACTGCGGGCCGAGCAAAGCCGGTTGGAACGCGAGGCCGCCGCCGCTCCGGAAGGGGCGCTGCGCGACGCCAAGGAGGCCTCCGCCGCGGCCCTGGCGGACCGGACGGCGTCCGTCGTGCGGCTGGAGGAGCTGCGCCGCACCCTGATGGCAGCGCTGGAGTCCGTGACGCTGCGCCTGGAGGCGGTGGCGGAGCACGCGGGGGTGCTGCTGTCCGCGCAGATCGCCGGGGAGGCGGCGGCCGTCGCGATGGACCTCGGTCCGCTGACCCACGAACTCGTCGCGGTGCAGACCGGACTGGAGCAGCTGGAGGAGCTGACCCGCTCGGTGGCGGCGGCGGGCTGACCCGCCGCTCGACGACGGCCGCCCGCCGTCGCGTCGTTCGGCACGGGACCGGCCGTTCCTTGTTCCCGGCCGTGACCGCCGACGTCCGGGCCGCTCGGCCGTCAGCAGCCGGTGTCAGTGGTCGGTGACCCCGGCCGACACCTCCAGCAGCGCGGTGAGCTCCTTGGCCCACGCGCCGACCGTCTCCGCGGAGAACAGGTCGGTGGAGTACTCCAGGACGCCCGCGAAGCCGTCCGTCTCCGGCGACAGGACCACGTACAGCTCGGTCCGCGCCGCACCGGGGGCGGTGAGCGGGGTGGTGCGCGTCGTGAGCCCCGCCAGGGACGCCTCGGGCGCGGGTCCGGTCATGACCGTCACCATCACCCGCGGCGCCAGCAGCGGCTCGGCCGTCGGCGAGGCCGCCTGCCAGATCTCCGCCAGCGGCAGCACCTCGTGGTCCAGCGCCTCGAAGAGCCGCTCGCCGGTGTGCCGCACGAGCTCGGGGAAGGACGCGGTCGCGGCTCCGCCGAGGCGGACCGGGACGGCCTCCCCGACGTACCCCACGACCGTCTCGTCACCCGGGCGGGTCCGGCGGGCGCTGGAGAGGGCCACCACGACGGACTCCTCGTCCGCCAGCCGGGCCAGCCACTGACCGACACCGGCCACCAGCGCGGTGTGCAGCGTGCCGCCGGCCGTCTCACCGACCGACCGCAGCCCGCGAGCCGTCTCCGCGTCCACCCGGAACCGGTGCAGTGCGCCCGCGCCCGAGAGCCGCGCGGGCCGCTCCCGTTCGGTGGGCAGCTCCGTCTCCAACGGCGCCCCTGCCAGCGCCTCACGCCAGTGCGCCGCCGCGTCGCGCCAGCGGTCCCCGCCGGACTCGCGCTCCTCGCGGCGAGCGAAATCCGGGTAGGGGAGCCCGGGTTCGGGGAGATCTACCGGCTCGTCGGCGGCGGCGGCCCGGTACAGCGCCGCCACGTCGTTCCACACCAGGTGCAACGACCAGCCGTCGCCCACCGCATGGTGCGCCGCGAGCGCCAGGATCCACCGCCGCTCGCCCAGCCGGCCGAGTCGCACCCGCAGCAGCGGTGCCTCGTCGAGGGCGAACGGGGTGGTGACCGCCTCGTCGCACCAGCGGGCCACCGCCGCGCTGTCGTCCGGCAGTTCGGTGACCTCGACCTCCGTCGCCGCGGTGGCCGACACCTCCTGGACCTCCTCCGCCCCGGGACGGCCCTCGGATCTGCCGGGGACGATCCGGGTGCGCAGCGCGGGGTGCCGCGCCACGACCTGTGCGAACGCGGCACGCAGCGCGTCCACGTCGAGCGGGCCGGTGACGTCCACCCGGAGCCCCATCGTGAGTGCCTCGGGCCTGCCGTGCGCCCGGTGGCGTCGCACCATGCGGCGCTGCGCGGAGGTCAGCGGAGCGGTCTCCACCGCCGTCGCGCCCGTCACGCGCGGCACCTCCTGGCGGGCCTTCCCCCCACCGGGGCACGCCGGCGCGGCTGCGGCTGCGGCGGTGTCGGCCGTCGGCCCGGTGGCGTCCTCGGCGGTCAGCACCGCGGCCAGGGCGCGGACGCTCGGCGCGCGGAACAGCTCCGCCAGCGAGACCTCCCGGCCCAGCGTGGCGCGGACCCGGTGCAGCAGCCGCACCGCGCTCAGCGAATGCCCGCCGAGGTCGAAGAAGCCACGGGTCACGTCGAAGTCACCGCACCCCAACTCCTCACGCCACAGCGGGTACAGCGCCTCCTCCAGCGGACCTTCGGGTGTCGCGGTCACCGTGCCCGTCGTCACCGGGTCGGGGAGCCGCGCCTCGTCCAGCTTGCCGCTGGAGTTGAGCGGCAGCGCGGCGACGCGCGCCCAGCGGCTCGGCACCAGGTAGGTGGGGAGTTCGGCCGCGAGGAGCCCCGGCAGCCGGTCGAGGAGACCGGTGTCGGCGTCGTCCTCGGGGACGACCCAACCGACCAGCTGCGGCTCCCCGTTGGAGTCGTCGCGGACGGCGACCGCCGCGTCCCGCACCCCCGGGAGCGCCGCCAGGGCGCGCCGCGCCTCGGCGGGCTCGACCCGGTGGCCGCGGATCTTCACCTGGTGGTCGACGCGGCCCACGTACTCCAGCTCGCCGTCGGCCCGCAGCCGTGCCAGGTCGCCGGTGCGGTACAGGAGGGCGCCGGGGTTCTCCGGGTCGGGGAGGAACGCCGCGGCGGTCTCCGCCGGGCGTCCCCGGTACCCGGCGGCGACGCCCGCCCCGGCCAGATGGATCTCGCCGCGGGCGCCGACCGGCACGGGCGTGCCGTCCGCGCCGAGCAACCGGGCCTCGGTACCGGCGATCGGCCGGCCGATGGGCGGTGCGGCGTCACCGGGGGTGACGCGGTGCGAGGTGGCGCAGACGGAACCCTCGGTCGGGCCGTACATGTTGAACAGCGTGCAGTCGGGGTGTGCGGTGAGGAACGCGCTCAGCGCCGGGGTGTCACCGGTGGGCTCGCCCGCCGAGATCAGCGAGCGCAGCGCCGGCAGCTCCGGACGGGACTCCATCAGGTACCGCAGCGGGGTGAACGGCATGAACAGCCGCGCCACCCGGTCCCGGCGCATGACGGTGACGAGCGCGGCCGGGTCGTGCCGGACCGACTCGTCGAGCAGCACCAGCCGTGCGCCGCCTCCCAGCGTCGTGAAGATCTCCATCACGGCGGCGTCGAACGACGCCGAGGACCACTGGAGCGTGTCCTGCGGGCCGTGTGCGGCCAGGTCCCACCGGATCAGGTTGACGGGCCCGCGGTGCGGCACCTCGACGCCCTTGGGGCGCCCGGTCGAACCGGAGGTGTAGATGCAGTAGGCGAGGTCCTCGGGGCCGACGACCGGCTCCGGACCGGCGCCCTCGTGCCGGCTCCCGCCGTCCGCGCCGCTCAGCGAGGCCACGTCCGCCACCGGGGTGGCGTCGGGTGCCGCGCCCTCGGCCGTCGCCGGCGTCGCCACGAGCAGCACCGCGCCGCTGTCCTCGATCATCGAGCGCCGCCGGGCGGCGGGCAGTTCGGGGTCGATGGGCAGGTAGACGGCACCGGCGCGCAGCACCGCCAACAGCGTCAGTACGAACTCCGCGCCACGCGGCAGGCAGACCGCGACCAGGTCGCCGCGGTTGACGCCCCGGGCGCGGAGCGCCGCGGATGCGCCGGACGAGCGGTCGTCCAACTCGCCGTAGGTGGTGCTGCGTTCGCCGTGCACCAGTGCCACGGCGTCGGGGGTGCGACGCGCCTGGGCCAGGACCACGCCGTGCAGGCTGCCGGGTTCGCGGCCCACGGCGGGTGCCGCGGGGGTCCGGGTGGCACCCTCGATCACCTCGCGGTCCGCCGCCGTCAGCGCCGGCAGGTCGGAGAGCCGCGCGTCGGGCGCCGCCGGCAGCTGTGCCAGGACGAGGTCCACGTAGTCGAGCAGCCGCTCGACGGTGGCCGCGTCGAAGAGGTCGCGGTCGTACTCGGCGAGGCAGCGGACTCCGGACGTGCCGTGGGTCAGGTACAGCGCGAGGTCGACGGGGGCGGCCCGGTCGGCGGCGAGGTCGATCGTCGTCACCGACAGCTCCGGCGGCGCGAACGGGGCGTCCCCGGTGGCGTTCTCGAACTCCACCGCCACCTGGAACAGCGGGTTGCCCCCCGCCGTGCGGTCGGGGTTGAGCGCGGCGACCAGCTCGTCGAACGGCGCGGCCCGGTACTGGTAGGCGTCCAGACCGGCGGTGGTGAGCTCGCGGGCGAGGCTCCCGAACGTCGGGTCGTCCGCGAGGTCCACCCTCAGCGGAAGCGTCTCGACGTACATGCCGACCGCGTCCTCGGCGCCGTCCGGCCGGTGCATCAGTGCGGTGCCGACCACCATGTCGTCGGCGCCGCCGAGGCGCCGCAGCGCCACGCAGACTGCCCCGAGCAACACCGAGAAGACGGTGGCCGAGGCGCCCGCGCCCGCGGTGCGTACGTCCTCGGCGGTCGCCGCCGGCCACTCCCGCACCAGGTGCCCGCCGGTGCCGGAGGAGCGTGCGGGCCGCGGCCGGTCGGTCGGCAGCGCGGTCTCCGGCGCGTCGGCCAGTCGGTCCAGCCAGTAACGCAGCGCCTCGTCGTGCTCCCGCTCACCGGGCTCGTCGACGGGGGTGTGCGCGGGCAGCTCCGGCAGCTCGGCGGGTGCCTGCGGCCAGGAGCGGTACCAGGCGGCGAGGTCGCGGGTGAGGATCTGCGTGGAGGAGGAGTCGAAGACGACGTGGTGCGCGACCAGCAGCAGCACGTGGCGCTCCGGCGCGAACCGCACCAGGCGCGCCTTCAGCAGCGGTCCGGTGGCCAGGTCGATCGGCTCGCGGAGCTCCTCGGCCAGTACCTGCGCGATCAGGGACTCCTCGTCCCGGCCCCCGTCCGCGACGCCCGGCAGGTCTCCGGCGTCGGTGAGGGGACACGGCAGCGGCATGCGGTCGCGGACGGTGAGCCGCGGCTCACCCTCGACCTCGGTCACCACCGAGCGCAGCGCCGGGTGGCGGTCCACCACCTGCTGCAACGCGCCGAGCAGGGCGTCGGTGTCCAGCGGGCCGTCGAAGCGGAGCGTCTTCGGCTCGTGGTAGCTGGTCCGGCCCGGTTCGAGCTGCTCCAGGAACCAGATCCGCCGCTGTGCCGGGGAGAGGGCGACCGAGCTCTGCTCGGGCAGCGCCGGGACGGCGTCCGACGCGCCGGGCGTGGTGTCCGCCTGCCGCGTCGGCGTCGCGCCGCGCGCGTGCCGCCGCCGCAGGGCGTCGAGTTCGGTGAGCCCGGCGAGTACGTGCCCGGTGGGGACGCCGAAGTCGACGAAGCAGGCGATCTCGTCGGCGCCGACGGCCCGCAGCCGCTCCACCACGGCGCTGCTGCCGGCGACGTCGCCGATCAGCGCCCGGTCCTCGCAGTAGCGCCCGTACGCCTGCTCCAGCAGGAACCGCACGTCGTCGGGGTCGGCGTGGTCCAGGTCGATGTCCACGCCGAGGCTGTTGGTGACCTGGTTGAACAGCGACAGGGACGAGCGCAGGTAGGAGATGAAGGGCTCGAACGCCTCCCTGCGGGCGGCCTCGGGGTCGGCGTCGAGGTAGGTGTGCAGCAGCACGACCACCCGGCCGCCGTCCGGGTCAAGCCCGTGCTCGGCCCGTGTGCGGCGGTAGAGCGCGATGTTGCCGGCCAGGTCCTCGACGGACTGGGCCATCAGGTTGGTGACGACGCCCATGTCCTCGGCCGCGGCCCGCCGGTAGCTGTCCGGGTTGCCGACGACCGCCACGAACATCGGCGGCTGCGCCTGCAACGGCCGCGGGTGGGTGCGAAGTTCGGTCTGCTCGCCGCTGCCGGAGAGCATCGGGACGGCCTCGCCGGCCCACAGGCGGCGCACCGTGTCGACGCGCTCGTACATCAGCTCGCGGTGGTTGCCGTAGTTCTCCGGGGCCAGCGCGAAGTCGTCCGCGTGCCAGCCGCTGGCCACGCCGATCCCGACCCGGCCGCCGGAGAGATTGTCGACCACCGCCCACTCCTCCGCGACGCGCAGCGGGTTGTGGAGCGGCAGCACGACCGAACCGGCGTGCAGCCGGATGGTGCTGGTCTGCGCGGCCAAGGCGGCAGCGAGGACCGAGGGGTTGGGGAAGAGCGCGCCGAAGGAGTGGAAGTGCCGTTCGGGCAGCCACAGGCTGTGGAAGCCGTTGCGGTCGGCGAAGCGGGCCGCCTCCTGGATGAGCTGGTACTTGTCGCCCGCGTCCTCGTCGGGATAGTCGCCGAAGAAGTAGAGGCTGAAGTCGCAGCCGTCACGGCCGGGAGCGGCGCCGACGGCCGGCGGAGCGGTCCGCACGGCGGGGGAGGCGGCCGGGGCGGGGCGGGAGGCCGCGGGAGCGGCGGCTGCCGCAGCCTTCGGGGT
>NZ_JAAVJB010000251.1 GCF_012034385.1 Streptomyces spiramenti
GTCGGTGGCGGCACCGTGCTGGAGCACGGTCTCGGCGGCCTGCCAGGCGGCGTGCACGGCGCGCGCCTCGGTGAGTTCGCGCCGCAGCCCGGCGGCCGACCTCTCCGCCGCGGCGAGGGCCAGTGAGGCGTGCCGGTAGGCGAGTTCCGCGGTGGTGCGGGCGGCGCCCTCGCGGGCGCGGGAGGCGGCGGACACGGTGTCCGCCGCGTTCTCCACGCGGGTGGCGAGCGCCTGGGAGCGGTCGCGTTCGACGGTGCCGCGGGCGGACATCCGCCCGGCGAGGGCACGGGTCCGGGTCTCGGCGCCGGTATGGACGGCACGGGCGCGGCCTCGCAGGTCGGCGGCGTCCGCGATGCGCTGGAGCAGGTCCAGGGACCCGGCGGTGAAGTCGCGTTCGGCGGTGAGTTCGGCGCGGCGGCCGAGCTTGTGGGAGAAGCCGTGGACGAGGTCGGCGAGGCCGTCGGTGTCGCGGGTGTCGGTGACGGCGCGCAGCAGCAGGTCGGTGAAGTCGGCGTCGTTCTTGACGGCGAAGAGGCCGGCGGCCTCGCCCTCGTCGGCGTTCATCTCACGCTGGTAGCGGAACAGCTCGGGGTCCAGGCCGAGCGCCTCCAGGTGCTCCTTCCAGCGTTCGTGGACCTCCTCCCAGACGACGTCGAGGTTGGGGTACGCCTTGCCGGTCTCGGTGAGGACGTCGCGGAACCCCTTCATGGTGCGGCGGCGGCCGGAGGCACCGGAGGCGCCCTCCTGGGCGGGGGCGGCACGCAGCGCGGTGCTCTCGGCCACCGGCAGGGAGTCCAGCGTCATGCCGGGGCCGGGGCGGAAGGAGTACCAGGCCTCGGCGAACTTCCTCGGGTCGCCCGAGACCTGCCTCCCGCGCCACTCGCTGACCTTGCCGACGACGACGGACTCGCCGGTGAGGGTGTGCTGCCACTCCAGGGCGACGTGTCCGCAGTCCTCGGCGAGCAGGAACTTCCGCAGGACTCCGGAGCTGGCGCCGCCGAGGGTGTTGCGGTGGCCGGGGAGCATCACGGAGAAGATCAGCTTCAGCAGGACGGACTTGCCGCCGCCGTTCTCCAGGAACAGCACCCCCGCGGGGGCCGGGCGGCGGGGCGGACCGTCGGGGGCGTCCTCGAAGAAGTCGGCCTGCACCGGTGCCGGCTCCGGCACCTCCTCACCGACGCCTCGCAGGTCGAGGACGGTGTCGGCGTAGCGGGCGCCGGCGGGTCCGATGGAGTAGAGACGGACCCGGGACAGCTCGTACATGGCGGGCACTCACAGGAGGTGGAGGGGCGGCGGGGCGGGCGGGCTTGTCAGCTGTGGAAGGGCAGGCCGGCGCCCTCGGGGAGGTGGTCCTCCCCGGGGGCGGCTGCCAGGGAGGCGCTGCCGTCGGAGACGGGGACCAGGCCGAGTTCCAGCAGTTCGGTCATGGCCGCGCGGCCGGCCATGTCGCGTACCTGGAGCTGGTAGCGCGGCGTGGTGCGGTAGGAGCCGCCCTCGTCGTCGCCGGTGCGCTGCAGGAAGCCGGAGTCGGCGAGGAAGGAGACCGCCTTGGCGATGATGCCGGTGGTGGAACCGGCCAGCCGGCGGGCGTCCTTGGTGGCGCCGGTGGCGCTGCGGCGCGCGTAGACGCGCCAGGCGGCCTCCAGCCCCGGCGCCTCGGTCCGCGGGTCGGTGTTCTCGCCGCGTTCCTCGGCGCGCTCCTCCAGGCGGCGGCAGGCCTGCCGCACGAAGGCGTCGACACCGTTGACGGTGATCCTGCCGAGGTAGCCGTCGTCGGCGAGGTCCTCGGGGCGGGGGAAGGCGAGAGCGGCGACGGCGAGGTGGGCGAGGCCGTGGAGGAAGCGGTCGGTGGTGTCGCCGGCGGCGCGGCGGGCGTACTCGCCCATGCGCACGGCGAAGACGGAGTCCTCGTCGGCGGTGACCGCCATCCCGGCGCGGGTGGAGACCTCCAGCACGATCAGGCCGAGGCCGGTGGCGACGGCGTCGGTCAGCCGCGCGAAGGGCGGGTCCTCGGCGTAGCGGCGGACGGCGGCGGCGTACTCGGCGTCGCGGACGGGCTGGAGGCGCGGCTGGAGACCGAAGGCGACGAGCCGGGCGGCGTCCGCGGCGTCGGCCGGTGTGACGGCGCCTCCCGGTCCGGGGGCGGGCGCGGTCTCGGCTCCTGGGTCGGTCACGGGCGGGTCGCTCCTCGATGGGGGGGGTGGCTGTGGTGCGTGCGTGCGGGGCCGGTGGCGCGGCCGGGCGTGCGGGCCGGGGCGGCTGCCCGTCCGGGGGTCAGGTGCCGGGTTCGGCCGCGTACTCCAGCAGGGCCGTGCCGACGACCAGATCCGCGCCGCCGAACTCCGGGTCCCGGAGTTCGGTTCCGTCGTCGACGGCGAACAGCAGGCGGTCGTCGCCCTGGCGGTGGGCGGTGCCGACGGGCGGGCTGGCGGCGTGCACCGCCAGCAGCGCCACCAGGTAGGGCAGCTCGGGGTCCTCGCGGCGCGCCTGGGCCAGCAGGCCGGAGAGCCGTCGCGGCGCGTCCGGCGGCAGGTCGAGCAGGGACTTGGCCGCGGACAGCTGCTCCTCGCTGAAGCGGCTGTCGTCGGGGGTGGCGACCAGGTCGGGCTCGGGGAGCTCGGCGCCGAGGTGCTCGCGCGGCGCGGGCGGGGTGAGCAGCAGTTCGGTGAGGTCCCCCAGCCGTACGGCGCCCGGCGAGCGGAAACCGACGCCGTGGGCGAACCACGCGTCCGTCACTCCGACGGCCCGCTCCAGGGGCTCGGGGAGCAGCGGCATCAGCAGCTGGCCGTGGAGGTCGAGGCCGACTCGGCCGGAGGGCGGGGCGAACTCCTGGCGGTCCTGCTCCGCCCGGAAGAGGGGGCCCGCCTCCAGCAGCCGTGACTGCAGCTGGGTGTGGCGGCGGATGCAGTCCTTGACGATGTCGACCAGTTCCGCGGCGCGGAGCTTGTGCTCGCCGGCCCGGGGACCCGCGGGGTCGGCCTCGTCGCGCGCCCGGCGGATGTTGGTGAGGATGGCGTTCTCGTGGCGGTAGCGATCGGCGATGTGGTCCAGCGCCTCCGCGATCATGTCCGGCACGGTCCGCAGCCAGTCCACGGAGCGGACGTTGCGGCGGGTCGCCTCCAGCGTGCGGCGCAGGGTCTCGGCGTACTGGACGGTGCGGTAGCGGGCCTGCTCGGCGGCGAGCTGGGCGTCGGCCAGCCGACCGCGGCTGATGAGCACCTCCAGCTTGACCTCGGCCGCGATCTGCGCGCTGGTGACGTCGGTGTCGAGGGCGCCGACCAGGACGTTGACCGCCTCGTCGGTGGTGCGCAGGCACACGCCGCCCGCCGGGTCCGGGAGTTCCTCGACGAGCTTGAAGTCGTAGTCGCGCCGGACGTACGCGCCGTCGGCGCCGAAAGTGCCGTAGACGGCGCGGAAACCGCGGTCGACGCTCCCGACGTTGATGAGGTTCTCCAGCACCCAGCGCGCCACGCGGAGGTGTTCGGTGGCCGGCCGGTCCGGCGCCTGGGCGGCGACGCGGGGCACGAGGCGGGCGACCACGTCGTCGTGGTCGGCGCCGGTGTCGAAGTCCATGGCGAGGGTGACGAGGTCGATCGCGGCGAGGGCGACCTCGGCCATGGCGTAACCGGAGTACTCGCCCGCCAGGTTGGCCTTGCGGACGTCGAGGTCGTGGAGCGGGGCGGTGCAGGCCAGGGCGCGGAGCCGGCGGGCCAGTCCCTCGTCGGCGGCCGGCCCGGGCGCGGGGCGGCCGGGGGGCGGTCCGGGGGGTGCGCCGGCCGCGGACCGCGGGGCGGGCACCGGATGCGTCGTCACGGGGCACAGCGTAGGCGGTCGCGCCGACAACGGTTGGTTCGGGTGGTCCTGTCGCCTCGGCGGCTTCCGTCCCGCCACGGGCCGGTTGGTCCGCATCCCCGCACGGCGAGGGGAGCCCGGCGTCCGACGCAGCTTACGTCACCCCGGGGGGCCGCCCCGACCGACCGTGCGCCCCCGCCGGAGCCGCACGGCGCAGGTCAGCGCGACAGCCCGGCCGTCGGGCCGAACGGTCGGGCGAGGAGCAGCGCGATGTCGTCCCGGGCTGCCCGGTCCAGGACGTCCAGGACCCGGTCGCAGGTCTCCTCCAACGGGCGCGGCCGGCCGTCCAGCAGCCCCAGCAGGCGGGCGAGGCCGGTGTCGATGGGCGCCGAGCGGTTCTCGACCAGTCCGTCGGTGAACAGGGCGAGGGTGGCGTCGCCCGGGAGGTCGCAGCGGAGCGCGGCGAAGCCGCCCGCGCCGACGCCCAGCGGTGCGGCCACCGGGGTGTCGAGGAACGCCGCCCGGCCCGCCGGGCTGACCAGTACGGGTGGCAGGTGCCCGGCGACCGCGACCTCGCAGCGGCCCCGGGCGGGGTCGTAGACCGCGTACACGCAGGTGGCGATGGAGTCGCCGAGCAGCTCGGCCGTGGCGTCGAGGTGGTCCAGCAGCTCGGCGGGCGGCAGGTCCAGCCGCGCCAGGGCGCGCGTGGTGGACCGCAGTTGCCCCATGATCGCCGCGGCCTGCACACCCTTGCCCATGACGTCGCCGACCATGAGCCCGATGCGCCCGTCGCGCAGCGGGAGCACGTCGAACCAGTCGCCTCCGACCTCGCGGACCGCCGGGAGGTAGCGGAAGGCCAGGTCCAGGGCGAGGGGCTGCTCCGGTATCCGGGGCAGCAGTCCTCGTTGCAGCGCGAGGGCGGCGTTGTGCTCGCGGCTGTAGAGCCGGGCGTTGTCGACGCAGATGGCGGCGCGCCCCGCGAGGTCCACGGCGAGCGCGAGGTCGCGTTCGTCGAACGGCCGGGGGGTGGCGTGGGTGCGGCAGAGGCTGAGCGTGCCGAGGATGTCGCCGCGGGCGACGAGCGGGACCGCCAGGTAGGAGTGGACGCCGGAGTCGGCCAGGACCGCGGCGGCGCGCTCGTCGCGGGCGATCCGCCGCAGCGTGCGCGGGCCCACCTCCGGGAGCAGTACGGGACGGGCCTCCGTCACGCACTGGGTGATGGGGCGGTGCGGTCCGTAGGAGGCCAGCCCGCCGACGCGGTCGGCGGCGCGTTCGGCGCCGCTGTGGTCCTGGCGGGAGGCGACGGCCAGGGCGCGGAACCGCGCGGAGCCGTCCTCCGCGACGGGTGGGACGACCTCGCCGCCGAAGACGGAGTCGAGCACGTCCACCGCGGCCAGGTCGGCCAGCCGGGGGACGATGACGTCGGCCAGTTCCTGGGCGGTGTGCTGGAGGTCCAGGGTGGTGCCGATCCGGCGGCCGGCCTCGGCGATCATCGCGAGTTGCTCCCGGGCTGCCGCGACCTCGGCGGCGGCCCGGTGGCGGGCGGTGACGTCCACGACGGAGGTGGCGGCTCCCAGCGTCCGGCCGGCGGCGTCCTGGACGCGGTGGAAGGACGCGGACCAGACGTGCTCGGTGTCGGGGTCCGACGGCGTGGTGCCGCTGAGCTGCCGGTCGGAGACGGCTTCGCCGTCGGCCATGACCCGGAGCAGGGTGGCGGCGACCTCCGGTGTGTCCACGCCCTGCCCGGCCTCGCCGATCCCCCGGCCGACGAGTTCGCTCCGGGCGGTGCCGTTGATGCGTGCCAGGGCGGGGTTGGCGCGGAGCCAGCGGAGGTCGGGGCCGACCATGCCGAGGCCGACCGGGGACTGCTCGACCAGGGCGTCGGCCGGGGCCGGCTCGGCCGCCCGGTCGCTCCGGGCGTCGACCGCCCGCACCAGCACGGTGGTGCCGCCGGTGACGTCGGTGAGGAGCCGGTGACCGAGAGCCAGCAGAACTCTGGTGCCGTCACCCCGCGAGGCGGGGAGGACCGTCGTCGCGCCCTCGGGGCCGGCGTCGCGGAACCAGCGGTCCGCCCGCTCGCGAGCCGCCGGGTCGGCGAGGAGCGCGGCAGGCAGGCCCAGCACCGCCTCCGCGGGGCGGCCCAGGAGCTCGGCCGCCTCGTCGCTCCACAGCCGCACCACTCCCCCGGTGTCGGTCGCGAAATACGCGGGCGTGTCCCCGCCCGGCCCCTCCCCGGGCGTCCCGCCCGCGCCGTCGCCGGCCTGCGTGCCCCGCCGCTGTTCGTCGTCCCCGGCCACGCCGTCCGTCCTCTCGCCACGCCGCACCCACCGCTGACGGGTGCCATTCAACGACAGCCGCGCCCGGCGCGCGCGGCGGGTGCCCGGAGGTGGCCGCGCACGGGGCGGGGCGGGGTTCGTGGGGCGGTCGGGACGGCTGGGGATGCGGCATCCGGGTGAATGGGGGTCAATGGTGACGGGCGCCCGACCGGCCCGTCCTGGGACGGACCGGTCCCGCGCCGCGAGTGGGAGGAGGTCACTGCATGAGTGTGGAGAAGCACCTGCTGAAAGCGCTGGCGCCGGACCAGCGGGACCGGCTGCTGGCCGTGGGGCGGGAGACCGCCTTCCCGCAGGGCACCCGGATCTTCGAGGAGCGCGAGAGCGCGGACCGGTTCTGGGTCATCCGGTCCGGATCGGTGACCCTGGACCTGCGGCTGGGCGAGGGGCCGCGCCCCATGGAGGTGGCGACACTGCGCACGGGGGACATGCTGGGCTGGTCCTGGCTGTTCCCGCCCTACGCGTGGGACTTCGGCGCGGAGGCGTTGAGCCCGGTCCGGACCGTCGAGTTCGACGGGAGGCGGGTGCAGCGGATGTGCGACGAGGACCCCGCGTTCGGTTACGCCCTGCTGCGGGTGGTCGCGGAAATCCTGGCGCACCGGGTGCACAGCGCCCGTTCCCGGCTGTTGGACCGCTACGCGCCGTACGCCGCCGGTTGGTGATCGGCGGCCGGGCCGCGGGCACGGCACCGGCGGCGGGCCGCGGGGGCGGGACAGCC
>NZ_JAAVJB010000252.1 GCF_012034385.1 Streptomyces spiramenti
GGAGTGGGGGACGCGGGGGTCGACCGGCCGGCCGCCGGCCGGAGCGGTCTTCCGGGTGGTGGCGGGCGCGGTCCCGGTGCCGGGGAGGCGGCGGGGGTCCACCGGCACGACCTCCGACGGTCGCGTGGTGGGCGCCGTTGCCCGCGCGGTGCGGTCGCCGCTCTCGGGGCCCCAGCTGAGGACCGCCCGGCAGGTGTCGCAGAACGCCTGCCCGGGCTCCGCCGGGGTGCCGCACTCGGAACAGGTCAAGGGGCTCATCGTCGGTGGGTCCTTCCGCGGGGTGTCACCTGCACCGTGTACGGCATGTGGGCGGGACGGGCCGCCGCGACCAGCGCGGCCAGCCGGTGCTCGTCGCCCGGGGTGGGATCCGGCAGCTCCAGCCGGACGTGCAGCGCCGGACGGGGTTCGCCCGGGAACTGCCCCAGCGGGCCCGCACTCCACTGTGCGCCCCCGCTCTCGGTGATCTCCGGTTCGACGCCGAACGCCAGCAGCACCGCCTGGCGCAGGCCCTGCCGGGTGCCGCGGATCCGATGGAGCCGGGCGGCCTCCGACACGGCGACCCGCAGCCGGTCCTCCGGCTCGGTGCCGTCGGTCTCCGCCCCGACCCAGCCGGCGAGCCAGCGGGTGAAGTCCAGCGGCGCCAGGTCCGGATCGAAGTAGGCCTCCAGGCAGTCGAGGACGTTGAGGATGGGGGCGAGCACCTCGTCGAGCCCGCCCACGAAGCGGTGTGCCAGGTCGTCGTCGGCGAAGACCGCGGGCAGCATCAGGCCGATGGGCGCCGAGGAGGCGAGGCCGTCCACCGAGCCCCTCATCGCGCCGCTCCCGTCGCCGTGCCGCCGTCGTGCGTGCCGCGGGCGCTCACGAGTCGTCCCCGATGACACGGACGCGGTGGTCGAACGAGAAGACGAGCGCGGACGGTTGCAGGTCCAGCCGCTCGGTGCCCTCGCCGCGCTTGCCGGTGAGGGGGTCGGCTGCGTGAAGGACGACCTCGTCCACGAGTTCCACGCCGGGCACGCGTTGCAACACGGCGAAGACCTCGCCCGCCTGCACCGGCCTCCCGAACCGCCAGCCGGTCCGCTCCGACCCGCCGGTGAGCGGGTCGAGGTGCCGGTAGAGGGCGTCGAGCGCCTCGCGCCGGACCCGGTCGGTCTCCTGGCCACGGAACGCGTGGAGCGTCGCGACGACGGTGATGCCCTGGTAGAAGGGCGGCCCGACGGCCAAGCGGGTGCCGATCAGCCGCCGCTCGTCGAGGTGCCGCGTCACCCGCTTCAGGAGGGCATCGCCGGGGACGAGCTGCTCGAACCGGAGCCTGCCGCCGGGGTCGGGGACGGCCTGCGGCACCACCAGGACCCGCACGGCGTACGCCCCGTGCTCGCCCTCCTCGCCCTCCAGGCAGGTGATGCGGGCGGCCTCGGGCGCCGCGCGCCGCGCCAGTTCCTCGTAGTCGCGCAGGGTCACGGCGCGCTCCTGGGCCCGCAGGGTGACGGGCGCGCGGACGGTGGCCTCCTCGACCGTCTCGCCGTCGACCCCGCCGCGCGCCGACTCGCGGTTGATCACCTCGGCGACGTAGGGGACCGAGGTGCGCAGCACCCGGACGGACCCGCGCGCGACGTTGCCGGCGCGCCCGCCGCCGATGCGGTAGGTGCGGGCGCGGATCGGGGCGCCCTGCGGGGCGACCCGGCCGTACTGCCGCATGGTGCCGTCGGGTTCCCGGACGGCGGGGCCGAAGGCGATCTCCCCGGTGGTGGCGTCGAGGGTGACGTGGCGGTCCTGCGGGCCGGAGACGGCGAAGTGCGGCACCACCTCCCAGTCCACCCACCGGTCGTCCTCGGCGGTCTGCAGCAGCAGCGGCGGGTCGTCGCTGACGACCGGCGCGTGCGGGAGCCGCAGCCGGTGGCCGGGCAGCCCGGTGGCCTCCCCCAGCGCCTCGTCGTGCCGGGTGTCGGCGTGCACCGCGGTGGTGGTGCCGCCGATGGTGAAGACGGCGGCGGAGCGCACCGTGGGCGACAGGGCGTAGAAGGGCTGACCTGCGGTCGGTTCGACGACGCGGCACCGAAGCCAGGCGGCCTGCCGTCCACCGGTCCGCGAGGCGACATGGCCGGCGGGCACGTGCAGCACCACCTCGCCGGGCCGGTTGAGGCCGCCGGTCCCGTCGCGCTCCACCTCGCACTCCTGCCAGCCCTGGTCGCTCCACGCCTCCCAGACCAGCGGCGGCTGGCGCGGGTCGACACCGACACCGTCCACCCGGCTGTCGAGTTCCACGACGACGGCGCAGCGGGGCGCCGCCACGTCCAGGCCGAACAGCATGCAGTCGCCCGGTGCGGGCGACTCGGCGAAGCACTGCACGTCCTCGCCCTCGGCGAGGTCGGTGGTGCGGTCGGCGGGCGAGGCACCCTCGTGCTGCGTCACCAGGTGGGCGAGGGAGGTCGGCACCATCGACAGCGCCTCCTCGACGGCGAAGACGACCGCGTCGTCGCCGCTGACGCGGGCGGTCGCCACCTCGGTGCCGACCTCGATCTCCACCGGGTCCTCCTGCGGCGCCGACAGCCAGAAGGTCACCCCGGTGCGCGCGGCGGCCGGCGGGAAGAGCGTGATGCCGACGAGGTCGAGGAAGGCGAGCCGGTTCTTCTCCGGTACCCGGTTCAACCGGTAGACGATCTGGTCGGCCATGTGCGCGACGGTCTCGACGAGAGTGACACCGGGGTCGGAGACGTTGTGGTCGGTCCACTCCGGTGCGCGCTGCTGGATGTAGCGCTTGGCGTCGTCGACGAACTGCTGGAAGCGTCGGTCGTCGAGATTGGGAGAGGGCAGGGCCATCAGCGGTCGCTTTCGGAGGCCGGGCCGGTGGACGGCTCGTCGTGGGAGGGGATGACGTAGAAGGGGAAGACGAGGCTGCGCGGGTTGTTGGTCCCGCGGATCGAGTACCGCACGTCGATGTGGAGGACGTTGGCGCCCTCACCGGCGGTCACGGTCACCTCCTGCACCTTGATGCGGGGCTCCCAGCGGTCGAGGCTGAGGTACACCTCGTGCTGGATTCTGCCCGCCGTCTGCTCGTTGACCGGGGCGAAGACGAGGTCGTGGATGGCGCATCCGAACTCCGGTCGCATGGGGCGCTCGCCCGGCGCGGTGGCGAGCACGAGTTGGATCGCCTCCTCGATCTCGCGCTCCCCGCTGACGAGGGCGATGCCCCCGGTCGGGGAGAGCCGCATCGGGAAGGCCCATCCGGATCCTACGAACTGTTCTGCCATCAGGTGTTCACCAGCAGTTGCATGGGGGGCGGCATCGGCGGGCCCGGGAGCGGCAGCATGCCGTTGATCCCGGTCACACCCTTGATCCCGACAGCGGGGGACGTGACGGAGAGAGCCGTGAAGGCTGCGAGCTTGACCTTGAGCCCCTTGATCGTGAGCATCCCGCCCGCGTCGATGTCGAGGTTACCGCCGGCCTTGAGCGACAGGTTGGTCTTGGCCTGCACCGAGACGGAGGTACCTCCCTTGATGGTGACGGCTCCTTTGCTCGTCACCTCGATCCGGGTCTTGGCGCGGTCGAGGTCGATGACCAGCTTGTCGTCGCCGGTGGCGATGCGGACGCCCTGCTGGCCGCTGCTCCGACTGCGGAAGTCCATCCGGTTCCCGGTGCGGTCGGCAAGGGTGTGGCGCGTCGCCTGATTGCGGGCCCCTTCGTGCAGCGGCACGTTCTCCGGCGCCTTGCCCGGCTCGTCGCGCCCGTTGTACAGGCCGCCGAGGACGTAGGGGTGGTCGAGGGCGCCCCGGTCGAAGGCGACCAGGACCTCGTCGTTGACGTCGAGCGGGAAGATGCTGCCGCCGCCCTTGCCGCCCCACTGCGCCACGCGGGCCCAGTCGCTCTCGTAGTCGTCGTCCAGCCAGGGGAACTTGAGCTTGACCCGTCCCTGCTTCAGCGGGTCGCTGACGTTGGTCACCAGCGCGTTGACGACACCGGGCAGCCGCTGGCCACCGGCCTCCGCACCACCGGAGGTGAGGCCGTAGAGCGACCGCCACTGGCGTCCGCTGACGTTGGCCCACGCCTCGTAGTGGGAACCGGCCTCGCCGCACACGTGCCGGACCGAGGTGACGGTGTACGTCCCCTCGAAGGGTTCGCCCACGTACTTCAGCTCGACGGGGATACCGGGGCGCACGCGGGGGTCGCCGCGCAGCGCCACCTCCAACTCCGCGAAGGAGGAGGTCACGTCGGCGGCGAGCGAGGTGGCGGCGTGGTCGACCTCCTGCTCGGTGTCGTAGGGCACCCGGGTCTGCACCAGTTCGGACCGGGAGAACGGCGCCACCGCGTCGGCCGGTGTCTGCCCGATGCTGACACCGCGGTAGGAGTTCGCGGGCCGCTCGGAGATGATCGGCTTCTTGGTGCGGACGTCCCAGCCGCGCGCCCCGGCGGTGGAGACCTGGTCACCGGCGGTCGCCGAGGCCCGCAGCCGCAGCACGCTCTTGCCCCGCTCCAGGACGAGCGCCTCCCCGGCGGGGTCGGGCGCGGCGAACCGGAGTTTGCCCTTGGCGTCGATGGAGACCGCGACGCTGTTCTCGTCGGCGAGACGCGCGATGAAGTCCCAGTCGGTGACGCCGCTCTGGGCGATGAAGTCGTACCGCTTCTCTCCCCCTTGGCCGAACGTGATCCGGCCGACGTCCACCCCGTTGAGCCCGGCGAGCCTGCGGACGATGTCCGAGGTCGACAGCTCCCGGTACGCGGCCACGCGGCGGCTCCGCATGAGGCGGAACCCGGCGTCGTAGCCGCGGATCACGGTGAACGAGCCGGTGCCGTCGAAGTCGGCCTCCAGGCCGGTGACCTCGCCGGTGAGCAGGACGTCCGAGGCACCGCGGCCGTTGGCGACCAGGGCGATCTCGACCTCGCTGCCGAACTTGACGCCGAGCTTGCCCACCAGCGTCCGCTGCGGGTCGCGGAAGGTCAGCCGGAACGCGGCCGGTACACCGATGCCCTGGTCGACCCAACCGTCGACCATCTTCAGCGCGTTGTTGGCCGTCAGAGCAGTGCCGTCGATCTTCACCTGGACGACGCTGGAGTGCGCGATCTTGGCGTTCACCGGTTATCGCACCTCCTCGGCGGCGGGAAGCATCAGCTCGGTGCCGGGCCACAGGCGGGACGGATCGTCGATGCCGTTGGCCTCGGCTATCGCACGCCAGGCGGTGGCGTCGCCGTATTCGCGCCAGGCGAGCGACTGCAGGGTGTCGCCCGCGACGGCGCGGTGCACCCGACGCGCGGTGAGCGCACCGGAGGTCGGGTTCTGCCGCCCCGTCTCGCTGGGGATCTCCTTGAGCTGCATCTGACAGGTCGCCCGGATCGGCACCCCGCTGGTGCCGAACAGGGAGTAGGTGACGTCGACGGAGGTGACGTAGGCGACGAACCGCGCGGTGGAGAACGAGCCCCACTGGAACACCACCCAGGGCGGCGAGGGCTGCTTGGCGGCGTAGCTGTTCGCCGTGACCGAGCAGCAGGCCAGCAGGTCCTCCACCTTGCGCAGCACGGTGTCGCCGCCCGGCTCGTGCGAGGAGTCGAGGAAGATCTCCACCGACATCTCCCGCGGCTCGGGCCCGAGGAACTCCGGGAGCGGCCCGTCCCTCACCATGGGCTTGTCGCTGGCCCGCCAGTTGGCGCGACGGCTGAGGGACAGCTGGGCGGGGTTGAAGTCGAAGGAGAAGGTGGTCATCAGACCGCCGGGGTTGGTGCCGTCGCCCAGGGGCGGCTCGTGCACGGCGAGTGTGGCGCGGACCAGGCTGTCGCCCGCGCCACCGCTTCCGAAAACCATCGCGGGTCCGGTCCTTTCGTGGGGCTGCGGGTCAGTCCGTGAATCCGTGGTGCGCGATCTCCAGCACCTCGTTGGCGACGGCGGGGCTGGAGCTGTTGAGCGTGGGCCCCTGCCAGCTGACGGGGAGCACGTCGATGAGCCCCCAGGAGACGACCTCCGAGCCGTCGGCCCGCAGCGCCTGGATCTGGGCGGTGGGCCGGGTGACGCCGGTCGTCACCGACGAGATCCACTTGGCCACCTGCGCAGTCTCCGGGGTGAGCGGCCTGGTGAGTCGGATGGTCGAGTAGGTGACGCGGGTGGGCAGTTGCCAGACGAAGCCGTTGTTGCCGCCCTCCTGCCGCTGCTCGGTCTCCACCTGCGCCGACAGTCCCTCGCACTCGTTGAAGTAGCCGAGGCTCTCCCCGTCGATGCTGAGACTGAAGAAGACTGTGGTGCCGGGGTCGAGCTGCTCGCTCATCGTTGCTGGCCTCTCTGTGCCTCGGGCGGTCGGTACGGACCGCGTGGTCGGTCGGCGGGGTGCGGATCAGTTGTCGCTGTCACGCAGTCGGCCGATCCGCTCGCGGTCCATGCGGAGTTCGGTGCGTACCAGCCGGGTGACACGGCTGATGAGCCTGCGGGCGAGTTGGTCGAGCTCCCGGTCGGACAGCCCGTCGACGTCCAACCGGTTCTGCTTGCCGGTGGTCTGCCGCGCCGGGCGCGCCACCGACAGCGGGCCCGAACCGGGCGGTGGCACGGGCGGTCCCACCGACGCCTCGACGGCCGACGGCGGCGGCTCGACCGCGGGCGGCGGCTCCGGGTTGCGGAAGCGGCGCTGCACGGTGGGGGCGGGGCCGGCCGACGCGGTCCGCCGCTGCAC
>NZ_JAAVJB010000253.1 GCF_012034385.1 Streptomyces spiramenti
GTCCCGCCGCACACCTCCGCTCCGGGGCCGGGCGGCGGGACGGGGACCGGTGCGGAACCGGAGCCCATCCGCGTCCTCCTCGTGGACGACCAGGCGCTGTTCCGGGAGGGCGTCGCCGTCATGGTCAACGCCCAACCGGGGATGACGGTGGTCGGGCAGGGAGCGGACGGTGCCGAGGCGGTGCGTCTGGTGGACGAGTTGAACCCGGACGTCGTGCTCATGGACATCCGGATGCCCGTCCTCGACGGGGTCGAGGCGACCCGTCAGATCTTCGGGCCAAGCCGGGCCGCGCGACGGGAGAGGCCGGTGCGGGTGGTGGTGCTGACCACCTTCAACCTGGACGACCGCGCCGCGACCGCCATCCGGTACGGGGCGAGCGGCTTCCTGCTGAAGGACACCACTCCGGTGATGCTGGGCGACGCGATCCGCACGGTGCACGCCGGGAACGCCGTGCTGGCGCCGCAGGATCTCGCGACCCTGCTGGAGGGCACGTTCCGGCCGAGGCGCCCCGCCCCGCCCGGTCTCGACAACCTGACCGGCAAGGAACGCGACGTGCTCACGGCGGTCGCGGCGGGGCTGAGCAACTCCGAGATCGGTGCGAGGGTCTTCGTCAGCGAGTCCACGGTGAAGACCCATGTGGGTTCCATCCTGCGGAAGTTGGGTCTGCGGGACCGGGTGCAGATCGTGGTCTTCGCCCATGAGCACGGCCTCAACAGCCCGGGGTGACCCGCCGGACCGGCCGTCGGCCGGGACGGGCCCCGCATCCCGGGATCCGTCCCGGCACGCACGGCGTTCACGGCGCCCGCCTCTGCCGGGCGCCCGGCGCGGGCTCCGTCCGCCGCCGTCCAGCTGCCGCTCCCGCTGGCGCGTGCCGGTCCCGTCCGCTCAGCCGTCCGCAGCCGCCGGTTCCCGCTACGTCTCGTTCATGACCTGCTGAGGTAAATGTGCCGTGACGGTGGCTCTCGCTCGATCGTCCACAGGCTGTGGACAGTCTTTCGGTGTCGTCGGGTGGGCCGGCGCTCCCGGCAGCCGCGCCCCCTCGTGCTCCGAGTCGCGGCCATGCAAACAGTTCTTTGCCAAGAACTGTTTGCAAACACCTCTTGGTGTTCTACGCTGCCGTCATGGACAACGACGGAACAGGCCGCGCCGAACCGGCAGGACCGGCGGTCCCGCCGGAGGAGCCCACCCGCGGGACCGACCCCGGCGGGGATCCCTTCGCAGGGCGGAGCGCGGCACGCCTCGACGCCGGCAGCCTGCGCGCCGTCGCACATCCCCGGAGGCTGCGGATGCTGGGCGAGCTGCGCCGCCACGGCCCGTCCACCGCTACCCGGCTCGCCGCGAAGCTCGGCATCAACACCGGCTCCGCCAGCTATCACCTGCGGCAGCTGGCCGACGCCGGCCTGGTCGCCGAGGACCGTGACGAGGGCACCTCGCGCGAACGCTGGTGGCGCGCCGCCCACGAGATGACCCGCTTCGACGACCGTGAGCTGCTCGTCCGGGAGCCGGAGGCGTCGATGGCCTACATCCAGGCCATCGAGTCCTTCTACAGCGCCCGGTTGCGCAGCGGGGTCGAGGCGTATCCCGACATGCCCCGCGAGTGGCAGCAGGTGTTCACCATGTCCGACGTCTCGCTGCGGCTGACGCTGGCCGAGGGCGAGCAGCTGCGGGACGACCTGGTGGAGGTCCTCGCCCGGTACCGGTGGGAGGACCCGGACGCGCCGGGCGAGGCCCCGGAGGGCGCCGAGTACGTCAGCGCCGTGGTCCTGGTCCTGCCGGAGCCCGCGCCGCGGGACGAGGCGGCCGAAGAGGGGCGGCCCGGACCCGCGCCCGACGCCTCGCCCGGCAACCGCGCGGAGGGGCCCGACGACGCCCGTCCGACCGCCCCGCCCGCCGGGGACGGCTCCGCGCGATGAGCGGGACGACGGTGGCACTGGTACCCGCGGCCGGGCCGCCGACGGCGAAGGCGCGCGAACTGCGGCCCCTGGTGGGGCTGCTCGCGGCCCTGACCGTCGCCCTCACCGGTACCCGGGTCTCGGCGATCGCGATTCCGTGGTTCGTGCTCGTCACCACCGGCAGCGCTGCCCAGACCGGACTGGTCGTCTTCTGCGAGATGGCCCCCTACGTCCTGGCCAAGGCCATGTCCGGTCCGGTGCTCGACCGGACCGGGTCGCGGCGGATCTCCTGGACCACCGATGTCGCCAGCGCGCTGACGGTCGCACTGATCCCGCTGCTCCACTTCGCCGGGGCGCTGCCGTTCTGGGGGCTGCTGGCCCTGGTCGCCCTCGCCGGGGCCGCGCGCGGCCCCGGCGACCTCGCCAAGCAGATCATGGTCCCCGAGGCCGCCGACCGCAGCGGTGTGGTGCTGGAGCGCGCCACCGGCCTCGCCGGGATGGTGGAACGGCTGGCCTCCACGGTCGGGCCGTTCGCGGGCGGTGTGCTGATCGCCGTCACCAGCCCGCTGGTCGGGGTGCTGGTGAACGCGGTCTGCTTCGCGCTGGGGGCGCTGATCGTCGTCACCGTCCTCCCCCGCGGCATGGGGCGGTCGCCCGATCGCGGCGCGGTCCCCCACACGGGCGCGGTCCCCGCAGCGCGTGCGGTCCCCCACACGGGCGCGGTCCCCGAAACCGAGGCCGCTCACGGTCCCGGGGATGCGCACCCGCCCGGGGAGGCCCGGGGACCCGAGGCCGCTCACGGTCCCGGCGTCGATCGCGCCTCCGGGGCCACTACGGCTCCTCCGTCACCCGCGGAGGGCCGGGCCCCGGAGGGCTACTGGGCGCGCCTGGCGGTGGGGTTCCGGTTCCTGCGGAGCCAGCCCCTGCTGCTCCTGCTGTACGTCACCGCCGCCGTGACCAACCTGCTCGACGCCGCGTTCACCTCCGTGATGCTGCCGGTGTGGGTCGAGTCGTCCGGCAACGGCCCCGCCACCATCGGGCTGCTGGCGGCGGCGATGGGAGGCACCGCGGTCCTGGGAAGTGCGATCGCGGCGGTATGGGCCCACCGGCTGCCGCGCCGCCCGGTGTACCTCGCCGGGTACCTGGTGGCCGGGGCGCCCCGCTACCTCGCGATGGCGTTCGGTGCGCCGCTGTGGCTGGTGGTGCTGACCTTCGCGGTCGGCGGCTTCGGCGCGGGCTTCCTCAACCCGGTCATCTCGGCGGTCTGCTTCGAGCGGATCCCCCGGCACCTGCTGGGTCGGGTCACCTCCGTCGGCTCCTCGCTGGCCTGGGCGGGGATTCCGCTGGGCGGGCTGTTCGGCGGACTCGGCGTCACCGCGTTCGGCCTGACGCCGGTGCTGGTCGTCTCCGCGGTGCTGTACGCGCTGGTCACCACGGTGGCCGGCATGCGGCGGGAGTGGCGGGAGATGGACCGGGCCCGTGTCGCGGCCCGGAGGACGCGGGCACCGGGGCCGCCCGGTGCGTCCCCTGGCTCCGACACCTCCCGAACCGACCCGCCACCCGGTGGGCCGGCTACGCCCGGGCGTCCGACCGCCCCGACCACCCCGGCCGCCCCGACCCCGGTGGCCAGGGGAGGCGCCGCCGTGGACCCGTTCTGACGCCGCCTCACCGCGCCGCCGCTCCACCACGACTGCGACACGCCGACACCGCGGCGTGTCGTGGTCGCCGTCCCCGCCCGGGTCGTAGCGCGCCACTCACCCGTGCGCCCCCGGCGTACCCGGGTGGTTCCGCACGCCCGCGCCGCCCCGACTTCGTCGTCATCGCCCCCGTGCGCCCGCTGCTGCCGGTCGCCTCCCGCTTCGCGGCCGGGCCCGGCCCGCCGTCTCCCAGGTTCGTCGGTTTGTACGACCTTTGCGGTGCCGGGATGGCGCGCGCACGGCCCGGGTAGTTCCCGGCCGTCCGGGTCACCGGACGGCACGAACAGCTCAGGAAGGCTCCCCCGGTGTCAGCACAGCCGTTCACACTGCCCGACTTCTACACCCCGTATCCGCCGCGGCTCAGCCCGCACGTGGAGCAGGCCCGGCAGCACACCCGCGCCTGGGCCCGCCGCATGGGGATGCTGGAGGGCTCGGGCATCTGGGAGCAGCGCGACCTCGACGCCCACGACTACGCGCTGCTGTGCGGGTACACCCACCCCGACACCGACGCGGAGATGCTCAGTCTGATCACGGACTGGTACGTCTGGGTCTTCTTCTTCGACGACAACTTCCTGGAGGCGTACAAGCGCACCCAGGACCGCGAGGGCGGCAAGTACCACCTCGACCGGCTGCCGGCCTTCATGCCGATGGACCTCTCCGCCGGTTTCCCCGAGCCCGAGAACCCCGTCGAGGCCGGGCTGGGCGACCTCTGGCGGCGTACCGTCCCGGACCGCTCGGCCGCCTGGCGCGCCCGGTTCGCCGAGTCCACCGAGCACCTCCTCAACGAGTCGCTCTGGGAGCTGTCCAACATCAACGCCGGGCGGATCGCCAACCCCGTGGAGTACATCGAGATGCGCCGCAAGGTCGGCGGCGCCCCCTGGTCGGCCGGGCTCGTGGAACACGCGGCCGGTGCCGAGGTGCCCGTGGCGGTCGCGTCCTCCCGGCCGCTGCGGGTACTGCGCGACTCGTTCTCCGACGCGGTCCACCTCCGCAACGACCTCTTCTCCTACCAGCGGGAGGTCGAGGACGAGGGCGAGCTCAGCAACGGCGTCCTGGTGCTGGAACGCTTCCTCGGCTGCTCCACCCAGGAGGCGGCCGACGCCGTCAACGACCTGCTGACCTCCCGGCTCCAGCAGTTCGAGCACACAGCGCTCACCGAACTGGCGCCGCTCTTCGCCGAGCACGCCCTGGACCCCGCCGCCTGCGCCGACGTCCTCTCCTACGCCAAGGGGCTCCAGGACTGGCAGGCCGGCGGCCACGAGTGGCACCTGCGGTCCAGCCGCTACATGAACGACGGCGGCGCCGCCGCAGGCTCCGGGTCCCCGCTGACCGGCGGCTGGTCGGCACCCGGCCCCACGGGGATCGGCACCGCCGGCCAGGTCGTCCTCGGTGCCCAGGTCAAGGCCCTGCTGGGAAGCGCGCGTTCCGGGCTGCGCGGTCTGCGGCGCCACGCCCACACCCCGCACCAGCGGGTCGGGCCGTCGATCCTGCCCGACTTCGACATGCCGTTCACCGTCCGGCTCAGCCCGCACCTGGAGAGCGCCCGCCGCGCGACGGTGGAGTGGGGCGAGGCCATGGGCATGCTCCGGCCGCAACCGGGCGTCCCCGCCTCCGACATCTGGGACCGCGACCGCCTCGCCGGCTTCGACTTCCCGCTCTGTGCCGCCGGCATCCACCCCGAGGCCACCTCCGACGCGCTCGACCTCAGCTCGCAGTGGCTGGCCTGGGGCACCTACGGCGACGACTACTTCCCAGTGGTGTTCGGCCGCACCCGGGACATCGCGGCGGCCCGTGCCTGCAACGCGCGCCTCGCCCTGTTCATGCCGCTGGAGGGCGCGGCGGCGGTGCCGCCGTCCAACGCGCTGGAACGCGGACTCGCCGACCTCTGGGCCAGGACCGTCGCCCCGATGCCGCCCGCCGCCAGGGTGTCCTTCCGCGCCTCACTGGAGACGATGACCGCCAGCTGGGTCTGGGAGCTGGAGAACCAGGCGGCGCACCGCGTGCCCGACCCGGTGGACTACATGGAGATGCGCCGCGCCACCTTCGGCTCGGACTTCACCATGAGCCTCTGCCGGCTGCGCCGCGCCGACGCCATCGGCCCGGAGGTCTACGCGAGCGGCCCCGTCCGTTCGCTGGAGAACGCCGCCGCCGACTACGCGTGCCTGATCAACGACGTCTTCTCGTACCAGAAGGAGATCGAGTTCGAGGGTGAGGTCCACAACTGCGTCCTCGTCGTCCAGACCTTCTTCGAGTGCGACTACCCCACGGCGCTACGGATCGTCGACGACCTGATGCGGTCGCGGATGAGTCAGTTCCAGCACGTCGTCGCCCACGAACTGCCGGTGCTCTTCGACGACATGCGGCTCGGTCAGGAGGCGCGCGAGGCGATGGGCGCCTATGTGAAGGACCTGGAGAACTGGCTCTCCGGCATCCTCCTCTGGCACCGCGAGTGCCGCCGCTACCGCGAGGAGGACTGCTTGGAGGCGGTCAGGGCGCAGGCGTCCGCCGCCGCCCCGCCGCTGCCGGGCGGGTCGGCGCCGCTGCTCACCCCGGTCCCCTCCTCCGCCGCGGTGCCCCCGGCCCCGCAGCGCCCCGGGGGCTCCCGGTCCCGGTTCCACGGCCCGCCCCCGTTCCCCGTCCGCCGTCCGGCAGCGGACCGGACGGCAGAGGAGGACCCGTTCGCGACCCCGGCCGTCCGCACGCTCCTCGCCGACCCGGGTGACCTCCCGGCGCCGGCGCGCGGAACGGCGTCGTTCGGCACCGGACACGCGGCGGTACCGGGGGCGCGGGCCCCCGAGGCGGAGCCGTCCGTGTCCGCCCCGGGCCGTCCGGTGGTGCCCGCCGGGCCGACCGGCCTCGGCACTGCCGGCCTCCGCCCGGCCCTCGGACGCCCGACCGCCCACCCGCAGGGGGCTCGGA
>NZ_JAAVJB010000254.1 GCF_012034385.1 Streptomyces spiramenti
CCGCAGGGTGGCACCGCCCACCGCGTCGAGGGCGTTGGCGAGGTTGCTGAGCAGCTTGCCGTACTTCCACCGCATCACGTCGCCCCGGTCGAACCGCAGCCGACGGCCGCCGGTCCGCCGGCCGGGACGTCGGGGACGAGGAGCAGCAGTGCGCGAGTTCAGCCTTCCGGCCCTGTACGAGGTTGCGCCGGGTGACCGGCTCACGGATGTCCTCGACCGCAACGCGGCGTCGGGGCCCGATGACGTGGTGATCGCGCGCCGGACGCCCGAGGGCGGCTGGCAGGACGTCACCAGCACCGCCTTCGTGGCGGAGGTGCGCACGGTGGCGAAGGGCCTGGTCGCTTCCGGTGTACGGCCGGGCGACCGGGTCGCGCTGATGTCGCGCACCCGTTACGAGTGGACCCTGCTGGACTTCGCGATCTGGTACGCGGGCGCCGTGGGCGTCCCGGTCTACGAGACGAGTTCCGCGGAGCAGGTCCGCTGGATCCTGCAGGACTCGGCGGCGGTCGGCGTGGTCGTGGAGCACGCGGCCCACCGTGAGGCAGTGGAGGCCCTCCGGGGCGACCTCCCCGAGCTGCGGTTGCTGCTGACCATCGACGGGGAGGCCGGGGCCGGGGGCGCGGTCGCGGAGCTGACCGAGGCCGGGGCGTCGGTCTCCGACGACGAGCTCACCACCGCGCGCGACACGGTGACCGCCGACAGCCCGGCGACCCTCATCTACACCTCGGGCACCACCGGCCGGCCCAAGGGCTGCGTCCTGACCCACCGCGCGTTCCTCGCCGACGCGGGCAACGTCGTGGCCGCGCTGCCGCCGCTGTTCAACGGCCAGGACCGGTCGGTGCTGCTGTTCCTCCCGCTCGCGCACGTCTTCGCCCGGCTGGTGCAGGTGGCCGCGGTCTTCGCCCCGATCCGGCTCGGTCACACCAGTGACATCGCCACGCTCACCGACGACCTGTCGTCGTTCCGCCCCACGCTGCTGCTCGCGGTGCCCCGGGTCTTCGAGAAGGTGTACAACAGCGCCCGCGCCAAGGCGCGCGAGGGCGGCAAGGGCCGCATCTTCGACTCGGCGGCCGACACCGCGATCGAGTGGAGCCGTGGCCTGTCCGCCGGACAGAAGCCGGGTCTGGGGCTGAAGCTGCGGCACGGGCTGTACGACAAGCTGGTCTACGGCAAGCTTCGCGCCGCGCTGGGCGGTCGGGCGGAGTACGCCATCTCCGGCGGTGCCGCGCTCGGCGTCCGGCTCGGCCACTTCTACCGCGGTATCGGCTTCACCGTCCTGGAGGGCTACGGCCTGACGGAGACGTGCGCGCCGACCGCCTTCAACCCGTGGGACGCACCGCGCATCGGCACGGTCGGTCGCCCGCTGCCGGGCTCCACGGTCCGCATCGCCGAGGACGGCGAGGTGCTGCTGCGGGGCGAGCACCTCTTCGACCGCTACTGGAACAACGAGAAGGCCACCGCCGAGGCCAAGGCCGACGGCTGGTACCACACCGGCGACCTCGGCTCGCTCGACGACGACGGTTACCTGTCGATCACCGGGCGCAAGAAGGAGATCCTGGTGACGGCCGGAGGCAAGAACGTCGCCCCGGCGGTGATCGAGGACCGCATCCGGGCACACGCGCTGGTCGCCGAGTGCATGGTGGTCGGCGACGCCCGGCCGTTCGTGGGCGCGCTGATCACGCTCGACGAGGAGTTCCTTCCCCGCTGGGCCGCCGAGAACGGCAAGGACATCTCGGACCGCGAGGCGCTGCTGCGCGACGCGGACCTGCTCGCCACCGTGCAGGACGCCGTCGACCAGGGCAACGCCGCGGTCTCGCGCGCGGAGTCGGTGCGCAAGTTCCGTCTGCTCCCGACGCAGTTCAGCGAGGAGACGGGCCACCTCACGCCGTCCATGAAGCTGAAGCGGCATGTCGTCGCCCGGGACTTCGCCGCCGAGATCGACGCGCTGTACGGCTCCTGACCCTCCCTGCCGCCGTGCCACCGGCCGGTCCGCGCCCTCGGGGCGGGGCCGGCCGGTGGCACGTCCGGGGTGCGGGGCATCGTCCGGAGCCGCCCCGGAACGTGTTGGAGACCCCGCGTCGGACCGCTCGCGGCGTCGGATGCGGTCAGCCGCACGGCGGAGGGGCGCCCTCATACCGGATCGCACTCGGGCGTTCCTGACAACGCGGCGGACGGCCGTAGCCGGCGCCGCGGGCCCGGCGTGCGTCTGCCACACGCGCTCAGAGCAGCTCGCGCAGCCGTTCCGCGATCAGGTCCCAGCGCCACTTCTCCTCGACCCACTCACGGCCGCGCTCGCCCATGCGGCGCCGCAGCTCCGGGTCGCCCAGCAGGGTCACCACCCGTTCCGCCGTCTCCGCGGCGGCGGTCGGCGCGCCACCGCGGACCACCCAGCCCGTCTCGCCGTCCAGCACCGCGTCGGGAGCGCCGCCGGAGTCACCTCCGACGACCGGCAGTCCGGTGGCGGACGCTTCCAGGTAGACGATCCCGAGACCCTCCACGTCCAGCCCGCCGCGCCGGGTCCGGCACGGCATGGCGAAGACGTCGCCCGCGCCGTAGTGCGCGGGGAGTTCGGACCAGGGCACGGAGCCGGTGAAGCGGACGGAGTCGGCGACGCCCTCGGAGACGGCGAGCTTCCGCAGTTCCGGCAGGTACGGCCCACCGCCGACCACCAGCAGCACCGCCTCCGGCAGTTCGGACAGCACCCGGGGCATGGCTCTGATGAGGGTGTCCTGGCCCTTGCGGGGCACGATCCGCGAGACGCAGACCACGACGGGGCGGTCCGTCAGCCCCAGCGAGGCGCGCAGTTCGGCACCGCCCGAGTCGGGGTGGAAGGTCTTCTCGTCCACACCGGGCGGAAGTTGCACCATCCGCCGCGCGGCGGATGGTGTCAGCGCCCCCGCCACGCGTGAGCGGGTGTACTCCCCCAGGTAGGTCAGGGTGTCGTTCGACTCCCCGATGCGGCGGAGCAGTTGCCGCGCCGCGGGCAGCTGGGCCCAGCCGGCCTCGTGGCCGTGGGTGGTGGCAACCAGGCGGCGCGCACCGGCGGACCGGAGGGCCGGGGCCATCAGACCGAGGGGGGCCGCCGCACCGAACCACACCGAGCGGCAGTCGTGGCGGCGCAGCAGCTCCTGGGCGCGGCGGGTGACCCGCGGGGTGGGCAGCAGCATGGTGGTGCGGTCGCGCACCACGGTGAAGGGCTGCTCCGCGTCGAACGCCGCGGTCGCCTCGGCGCCTTCGCGCCCGCGCTTCCAGGTGGAGGCGTAGACGACGATCCGCTCGGGGTCCATCCGCAGCGCCATGCTGTGCAGGAACGCCTGGATGCCGCCCGGCCGCGGCGGGAAGTCGTTGGTGACGATCAGGGTGCGGTCCATCGGGACGAGCCTAGCGGCTACCGGGTGCCCCGCCGTCCACTCCCGTACCGTCCGCACGTCGTGGCCCCGGTCGGACGGTGCAGGCGGGGGCGCGGCGGTCCCCGTGGCCGCCGTGGAAGGTCAGGGTCGGACGACGGCGCTGACGGGCATCATCCGTACCGGGTCGTAGCGCACCGAGGCGCCGGGGTAGGGCGCGTGGACGACCTGGCCGTCGCCGACGTAGAGCGCGACGTGGCTGGCGTCGTCACGGTAGATCACCAGGTCGCCGGGGCGGGCCTGTTCCAGCGCGACCCGGCGGCCGGCGCCGGCCTGGCCCTGGCTGGTGCGCGGCAGCGAGGCGCCGGCCTGGGCGTAGGCCCACTGGGTGAGGCCGGAGCAGTCGAAGCCGTGGGGACCTGTCGAACCCCAGACGTAGGGGCGACCCAGGGCCGCCCTGGCGGCACTCACAGCCGCGGCGGCGCGGCCCGACGGCGCGTCCGCGGCGGCGGAGGCGGGCCCGGGGCCCCCGTCGCGGTGCTCGCCGCGGGCGGCGCGCTCGCGCTCGCTGCGTTCCCGCTCGGCGCGTTCCTCGGCGGTGAGCCGGTTGAGTCGGTGCTGGGCGCGCCCCAGTTTGGCCTGGACCTCGCTCTTGCGGTCGGACAGCTCCGCCCGTCTCTCCTCTAGTTCGGCGAGGAGCGCCCCTGCCTCGGCCCGTTGCTGGTCCACCACCCGCTGGGCGGCGAGCAGTCCGTGGAGTTCACCGCGCTGCCGGTCGCCGACGCGGTCCAGGTGGGCCGCCCGGTCCAGGTAGCCGTCCGGGTCGTCCGCCAGCAGCAGGGCCAGCGCCGGGTCCAGGGAACCGGAACGGTAGTGCGCGGCGGCGGCGGAACCGATCGCGCGGCGCTGGTCGTTGACGCGCTGCTGGCTGCGGGCCAGCCGCTCCTGGCGTCGTTCGACCTCCTCCCCCAGCTGCGACACCCGCTCGTCCACCGCGTTGTGGGCCTCGACGGCGCGTTCGGCCTCGGCGAGGAGGTCGTCCACCCGCTCGCCCGCCGAGTTCACCGTCTCCGGTCCCGGGTCCGAGCCGGGCTGCGCGAGGACGGGGGTGACGCCGCCGACCAGTACGGCGGACGCGGCGGCGGTCAGCATGCCGGCCCGGGCGGCTCTGCCGCGGGAGGGAGGCACGCAGCCTCGGTTGGTGGGCACGGAGCGACGCTCTCCTCGGTCGGGGCACGGGAAGAGCAGAATGTAGTTGCGGCTCCGACTTCCGCCGCCCAGCGGCGCGCCCCGCCCTCTGACCGTGCTCCCGAACTCCGCCGCAGGTCAGTGCGGTCACGGAGGGCCCGCCGACGGCGCTCGGCACGGGTCGCACATTCACCTGTCCGGGGGAGCGCACGAACCCCCCGTCCCCGCCGGGGCGTTGCCGCACCTCCGAGACGGCGGCGGGGCGGCGGCTCACCGGTCTCCCGGTGAACCGCCGCCCCGTGGTGCCGAGGTGGCCGTGGCGTCAGGCGACGCGCACGCCGAACTGGAACGGCATGGAGTGCAGCGGCGCGTAGCTCACGGTGGAGCCGGTGCGCGGCGCGTGCAGGATCTGGCCGTTGCCGACGTAGATGCCGATGTGCGTCAAGCCGCCGTAGTAGAGCACGAGGTCGCCGGGCTGCAGGTTGTCGGCGGAGACCCGGGTGCCGGCGGCGGCCTGCGCCTGCGAGGTGCGGGGCAGCGAGATGCCCGCCTGCTTGTAGGCCCAGCCGGTGAGGCCGGAGCAGTCGAACGTCGTCGGGCCGGTGCTGCCGAAGACGTACGGCGAGCCGATCTTGCTCTGCGCCGCGGAGATGGCGCTCTGGGCGTAGGAGGACCCGCCGCCACCACCGCCGGGAGCGACCGAGGACCCGCCGCCGCTACTGCTGCCAGTGCTGCCACTGCTGGTGGACGGGGTGTCGGAGCGGCCGTCGCTGCGGCTGGCGCGGTCCGCCGCGGCCTCCGCCTCACGCTGGGCCGCGGCCTCCGCCTCGCGCTCCTCCGCGGCGATCGCGGCGCGCTCCTCCTCGGTCAGGCGGTTGAGCAGCTGCCGGGCCTCGGTCAGCTTGCCCTGGATCTCGTCCTTGCGCTCCTTGGCCTCGGCGCGACTCTCCTCCAGGGACTCGAGCTTGGCGCTGGCCTCGGCGCGCTGCTGGCCGAGGACGCGCTGCTTGGCCTCGATGTTGCGCAGCGCCTCGGCCTGCTTGCCGGTGATCTGGTCCAGCGTGGAGGCGCGGTCGAGGTAGCCGTCGGGGTCCGCGGAGAGGAAGAGCTGCACGGAGGGGGTCATGCCACCGTTGCGGTACTGGGCGGAGGCGACCGAACCGATGCTGTTGCGCAGCTCGTTCAGCTCCTCCTGACCCCGGGCGACCGACTCCTGGAGCTTGTCGGCCTCTTCCTGGAGGGTCTCGGCACGCTCGACCGCGCCGATGTACTCCTCGTTGATCGTCGCGGCCTCTTCGTGGAGCTCGTCGACGCGCTCCTTGACCTCGTCCTTGGACTGGTTGGGGGTCGCGCTCGCGCTGCCCTGGGAGGTGAGCGCGACGGTCGCAGCGGCAGCGGCACCGAAGAAGGACACACGGGCGCGGCTCGGCTGCTTGGGACGACGGTGGGACGCCACTGGGGCGATCTCCTTCTTCCTCAGCCGCCTGCCGGTTGCCCGGCCCCGCGCGTCTGCCGCGGATCGGCGGTTCCTCCGCGGCCACCCCGGATGAGTGAACAACCGCGCGGAGGTTCGACGCCAGACCATAGCGACATGGGAAACCCTCGTTCAAATCCCCCCGGGGATATTTTACCTACCCGGCACCACGCGCAGTCGAACCCGCACACTCCGTACACCACGAATGCCATGGAACCGGGGCAGTGGCGCACCGAACACGCTTTCCCGACAACGAACGTTCCGCCCGTTTCGTCTCGACTGCCGCGACTTGACAGACCGACGGCGGACGCGTGTGACCGAGCTCTCCTCCCGGGGCGTGGGGGACGCCCGGTACGACCGGCCGCGGGGCGGGTACAGGACACCGGCCCCGCGCCCCGGCCGACCCGGCGTCAGGCGCGCGCCAGCCGCCGCAACAGCATCACCGACGCCACCGGGCGCGCGGACCTCACCGGGGCGATCGCCGAGAAGGGCG
>NZ_JAAVJB010000255.1 GCF_012034385.1 Streptomyces spiramenti
CGCGCCGGCCACCCGGTGGTGCGGCCACGGGCCGCGGGGCGGCGGACGGTCCGGCGCCCCGGGCGGGTCCGTCCGTACGGCGGTGGGCCCGGGCGGCCGGGGGACGGCCGGGAAGGAGGTGCCGGGGTGCCGAGGATGAGCGCGGTGGAACGACGGCGGGAGCTGGTGGAGGCGACCGTCCGGCTGATGGTGCGCGAAGGGGTGCCCGCGGTGACCACGCGGGCGGTGGTGGCGGAGGCCGGCATGACGCTGGGGACGTTCCACTACTGCTTCGCCTCCAAGCGGGAGTTGCTGCGCGAGGTCACGGCGGTGCTGGTGGACCGTGAGGCGCGGGCGAGCCTGGCGGCGGTGGGCCCGGGCGGCGGGGTGCGCGAGACGGTGGCGGGCGCGTTGGCGGCGTTCCTGGCGGTGGTGCGGGAGCGCCCCCGCGAGCAGCAGGCGTTGCTGGAGCTGACGCAGTACGCGCTGCGGACCGAGGGCGAGGAGGACCTGGCGGTGCTCCAGTACGACACCTACCGCGCGGCGGCGGAGACGGTGGTCTCCTCGGTGGCCCGCGCGTGCGGCGTGGTGTGGACGGTCCCGGAGCCGGTGGTGGCCCGCACGGTCGTCGGGATGCTGGACGGGCTGACCGTCGCACTGCTGGTGGACGGGGACGAGGCAGCGGCCCGGGAGCAGGTCGCGGTGCTGGCCGGTTGCCTGGCCGGGCTGACGCGTCCGGCGGCGGACGGCGCGCCCTGACGGCCCGGCCGCGCGGACCGGGCCGCGGACCGGATCCGACCGGAACTGGTGCACTCGTCTTGGACAGTTGACTTACCAGGTGTCGCGGACCACACTGACGCCACCGCGCCACTCCCCCGTCCTGGCGTGCGAGCGGCGGGAGTGGCGCGGCTCGACGACGCCCCGGCGCGCGTGCGGCCGGTGGCCCCACCGCAGCCGGGAGGCGGTCGGACCGATGACGGGCATCGAGTGGCACAACTGGGCCCGCACTGCGACGGCGCGGCCGTCCCGCGTCTCCCACCCCGCCGACGTCGACCAGCTCCTCGCGGTGATGCGCGCCGCGGCCCGCACCGGCGAGCGCGTCAAGGCGGTCGGCAGCGGCCACTCCTTCACCCCCGTCGCCGTCACCGACGGCGTCCAGCTGGTACTGGACCGGCTCGACGCCGTGACGGAGGTGGACCCAACCGCCGGACTGGTCACGGTCGAGGCGGGGCTGCCCCTCCACAGCCTCAACCGGGTGCTGGACGCGCACGGCCTGGCCCTGCGGAACATGGGCGACATCGACCGGCAGACCGTCGCCGGCGCCATCTCCACCGGCACCCACGGCACCGGCCGGGACTCCGGGGCGCTGGCCGCACAGGTCCACTCGCTGGAACTCGTCACCGCGGACGGCCGGTTGCTGCGCTGCTCCGCGACGGAGCGGCCGGAGCTGTTCGCCGCGGCGCGGGTGGGGCTGGGGGCGCTGGGCGTACTGGCCCGGGTCACCCTGCGGTGCGAACCGGCCTTCGACCTCTGCGCCGTCGAGGAGCCGATGCCGCTGGCGGCCGTCCTCGCCGACCTCGACCGGCTGGTCGCGGAGAACGAGCACTTCGAGTTCTACTGGTTCCCGCACACCGCCCGCACACTGACCAAGCGCAACAACCGGCCCCGGGACGGCGACGCCACCCGGCCGCTGCGCAGGAGCCGGGGGTGGCTGGAGGACGAGTTCCTCTCCAACACCTGCTTCGAGCGGGTCAACCGCCTGGCCGCGGCCCGGCCGGAGCTGGTCCCGGCGCTGAACGCCGTCAGCGCGCGTGCGCTCTCCGCCCGCAGCTACCGGGGCGTCTCGCACCGGGTGTTCACCGCGCCGCGGCGGGTGGTGTTCCGGGAGATGGAGTACGCACTGCCCCGGGAGGCACTGCCGGAGGTGTTGGAGGAGGTGCGGCACTGGGTGGACCGCTCCGGTGAGCGGATCCCGTTCCCCGCGGAGGTCAGGTTCACCCCGGGTGACGACGTCTGGCTCTCCACGGCCTACGGCCGCCCCACCGCCTACCTGGCGGTGCACCAATACCACCGGCTGCCGCACGAACGGTACTTCGAGGCCGTGGCGCGCGCCGCCGACGCGGCGGGCGGTCGACCGCACTGGGGGAAGCTGCACCGGCTGGGAGTGCGGGAGCTGACCGAACGCCACCCCCGGCTCGGGGAGTTCCGCGCGCTCCGCGCCGAGCTGGATCCCCTGGGGCGGCTCTCCAACCCCTACCTCGACCACGTCCTCGGCCCCGTCGCGGACGCGCCCGCCGGCTGACGGCTGACGGCTGACGGCTGACGGCCCGGACCCCACCGGGCGTGGCGCGGGGCGCCGGGCACGACTGCGCCCCCGGCGCCTGTCCGGGGGCGTGGTCTTCGGGGATGCGTCAGGCCCAGAGCTGGCCCTGGAGCCGCTCCACGGCCTCCTCCGTGCTCCCGGCGGTGTAGACACCGGTGGAGAGGTACTTCCAGCCGCCGTCCGCGACGACGAACACGATGTCGGCGCTCTCCCCCGCCCGCTCCGCGCGAGCTGCGACACCCAGCGCGGCGTGCAGCACCGCACCGGTGGAGATGCCGGCGAAGATGCCCTCCTGGGAGAGGAGTTCACGGGTGCGGGCGACGGCGTCCGCCGAACCCACGGAGTAGCGGGTGGTCAGTACGGACTCGTCGTACAGCTCGGGGACGAACCCCTCGTCGAGGTTGCGCAGCCCGTAGACCAGGTCGTCGTAGCGGGGCTCGGCCGCGACGATCCGCACCCCGGGCCGGTGCTCGCGCAGGAAGCGCCCCACCCCCATCAGGGTCCCGGTGGTACCGAGCCCCGCGACGAAGTGGGTGACGGACGGCAGGTCCGCGAGGATCTCCGGACCCGTCGTGGCGTAGTGGGCGCCGGCGTTGTCGGGGTTGCCGTACTGGTAGAGCATCACCCAGTCGGGGTGCTCGGCGGACAGCTCCTTGGCGACCCGCACCGCGGTGTTGGAACCCCCGGCGGCGGGCGAGGCGATGATCTCGGCACCCCACATCGCGAGCAGCTGCCGCCGCTCCTCTGAGGTGTTCTCCGGCATCACGCAGACGATCCGGTAGCCCTTGAGCCGGGCCGCCATCGCCAGTGAGATGCCGGTGTTGCCGCTGGTGGGTTCGAGGATGGTGCACCCGGGCGTGAGCCGCCCGTCCTTCTCGGCCTGCTCGACCATGTGGAGCGCGGGGCGGTCCTTGATCGATCCGGTCGGGTTGCGGTCCTCCAACTTCGCCCAGACCCGCACCTCGTCGGAGGGCGAGAGCCGCGGCAGCCGCACCAGGGGGGTGTTGCCGACCGCGGCCAGCGGCGAGTCGAAGCGCATCAGCGGGCGCCGGCCGTGAATTCGGGAGCGCCGCCGGCGACGGCGGGGAGGATGGTGACGCTGTCCCCGTCGGCCAGCTCCGTCTCGATGCCCTTGAGGAACCGCACGTCCTCGTCGTTGAGGTAGACGTTGACGAACCGGCGCAGTTCCCCGCCGTCGACCAGGCGCTCACGGATCCCGGGGTGGCGGGACTCCAGGTCGGTGAAGAGCGCGGCGACGGTCTCCCCCTCGCCGGGCACCGCCTTCTGGCCGTCGGTGTAGGTGCGGAGGATGGTCGGAATGCGGACCTCGATGGCCATGGGAGTGCTCCTGGGTGACGAGTGTCGGGCTGGTCGGGGCGTGCGGTCGCGCCCGGCGGGTCATGCCGGAGCGGCGGCGCGGCGCGTACACACGGCGCTCGCGAGGCGGCACAGGTCGACGTGCAGGCGCGCCACGAGCCGGATGCTCGGGGGCTCGGTCATCACGTCGGTTTCAACCACGGGCTCATCGTATCGATTCCCGGGGCCGAAACCCGAGGGGCGTCCCGGCATGCGAGCCGATCCGTCCCATCTTCCGGACAGTCAAGACGCTGCCGAGCCGCGTGGTCACCCCCCGTAGGCGTCCACGACCTCGACGTCCTCCTCCGTCACCACGCCGTCCACGATGCGGAACGACCTGAAGGAGACCGGCCCGTCGCCGTTGCCGCACTCGGCGGTGGAGACCAGCACGTAGTGCGCGCCCGGCTCGCTCGCGAGGCTGATGTCGGTGCGCGAGGGGTACGCCTCGGTGGCGGTGTGCGAGTGGTAGACGACCACCGGCTCCTCGTCCCGGCCGTCCATCTCCCGGTACAGCCTCAGCAGGTCCGCGGAGTCGAACTCGTAGAACGTGGGCGAGCGGGCCGCGTTGAGCATGGGGACGAACCGCTCGGGCCGCCCGCTCCCCTCGGGGCCGGCCACGATGCCGCATGCCTCGTCGGGGTGGTCGCGGCGGGCGTGGGCCACGATCGCGTCGTGGAGCTGCTGGGTGATGGTGAGCATGGCGGTCAGGTTAGACGACCGGGTGCGCCCGACGGGGGCGGAGCGGCCGGCAGTCGGACCGCCCGGCCGCTTCGTGGAACGGGTGGGGCCCGGCACCCTCGCGGATGCCGGCCCCCACCCGGGTGTCATCGAGCGACGCGGTCGTCAGCGGGCGCTGGCGTCGACCGGCTCAGGGCCGTCGCCCCGGGCGGCCTCGTCGGCCTCGATCTCCTCGTCGGTCTCACCGGCGTCGCGCCGGCGCATCCACTCCAGGACCTTGGCCAGCTCCTTCTTCACGATCGGCGCCAGGACGAAGAGGCCGATGATGTTGAAGAACGCGGCCAGGAAGAGCGCGGCGTCCGCGAGGTCCACCAGCACACCGAGCGAGAGCAGGCAGCCGATGATCACGGTGCCGCAGAAGACGACCTTGTAGATCATCTCCGAGGTCTTGCTGTGCCCGAAGATGTACCCCCAGCTCTTCATGCCGTAGTAGCCCCACGTGATGAGCGTGGAGAAGGCGAAGAGGATGACGGCGACCGTCAGCAGGTAGGGGAACCACGGCAGCGCGGTGTCGAAGGCGTCGGAGGTGATGGTGATGCCGAAGCCGGTGCCACCGACCTCCTCGCCGCCCGCGACGGTCTCCCGGGCCTGCTCGTAGACCGGCCCGGCCGCGATGATGATGGTCAGCGCGGTCATGGTGCAGACGATGACGGTGTCGACGAAGGGCTCGATCATCGCGACCAGCCCCTCGGTGGCGGGACGCTTGGTCCTGACCGCGGAGTGGGCGATGGGAGCGGAGCCGACACCTGCCTCGTTGGAGAACGCCGCACGACGGAAGCCGGCGATCAGCGCGCCGAGGACACCGCCCGCCACACCCTCGGGGCTGAACGCGCCGGTGATGATCTGCTCGATCGCACCGGGGACGGCCGGGAGGTTGAAGGCGATGACCATGAGACAGGCGAGCACGTACATGATGCCCATGCCCGGGACCAGCTTGCTGGTGACGGCGCCGATGGACTTCATGCCACCGATGAGCACCAGCGCGACCAGGGCCGCCGCGACGGAGCCGAAGAGGATGGCGCCCGCGCTGGAGGAGAAGAAGCTGTCCGAGCCGCCGGTGACGGCGACCATCTGCTCCAGCGACTGGTTGATCTGGAAGAGGTTGCCGCCGAACAGCGCGAAGAAGAGGATCATCACGGCCGATCCCCAGGCGAGCACCTTGCCGACACGCGGCCAGCCGAGCTCGGCCAGTCCCTTGCGCAGGTAGAGCATCGGCCCGCCGTTGACGGTGCCGTCCGGGTTGAACTCCCGGTACTTCACCCCGAGCGTGCACTCCACGAACTTGCTGGCCATGCCGAGCAGACCGCAGACGATCATCCAGAAGGTGGCACCGGGGCCACCGACGGCCACGGCGATGGCGACACCGGCGATGTTGCCGAGCCCGATCGTGCCGGACATGGCCGAGGTCAGCGCCTGGAAGTGGCTGACCTCACCGGGCGCGTCCTTCTGGTCGTAACCGCCGCTCACCAGTTGAACGGAGCGCTTGATGTACCGGACCTGGGCAAAGCCGAAGTAGATGGTGAAGACCAGGCCGGCAAGCGCCAGCCACGCCACGATGACGGGGAAGTCCGCTCCGAAAATGGGGACGGTCACGAAGACCACATCGGAGAGAAAGCTGGACACGGGCTCGAAGACGTCGTTGACGGCTCCGTCTACCCGGTCCGTCCAGGACAGATCGCTGTTGGACATGAACACCTCTGCTGCGCGCCGCCCCACGGGGAGGCGGCGAGGGACCTAGAAAGGGGGGACAGATTGAGCGTTCCTATCACGGAACGTCCCTGCTGAGGGCTGAACCGACAGTCGTAACTTTGGGTTATCGCACGAAGGTGTATACAGCCGCAGGACCCAATGGCCCTGCCGCTGCCCGGGTGATCACGACCAGCTGCCCGACCGGCACCCGATCCGCACACAGCGCCCTCCCCCACTGCACACGGAACGGGCACCGACGGGCCCGCCGGGAGGGGGCGGAGCGTCATGGCGACACGCCGCACGGCGGGGCGCCCGGCGCCCCGCCGCACCCCCACGCCCCCACCGCGGCGCGGACACGAGAACG
>NZ_JAAVJB010000256.1:0-2032 GCF_012034385.1 Streptomyces spiramenti
GTGGGGGGAACGATGACCGGAATGCGGACGAGGCCGGAGCACGAGCCCGGCGGCAGGAAACGGGTCGCCGTCGCGCTGGACGCGGTGGGCTCGGCGCCGTGGTGGGCGCGGACGGGGGCGCGGGTCAGGCGGTGGCCGGGGCCGGGACGGTGACCGTGCCGGGGTGGGCGTCCCAGTGGCTGCCGTACCGCTCCGCGAGGTGGCCGGCCTCCGCCGCGGTGAGCAGCCGGGGGTCGCGACCGCCGAGGAGCAGCAGCAGTCGGCTGGTCTCCTCCAGCTCGACGGCGGCGTCCACCGCGGCGGCCATGTCGCGGCCGCTGGTGACCGGGCCGTGGTTCTGGAGGAGCGCCGCGCGGAACGGGAAGTCCAGCCCGCCCAGGCTCGCGGCCTGGGGTACGTCCCCGGGGGCGGCGTAGGGAACCAGCGGGGTCTGGCCGACCCGCATGACGAAGTAGGGCGTCAGCGGCGGGACGGCGCTGCGCTCGGACCACGCCGGCAGGCAGGAGTAGGCGGCGGCGTGCGCGCTGTGGAGGTGCACGACGGCGGTGGCTTCGGGGTCGCGGTGGTACAGCGCGAGGTGGAGCGGGAACTCCTTGGACGGCCGCGGCCCGGCGAGGTGGGCGGTCTCCAGCGGGGTGTCCACGCCGGCCTCGGCGTCGAGGACGGCGAGGCCGTCCTCGGTGAGGTCGTCCAGCCGCGTACCGGTGGGGGTGACGTAGAGCCGGTTCCCGACGCGGACGCTGAGGTTGCCCGAGGAGCCCGGACTCAGCCCGGCGGCTGTCAGCGCACGTCCGGCCTCGACGAGGTCGGTGCGTGGGTCGCTCATGTGAGGGCTCCTTGGGTGGTGGCCGCCGGGCGGCGGATCGGTCGCGGTCGGGCGGCGGCGCGCGCGGACGCGGCAGGTGGGGGCGGGCCGGGGCTCCGGCGGCCTGTGGCGCCGGGGCTGCCGGAGGTCACCGCAGCTCCTGCCAGCCGGCGGTGAAGATGTCGGGGCGGCCGAAGTTGCCGGACTTCAGCGCCAGGTTGTAGCCGTGGCCGTCGGCGGCGGTGCCGTGTGCCCAGGAGACGCCGGGGGCGAGCCGGGGCCCGAGTTCCAGGCGGGCGATGTCGAGGGCCTGGACGACGCTGCCGGAGGTCTCGCCACCGGCGACGAGGAACTGTCGCGCCCCCGCCGAGGCGAAGGCGGTGGCGCAGCCGGCCAGTGCCTCCTCGACCAGTTCCCCGGCGGGCCTGCCGCCGGCGGGCGGGGCGGGCTCGATGTCGTCGAGGGAGTCGACCGCGTAAACCAGGACCGGGGTGCCGGGCTCCGCAGCCCAGCACTCGCCGGCCCAGGCCGTGACGCGGGCGACCTCGGCGGGGAGGTCGGCGCGGAGCGCGGCCAGGTCCAGCTTGTGGGTGGGGAGCTTCTCGCGGGCGTCGGCGACCTGGCCGCGGGTGGCGGACGAGGCGCTGCCGGCCAGCACGGCGCGGTGCCCCTCGGCCACGGGCATCGCGGTGGTGGCGGGGCCTCCGGGCGCCGCGGGCAGCCCCAGCGCGAGGCCGGAGCCGCCGGTGACCAGCGGGTGGTCGGCGGTGGCCTCCGCGATGACGGCGAGGTCGGCCTCGTCCAGCGCGTCGACCACGACGTAGGTGCGCGAGCCCTCCCGGCGGTGCTCCGCCAGCGCCTCGCGCAGCGCGTCGGCCCCGGCGCGCACGGTGGCGAGCGGCACCGAGCGCACGGCGTGGCCGGTCTGCGGGGCGAGCAGCTCGGTGACGTCGGAGCGGGTCATCGGGGTCAGCGGGTGGTGCCGCATCGAGCTGTCGCTGAGCAACTGCCGCCCGACGAAGAGGTGCCCCTGGTAGACGGTGCGGCCGGTCGCGGGGAACGACGGGACGACGACGGCGAGGTCGGTGTCCAGCTCCGCCATGAGGGCGTCGGCGATCGGGCCGATGTTGCCCTCGGGCGTGGAGTCGAAGGTGGAGCAGTACTTGTCGTAGAACCGCTCCGCGCCCAGCCGCCGCAGGGCGCGGAGCGCCGCCACGGACTCGGGGG
>NZ_JAAVJB010000256.1:2042-6425 GCF_012034385.1 Streptomyces spiramenti
CTCGTCGACGGCGCCGTCGACGGGGGCGGTGCGGGACTTCAGCGCCACGACGACGGCGTCCATCCCGCGCAGCCCGTCGAGCTGTTCGTCGGTGGGCACGCCCAGGGTGACGCTGGTGCGCAGTCCGCGCGCCACCCAGTTGGTGGCGAGGTCGGTGGCCCCGGTGAAGTCGTCGGCCACGCCGCCCCATCTGACCATGCCTGCCACCATTCGTCGTCACCGTCCGTTACGCGGATTCTCCGTGCCCTGCTGATCGGCGCGCCTCTCAGCCGAGCCGATCTGTGAATTTATGTTACTACAGTTGACGCTCATGTTAAATGACGTTACGTTCCCGCTCCAGAGGCGGGAACATCCGGGTCACCCGCCAAGCTCCAGGAGGGCACGCGATGAACGCCCAGCAGGCCGGCGCGCAGCCGGTTGACCGCACTGTCACCTACGCGCTGACCGGCGCCTGCGGTGGGTTCGCCCGCACGCTCCTCGCGCAGACTCGACGGATGCCGGGCCTGCGCGCGTCCGTGCTGTGCGACCTCGACACCGACGGTGTGCACGCCCTCGCCGCCGACCTCGGTTTTCCCACCGACGAACTCGTCACCGTCGGTGACGTCGAGGCGCTGACGGCCGCGGTCGCCGCGGGACGCACCGCCGTCGTCGCCGACAGTGCGCTGCTCGCCGCCGGCGGGTTCGACATCCTCGTCGAGGCGACCGGCAGCCCGGCGGTCGGCTACCGCGCCGCCCGCACCGCGCTGACCGGCGGCCGTCACGTCGCCATGGTCAGCAAGGAGGTCGACTCCGTCTCCGGCGTGGAGCTGGCGTCGATCGCCGCCGAGCACGGCGTGGTGTACACCACCGCCACCGGCGACCAGCCCGCCAACCTGATCCAGTGGTTCGACTGGGCCCGCGGCCTGGGCCTGGAGATCGTCGCGATCGGCAAGTCCGGCGAGTACGACCTGGTCTACGACCCGGAGACCGCCACGGTCACCCAGCTCGGCGAGACGATCGACGCCCCCGCCCTCGGCGGTCTGCTCAAGCTCGGCGAGGACGTCCGCGCCACCCTGGCCGCCCGCGCCGAGGCGGTCGCGCCGCTCAAGCGCAGCGCCGCCGCCGACTACTGCGAGATGGCAGTGGTCGCCACCTCCACCGGCTTCACCGCCGACGTCGAGGCCATGCACTACCCGGTGGCGCGCGTCGCCGAGCTGGCAGACGTCTACGCGCTGCGGGAGCACGGCGGCGTCTCCACCCGGGACGGCGTGGTGGACGTCTTCTCGGTACTGCGGCTGCCCGAGGAGGCCAGCTTCGCCGGCGGCGTCTTCGCCGTCGTCCGCACCCACGACCCCGTCACCTGGCAGACGCTGGCCCAGAAGGGACACGTCGTCAGCCGTGACGGCCGCTACGCCTGCCTGTACCTGCCGTACCACCTGATGGGCGTGGAGACCCCCACCACGCTGCTCGACGCGGTACTGCGCGGGGTACCCGCGGGTTCGCCCGCGCCGCGCCAGCACGTCGTCCTCGGTGGCCGCGCCACCCGCGACCTGCCCGCCGGCACGGTGCTGACCATGGGGGGCCACCACCACGAGGTCGAGGGCGTCGCGCCCGTCCTGCTGGCCACCGACGACGCCCCCGCCGACGCCGCGCCGCTGTACCTGGCGGCACACGCCGTCCTCGCGGCGGACGTGGCCTCGGGCGAGCTGCTGACGGTCGGACACCTCACCGGACACGACGCCGAGCTGCTCGCGGCGTGGCGTGCCGGGCTGGCCCTGCCGCGCGGTGGTGACACGGCCTGACCGCCTTAGCCCACCTCACCCCCACGCTCCACCCGCCCCACGCCCCCGACCCCTACTCCTCGCCCCGAGGACCGCCGCGGCTGACGCGGCCAGGAAACGAAGAGGTTCCCTATGTCCGACGCCTATACGCTCGTCGCGTTCGGCGCGGCGATCGCGGTGCTGGTACTGCTGATCGCCAAGTTCAAGGTCCACCCCGTCGCCACGCTGTTCATCATCGTCACCACGCTGGGCCTGGCGCTCGGCATGGGCGGGGCGCGGACGCTGGAACTGATCACCGAGGGCTTCGGCAACACCCTCGCCAACGTCGGCCTGCTCATCATCTTCGGCTGCGTCCTCGGCAAGATGCTGGAACTCAGCGGCGCCGCGCACCGGATCACCGAGGCGGCGCTGACGGTCTTCTCCGGCAAGAAGGTGCCGTGGGCGGTGGCGCTGGCCTCGACGGTCATCGGTATCCCGCTGATCGCCGACACCACGGTCCTCATGCTGATCCCCGTCGTCTCGGTCCTCGCGTACCAGACGCGGATGTCGATGATGAAGCTCGGCCCGATCCTGTACATGGGCGCCTACGTCATGACCTCGCTGGTGCCCCCGGGCCCCGGCCCGCTGGCCGCCTCCTCACTGCTCGGTGTCGACCTCGGTGAGGCCATGCTGTGGGGCGCGGCGGTCGCGGTCCCGAGCATCATCGTCGCCACGATCTACCTGCTGACGATCAAGACGCACGTCGACCCGAAGCCGGAGTTCGTCGGCCACCTCTCCGGCGCGGGCGGCACGGGCACCGGCGGCGCGGACGGCACCGACGCCGAGGAGGAGAAGCACCGGCCGAAGCTGTCGATGTCGCTCGTCCCGGTCTTCCTGCCGGTCGTGCTCATCATGCTCAACTCGTACGTGGTCGACATGGTCGGCGCCGAGAACGTCGTCGGCCAGGTCATCGCGTTCCTCGGCCAGCCCGTCATAGCGCTCTTCATCGGCTGCCTCACCGCGCTGCCGCTGTTCGGCCGCAAGTGGGGCCAGAAGGAGACCGTCAACGACCTGTTCGAGTCCGGTCTGCGGCTCGCCGCCATGCCCCTGGCGCTCACCGGCGTCGGCGGCGCGCTGGCGACCATCATCCGCGACACCGAGGTCGCCAACTCGGTCGCCGACATGATCCGCGACTGGGGCCTCTCCCCGATCATCGTGCCGTTCCTGGTGGCCGCGGCCATCTGCACCATCACCGGCTCGAACATCCTGGGTGTCATGACCGCTGCGGCGATCATGCAGCCGCTCGCGGACACGCTCGGCATCTCCCCGCTCGCGATCTACCTCGCCTGCGGCACCGGCGCGCAGATCATGAAGCACGCCAACTCGTCGGGCTTCTGGGTCACCACGACCCTGTCGAACATGACGGTGGGCCAGGGCATCCGCTCGATCGGTATCGCCTCGGCGCTCTCCGGCATCACCGGCTTCGTGATCGTCTACGCCCTCTACGGGTTCGGCCTGATCTGACGGTCCGGCCCCACGGGCCCGAACCGGACGGACCCCGGTGTCCGTCGGCGGTGTGAGCCCGCCGGCGGACACCGGACAGCACCACAGCAACCACGGGGCGCCGGTCGCGGGGGCCGGGCGGGAGCGGGGACCATCCCTTCCGCCCGGTGCCCACGGCCGGCGCCCACCTCGGGCGGTGACGCGGACCGGAACGGCACCGCGCGAGCGGACCGGCACCGGTACGCCGGACATTCGGACGCAAGGAGGCGTGAACGTGTCGTCGGAGGAGACCCCCGAGACCCCGCTGATCCCCGACCAGCGGCGGGAGTTGCTGATCAGGCTGCTACGCGGGCACGAGGTGCTGAGCGTGCACCAGCTCACCGAGATGCTGGGCGTCTCCCACATGACGGTCCGCCGCGACATCGCGGCGCTGGAGCGGCAGGGACGCGCCGTCTCCGTCCCCGGCGGTGTCCGCATCGCCGGGCAGCTCCACCACGAACCGAGCTTCGTGGACAAGTCGACCATGGACCAGCCGGCGAAGCTCGCCATCGCCGCGCTCGCCGCCGGCCTGCTCCAGGACGACACCACCGTCTACCTCGACGCGGGCACCACCTGCCAGGCGCTGGTGCCGCACCTGGTCCGGCACCAGGGGATGACGGTCGTGACCAACGACTTCACCACCGCCAACGCCCTCATGGGCAACCCGGACGTCGAGGTCATCCACACCGGCGGTCGCATAGAGCACGCCAACCGCTCCACCGTCGGTCGGCTCGCGGCGCAGACCCTCGGCCACCTGGCGCTCGACATCGCCTACATCTCCACCAGCTCCTGGGACCTCCAGCACGGGGTGACGACGCCCTCCCCCGCCAAGGTCGAGGTGAAGCAGGCCGCGATGGGCAGCGCGTCGCGGTCGGTGCTGCTGACCGGCAGCGCCAAGTACGGCACCTTCGGCATGTACCGCGTCGCCGGACTCGACCGGTTCGACTCGGTGGTCACCGACTCCGGCCTCTCCCGCGCCGCCCGCGACGCGCTGCGGCGGCAAGGCGTGGAGACCCGGGTCGCCTCCGGCGGCACCGGCGCGGAGGGCGGCGGCGAGGGCGGGGAGGAGAGCGGCACCCGGCCGACCCCGGCCGGCTGACGC
>NZ_JAAVJB010000257.1 GCF_012034385.1 Streptomyces spiramenti
GTCGTGCCGCGCCGCCGGGTCGTGCGCCGCCGCCGAAGGGGCCCGACGGGCGGGCCGGGCCCGCCCGTCGGCCCGGTCCGGACGGGAGAGGCCAGGACGAGTCGGTGGCGGAGGGCGCCGCGCGCGAGGCGCTGGGGTGCCTCGGTGATGCGCCGCGCGCAGGCTTTCCCGCAACCTCCGACGCGGCGCTTTTCCGGTCCGGTTTCTGTCTTCAGCCGTTCCACCGGGCGACGCAGTCGCTCGTGCTCAGACTCGGCGGTCGACTTCTTCGCACAAGCCCGTCGAGGCCGAAGTAGCCTCCCGCCCGGGAGTCGGAGGTTCACGACGGTCACGCCCCGCAGTTCGCGGTGCGGGCGTGATGCGAGCGTTCCGGGGAGTCGGGGGCGTGAGTACGTGGCGGGGACGTCGTCACCGGACGCCACCCACCCCGTGACGGTGAGGCGGTGGACCGTCCCGGGGCCGGGCCCCGCGGCGACGTCAGCCCGCGCACCCCGACGTCAGACGGCGCGGACGCGGCGAACGGAACGGTCAGGAGCCCGTCTGTGTCCGTGTGGTGCGCCGCCCCTGCCGGGGCCGTCGCGGAGAAGGGGAGAACCGCTGGTCCTCCCGGCAGGGGCGAGTCTGAGGGGGTCAGCGCGTCCAAGCGGCGCGCACCGGCCGCACGGGGCGCGCGCGTCGGGCCGGGCGGACGGGCCGGATCACCGTCACCTCGGTGTGCGAGTGCAGCTGTACCCGCACGCATCGGTCGAGCTCCAGCCATGTCGTGCCGCCGCGGTGGGCGGCTGCGGTGACGGGCAGGCACGAGCCGGCCAAGGTCAGGAAGTCACCGGTGCGTATCTCGGCGGCGGGGAAGCGCACCGCTGCGGCGCGCGGGTCATCGAGGATCGACACTGCTGCTCCCGAAGGGTGCGAGGACGGGACGGAGGATCGGGCGCGCTGCCAGCGAGTAGAGGACTTCGACATCGGCGGAACCGCAGACGCGGTCCGGGCCCCGGGCGTTGGCGCTGATCGGGTGTCCGTCCGCCAGGGCGGCGCACTGCACCGCGCGGAACTCGGTGTCCGCCGCCCACTCGCGGAAGACCGCGGGGACCGGCGTCGCGTACTGGCGCTGCTCCGCCGGCTGGTCGTCCTCGGCGGCATCGAGCGCGTCCGCGAGCCGGGCCGCCTGGTGGTGAAGCCAGTCGAGCGCCTCGTCAGGGGTGTCCGCCCACGTTGTTGCCACGTACCACTCCCCTGCCGCATCCGGCGACCGGGCGACCACCTCGCAGTGGTAGCCGTCCCCGTACCGATTGGCGCTCACGAGCAGGGCTCCGCCCGGTACGGAGTGGAGCTGAGTTCGCGGAACAGGTCATGGCCCGGGTGGTCGTCCAGGTGGAGGACGGCCCACATCATCGCCGCGTCCCCCGTCTCCGCCTGCGGGCCCATCTCCGCACAGACCTCGCACTGCACCCGGAAGACCAGCGGACCGGACCGGCGTACGAGCTGGAACCGGGCGAACCGGTAGCCGCCGCTCACCGCTCCCTCCGCCTTTTCAGATGCGCTTCGACGACCCGTCCCAACTCCACAGATCTGACGACAAGTTCGGCGGTCGGAGTCACCGGCTCGTCCTCCGCCGGGGCAGGCACCGGCAAAGCCTCTGTCTCACCCTCGTCGCCGGACTGAAGATCAGAACACACGACCATTCCTCTCCGTAGCGATACCACTACCAAGGAGTCACAGAGTCGCCTAGGGTTGGCTTGTCTTCAACGTCTCAGCGCCGGAGAACACGTTGGTAAACCGCAAGGAACTGAACCCCGACGCGAGCCCGGAAGCCGCATTCGGCGCACGGCTGCGCAGCCTGCGAGAGGCTCGGGGGTGGCTGCAGGACGAGCTGGGCGCGCGCATGGGGTACTCGGGACGGCATGTGTCGGGCGTGGAAACGGGCAACAAATCGCCAACCCGGCGCTTCGCGACCGCCACTGACGTGGCGTTCGGACTGGCCGGCACCGAGGAGTCATTCGCGCGGGAATGGGGGAAGATCGAGCACGGCGTGCTCTTGCAGGGCTTCCCCGAGTACGTGGGGATGGAGAGCCGGGCTTCTGAGATCAGGCTGTTCGAGGTGGGAGTGATCCCCGGGCTGCTTCAGACGCGTGAGTACGCGCAAGCGCAAGCTGAGAGTGACGTGAAGCGAGGTTCCATAACGGAAGCGCAGGCCGATGAGGCAATGGCGTTCCTCGCGAAGCGACAGGCGGCGTTGCTACGACCTGTGCCGCCGCTGGTGGTCGCGGTGCTGGACGAGAGTTGCATCCGTCGGCCTATCGGCGGCCCCGCCGTCATGGACGCGCAGCTGCGGCAGCTCATCGACCTCACTGAACAGTCCCACATAATGCTTCAGTTGGCCCCCTACAGTCTCGGCGCACACCGCCCCTTCAGGCACATGGTGCACCTGCTGACCATGACCGACCGGTCTGTGCTCTCGTATGTCGAGTCGGAGACGCGCGGCTATCTGGACCGCGAACTGGCCTCCGTCATGCCGCTGGTGAGGGCATACCATCAGCTGATGGCCGTGTCGCTGTCGCAGACGGCCTCCGTGGAGATGATCCAGCAGCTACGAAAGGGCTCCTCGTGACGAACGAACCCATAACCTCGCGTTGGGTCAAGTCCTCCTACAGTGGCACCGGCAGTGCCTGTGTCGAGTGGGCCCCGCACGTGGCGTCCACGACCGGCAGGGTCCCCGTCCGTGACTCCAAGAACGTGTCGGGCCAGGCGATTGCGGTGCCCGCGGGCGCGTTCGCCGCGTTCGTGAACGGCGTCAAGTCGGGTTCGCTGCACCGCTGAACGTGCGCCACGCAGAGGCCCCACCGTGCACCGCACGGCGGGGCCTCTCGCTGCGCGGCTCGGTCGGGGGCACGGTCCACCGGGTGCACCCTCCGTCCGCCCCTCCCGTGCAGGTGGACAGCCCTGCCCCGTACCGGGCTGTGAGGCCGAGCGGACCGCCTCCGCCGGTAGCCGCGGGCCGGAGTCCTCGGGGGCGACACCGGAGGTGCCCTCCTCGACAACCCGCCGCACGTATGCGTCGTCGAAGGCCGTCACCGACCCCACTGGGTGGGCGCTGTCCCGGTCGGAGCGGGGCCGCCACGCCCAGCCTGTCGAGCGGGCCCGCCCGGCACACGCACGACGAGGGGCGGCGACCGCACGGTCGCCCCCCCTCGTACCTCCGGTACGACCCGGTCAGTCCTTGATCTCGCAGATCGCCGCGCCGGCCGAGAGGGCGGCGCCGACCTCGGCGGTCAGCCCCTTCACGGTCCCGGCCCGGTGCGCGTTGATGGGCTGCTCCATCTTCATGGCCTCCAGCACCACCACGAGGTCTCCCTCCGCGACGGTCTGGCCCTCCTCGACGGCGACCTTCACGATCGTCCCCTGCATCGGGGAGGCGAGCGCGTCACCGGTGACGGCGGAGCCCGCCTTCCGGCCGCCGCGACGACGGGCCGGCTTGGCGCCGCCCGCGACCGCGGCGCGGGCCAGCGGCATGGCGAGCGTCGCGGGCAGCGACACCTCCAGCCGCTTGCCGGCGACCTCCACCACGACCGTCTCGCGGATGTGGGCGTCCTCGTCCTCGCCGACGACGGGCGTGAAGGGCGGCAGTTCGTTGACGAACTCGGTCTCGATCCACCGGGTGTGGACGGTGAACGGGCCCTTCTCGCCGTGGACCTCGGGCGCGTACGCCGGGTCCGCGACCACCGCGCGGTGGAACGGGATGGCGGTGGCCATGCCCTCCACACGGAACTCGGCCAGGGCGCGGGCGGCGCGGCGCAGCGCCTGCTCACGGGTGGAGCCGGTCACGATCAGCTTGGCGAGCAGCGAGTCCCACGCGGGGCCGATGACGCTCCCCGACTCCACGCCGGCGTCCAGGCGGACACCCGGTCCGGCCGGCGGCACGAAGGAGGTGACGGTGCCGGGGGCGGGCAGGAAGTTGCGGCCCGGGTCCTCGCCGTTGATGCGGAACTCGATGGAGTGGCCGCGCAGTTCGGGGTCGTCGTACCCCAGCTCCTCGCCGTCGGCGATGCGGAACTGCTCGATCACCAGGTCGATCCCGGTGACCTCCTCGGTGACCGGGTGCTCGACCTGGAGGCGGGTGTTGACCTCCAGGAACGAGATCGTGCCGTCCTGGCCCACGAGGAACTCGCAGGTCCCGGCGCCGACGTAGCCGGCCTCGCGGAGGATCGCCTTGGACGCCCGGTACAGCTCGGCGTTCTGCTCCTCGGTGAGGAAGGGCGCGGGCGCCTCCTCGACGAGCTTCTGGTGGCGGCGCTGGAGCGAGCAGTCGCGGGTGGAGACGACGACCACGTTGCCGTGCTGGTCGGCGAGGCACTGCGTCTCGACGTGGCGCGGGCGGTCGAGGTAGCGCTCGACGAAGCACTCACCGCGGCCGAAGGAGACGACGGCCTCGCGGACCGCCGACTCGTAGAGCTCGGCGACCTCGTCCAGGGCGCGGGCGACCTTCAGGCCGCGGCCACCGCCGCCGAACGCCGCCTTGATGGCGACGGGGAGGCCGTGCTCCTCGGCGAACGCCACGACCTCCTCGGCACCGGTCACCGGGTCCTTGGTGCCCGCGACGAGTGGCGCGCCGGCGCGCTGCGCGATGTGGCGGGCGGCGACCTTGTCGCCGAGGTCCCGGATCGCCTGCGGCGGCGGACCGATCCACGTCAGCCCGGCGTCCATCACGGCCTGGGCGAACTCGGCGTTCTCCGAGAGGAAGCCGTAGCCCGGGTGCACGGCGTCGGCGCCGGAGTCGGCGGCGGCCTTCAGCACCTTGTGGAAGTCGAGATAGCTGGTCGCGGGGGTGTCACCACCCAGCGCGAACGCCTCGTCCGCGGCGCGCACATGGGGCGCGTCCCGGTCCGGTTCTGCGTATACGGCGACGCTGGCGATACCGGTATCCCGGCAGGCTCGCGCGACGCGGACGGCGATTTCGCCGCGATTGGCGATGAGCACCTTGCGCACGTTGGCTCCCTCCTTGGAACACAGCGATTTTAGATACACACCACACCGCGCGCCGAGTCCCCCGCAGAAGTGAGTACCTGTGTACCCAGGGTGATCGGTTGGTGGCTCCGGTGCGTGGCATCCCTGGTAATGACGCCGCACAGCCTCCCCCAGTTTCCCCGGGGCGGTCGTGGTCGATGCGGTGCGGAGGTCCGCGAGGAGTGCGGCTTTTGTGGGGACCTTCCAACGCACACCGGGAAGATTTTTCAGAAGTGCCCCGCGGTGCGGTGCCGGAGCCGGTCCGCGAGCCGTCCGGGCCTCCCGCCGGGGGCACGGAATTGGCCGGTTCGGTCGGTTCCCGGAGCCGCGCCGCCGAGGTCGAGGGTCACGGCGTCGCGCCCACCGGTGCCGCCGCTCGTCGCTCCCCGGCCGGTCCCGGCGCCGGTGGTCCGGCGCGCCGCGGCGTGCGGCGGATCGAAGCGCGGCGTGGCGCGGTCGCGGGGTGGCCGCCCCGGGAGGTGACACGGCGCGTCGCCCGGGGCTCTCCCGCCCCGCGCGTCCCGGGCACCCCGCCGCCCCCTCGGGGCGGCGTGCGCCGGGGGTGGGCCGGCCGGACGGGAACCGTCCCCGGTCAGGCGGGGTCCGGAGCCCACAGGTCGGTGACGAGAACGCCGAGTCCGGTCAGCAGCTGCCGGAACATCGGCAGCGAGAGGCCGATGACGTTGCCGGGGTCGCCGTCCACGGAGTCGATGAAGGGCGCCGACCGGCCGTCGAGGGTGAACGCGCCCGCGACGTGCAGGGGTTCACCGGTGGCGACGTAGGCGTCGATCTCGGCGTCGGTGGGATCCCCGAACCGCACGACGGTCGAGGCGGTCGCGGAGGCGCGTCGGCCGTCGGCCGCGTCGATGACGCAGTGCCCGGTCCGCAGCACGCCGGACCGGCCCCGCATGGCGTGCCAGCGGCGGACCGCCTCCGCCGCGTCCGCGGGCTTGCCCAGCGCGACTCCGTCGAGCTCCAGCACCGAGTCGCAGCCGATGACGAGTGCGTCGGCCACCGCCGGGAGTCCGGCGACCGCCTCGGCCTTCGCCTCCGCCAGCACCCGTGCCAGCTCCTCGGGCGAGTCGGCGGTCAGCGCGTCCTCGTCGACCCCGCTGACGACCACCTCCGGTGCGAACCCGGTCTGGCGCAGCAGCGCCAGGCGGGCGGGGGAGCCGGAGGCCAGCACCAGGCGGCGGGCCGGCCGGGTGGCGGGCGGCCCGGCGGGCCCGCCGTCGGCGGTCGCGGTCGGGTCGGGGGCGTCGGGCGACGCGGGGGAGAACTGGGAAACCATGGCGCCAGCGTAGTGGCGCGGGACGGGGCGCGACCGGCGATGCCCGTCACGCCCCGTCGCCCCCCGTGGGGGGGGGGGG
>NZ_JAAVJB010000258.1 GCF_012034385.1 Streptomyces spiramenti
CCCGTGGCCGGTGGCTCGGTGGCCGGTGGCCCCGCGGGGTGCGGCGACCCGGTGGAGGCGGACGCGCGCTCGCTGTCCGCTGCCGCAACGACGTCCGGCCCGGCCTGCGGCCTCTCCGCAGCGTCCGGCTCTTCCGTCGCGCTCGACCCGGTGCCGTCCGACCCGGTGCCGCTCGACCCGGTGCCGTCCGACCCGGTGCCGCTCGACCCGGTGCCGTCCGGGGCCGTGCCGCCGGTCAGCCAGCGTTCCGGGGCGGCCGAGCGGCGGCCCAGCCGGGAGCGTTCTGCCTGCGCCGCGATCTCCTCGCGGGCGTGCTCCAGATCCATCAGCCGGGCGGCGGCCGTCCCGTTGCCGCCGTGGTGGACCTGGAGATCGGCCAAGCGCAGGCGGTGCATCCAGGGGCCCCGGCTGAGACGGATGCTCTGCACCTTGGCGTGCGGCACGAGGGTGTGGATGCGCTTGAGCCGCCCCCGACGCGCCACGAACACGGTGTCCGTCACGCCGTGGCCGTAGCCCCGGTACCAGATCGGGACCGCCCAGCGCCCTCGCCGGGGCGACGGGCGGACCGAAGCCACCGCCTCGTCGATCGAGACGTCCGGCAGGAAACGGGCGATCAGCCGCGCGCACTCCGCGCGGCTGGCGACCGGCACCAGCATGCCGTTCTCGACGCCCTCGCCCGCCACCTCGATCTCCAGCCGCGCCCAGCCGCGGGATCGCCACAGCAACGGTTCGATGATCTCCACCGACTGCACCCGCCCCGGGGGCACCGTCGCGTGGTCGCGCTGCAACAGGCCGTGGTCCAGCCGCAGCCCGTCCGGCGACTCGCTGACCGTCCAGTCGTACTGCGTCAGGAAGCCGCCGATACCGGCCTGCCAGACGACGGCCATGAACGGCACGCAGACCGCGAGGGTGGCGAAGATGCTGTCGGTCAACAGGTACATACCCGGCCCGACCAGCAGGACGAAGAGCAGGGCGGACCAGCCCGAGCCGAGCAGCAGCAGGGACTTCACCAGCGTCCCGGTCTCCACCCGGAGCAGCTGCCGGGAGGGGGCCTCGCCGGCGGTCCGTGCCGCGTCCGGGGTGATACCGGCCGCTCGGGCCAGCAGCTCCGCGCGCAGCTCGCGTGCCTTGGCCTCGCCCAGGAACGCCAACTCGTCGGAGGAACCGGCCCCGACGACCTCCATCTTGAGCTTGGCCACGCCCACCAGCCGTGCCAGCAACGGGCGGCTGAGGTCGATGGACTGGATGCGGTCCAGGCGCAGATGCGCGCTGCGGCGGAACAACAGGCCGGTGCGGATGCGCAGTTCCGTGTCGGTCACGAGGAACCGGGTCACGCGCCAGGAGAGGAACCCGTAGAGGGCGGCGGCGGCCAGTATGCCCGCCAGGACGAGGAGCAGCGGCCCCAGGCCCAGCTCGGCCAGGTTGCGCAGGTGCTGCGGGTTGTTGAAGGCCAGCGCGGCCAGGCCCGCCAACGGAGCCCACGCGCGCCGCCAGGGCGTCACGGGGTGCAGGCGTTCGCCCTGCCCGTCGGGGAACGCCTCGGCCGGGTCGGTCTCCTTCGCCCCGGCATCGGCCGCCGCCGGCTCCGGCGACGCTCCCGCTCCCTCCTCGGTCGTGGTGCCGGGACCGGTCGTGGTGCCGGGGCCCGCCTCGCTGCGCTCACCGGCGGGTACGGCCGCCGACTCGTCGTCGCGGTCGCTGTGGCCGCTGCCGTCGTCATCGAGACCGGGACCGGGACCGGGGCCGCCGTCGTCGTCGGTCCCCTGTCGGGGGTGCTCCGCCCCCGACGTCCGGAAGGGGGGCGCGTCGTCGGTGCCGGCCGGGCTGCGGCCGGGGCCCGGTGCGGCCGGGCGGGTGTCGTCGTCCTCGGCCATCACAGCCCCGCCGACCGGGACTCGCCCAGCTCGGTCAGCCGGTCGCGCAGCCGCTCCGCCTCGTCGGGGTCCAGCCCGGGAATGGTGGCGTCCGTGGCCGCCGCCGCGGTGTGGAGCTGGAGGCGTGCGAGGCCGAACTTGCGGTCCAGCGGACCGGAGGTGACCTCCACCAGCTGCATCCGGCCGTAGGGCACCACGATCATCTGCCGCCACAGCACGCCCTTGCTGATGAGGAGGTCGTCCTCGCGCTCCCGATACCGCCAGGAGCGCTGATGGCGGCCGAGCACCCACCACAGCCACACCCCCGTCAGCAGCGGCGCGAGCGCCAGCAGTGACCAGGCGGGCGCGCCCAGCGCCGCCGGGAGGATCGCCGCGACCAGCAGCGGCGGCACCAGCCAGATCAGCGCCACCAACCGCCAGACGGTCAACAGGGCGGGTTTGACCCGCTGCCATTTCTCGGCCGGAGGGTCGACCGGCTCCCGCACCATGCTGTCCATGCCACGAGCTTACGGCGCTCCGCCGGGCTTCAGCAGGGCGTTACCTTCCGGCCGGGCGCCGGGGGCTCCCGCACCCGCGTGAAGCTGCCAGACTGGCCCGCATGGCGCAGACGACCACCGGGGCCGGGGCCCCGCACCCCGTGACCGGACTGCACGGTGCGGGCGACGCCGGCACCACCACGGTGGGGGTCGGCGGCGCCGCCGAGAGCACCGACATGGTGCTGAACATCGGACCGCAGCACCCGTCCACCCACGGCGTGCTGCGGCTGCGGCTGGTCCTCGACGGGGAGCGCATCTCCCGGGCGGAGCCCGTCGTCGGCTACATGCACCGAGGTGCGGAGAAGCTGTTCGAGGCCCGCGACTACCGCCAGATCATCGTGCTCGCCAACCGCCACGACTGGCTGTCCGCCTTCTCCAACGAGCTGGGCGTGGTGCTGGCCGTGGAGCGGATGCTCGGCATGGAGGTGCCCGAGCGGGCCGTCTGGCTGCGCACCCTGCTCGCGGAGCTGAACCGCGCGCTGAACCACCTGATGTTCCTGGGCTCCTACCCGCTGGAACTCGGCGGCATCACCCCGATGTTCTACGCGTTCACCGAGCGGGAGGACCTCCAGCACGTCATGGAGGAGCTGTCGGGCGGGCGGATGCACTACATGTTCAACCGGGTCGGCGGGCTCAAGGAGGACCTGCCCGCCGGGTGGACCGGCCGGGCGCGGGACGCCGTCGCCGGTGTCCGCGGTCGGCTCGGCCGCTTCGACGACCTGGTCCTCGGCAACGAGGTGTTCCGCTCCCGTACCCGGGGCGTCGGCGTGCTGGACCCGGCCGTCGCCCGCTCCTACGGCGTGTCGGGGCCGATCGCACGCGCCAGCGGCGTGGATTTCGACCTCCGCCGCGACGAGCCCTACCTGGCGTACGGCGAACTCGGCGACGTGCTGCGCGTGGCGGTCCGGTCGGAGGGCGACTGCCTCGCCCGGTTCGAGGTGCTGCTGGAGCAGACCCGCAACGCGCTCGAACTCGCGGACGCCTGCCTGGACCGGCTCGCCGAGCTGCCGCCGGGGCCGGTGAACCAGCGGCTGCCGAAGGTGCTCAAGGCGCCGGAGGGCGCCACCTACGCCTGGACCGAGAACCCGCTCGGGCTCAACGGCTACTACCTGGTCTCCAAGGGCGAGAAGACCCCGCACCGGCTGAAGCTGCGCTCCGCGTCGTTCAACAACATCCAGGCCCTGGTGGACCTGCTGCCCGGGACGCTGGTCGCCGACATGGTCGCGATCCTCGGATCGTTCTTCTTCGTCGTCGGCGACATCGACAAGTAGCCGCCCGACCGCCCGGCAGCGGTCACCCCCCGGTCGGTCGCGCCCCTGCGGCGCGCAGCAGCCGCAGCTGTCCGATCTCCGCCGCGTTCTTCATCAGCTCCGCGGTGACCCAGGCGACGGTGTCGGCGACGGTCCGGTCGGACCCCGGCGGCCACGGGAACGGCGCCTCCGCGTCCAGGCCGCCCGGCGGCAGGGAGGCCAGCGCCTCGGACCACTCCTCGCGCAGCACGGCCAGCCGGGCCACCGCCGCCGCGCTGCTGCCCGCCCAGACCACGGCCTCCCGGGCCGGCGGCTCCTCGCCGCGCAGCAGTCGCGACGCGGTCGTCCACCACCAGTCCACGTGCCAGGTCAGCCAGGCGACCGTCGGCACCGGCACCGGGTCGGGCTCGGAGTCGGCCCAGTCCGGCACCCACCGCCCGGTGGCGTCCTGCCGCACCCCCCAGCACAGCGGCGCCGGCCGCCAGTGCACGTCCGCCTCCTCCAGTCGGTCCACGTGGTACTCCAGCAGCGCCCAGGTGAGGTCGAACTGGTTCCGCAGCAGGGCGAGGCGGGCGGCGTCGGCGTGGCTCTCCATGCCGCGCACCCTGCCACCCGGGCCCGCACCCGGCCACCGGTTATCCCGCCGGCTGACCGGCCGCACCGCACGGACCGCGGCACCGCACGGACCGCCGCGCCGCGGGGTGCCGGCCGGCCCCGGACGAGCAGCCGGTCCACCTCAGCCCTTGTCGCGGGAACGTCCCATCGGGGCGCGGACGAGGGTGTCGTCGACGAAGCAGAACCGCCAGTCCTCACCCGGCTCGGCGGACTGGATCACCGGATGCCGGGCCTCCTCGGCGTGCCGCCGCGAGTGCTGGTGCGGCGAGTCGTCGCAGCAGCCGACGTGGCCGCAGGTCGTGCACAACCGCAGCTGCACCCAGTCGGTCCCGAGCTCCTCGCAGCCCGCGCAGGAGACGGCGTCGGTGTCGGTGACGCGGATCTGGTCCAGATGGGTGCAGGAGGTGCTGATCGTCTCCTCCCGCACGTAGGTCCAGTCCGACCGCAGCAGCCGGTCCGGCATCACCCGCGCCAGGTACCGCGACCCCGCCGCCAGCAGCGGCGCGGTCACCGCGAGCAGCAGCACGTACAGCGCGACGAAGGGCCCCAGCCGCTCGTCCAGCCCGGCGGCGATCGCCAGCGTCACGAGGATCAGCGAGAACTCGCCCCGCGCCAGCACCGTCAGCCCGATGTTGGCCGCGCCCCGCTGGTTGAATCCGAACAACCGCGCCGCCAGGACCCCGGCCGTCACGTTGGTCAGCACCGTGACGACCACCGCGAGCAGCGCGGGGACGGCGACACCGCCCAGGTCGCCCACGTCGATGGTCAGACCGAACGCCACGAAGAAGACCGTCGCCAGCACGTCCCGCAGCGGCAGCACGATCCGCTCCACGCGCTCCCGGAACCGGGTGCGCGAGACGACCAGCCCCACCATCAGCGCCCCGATGGCGTCCGAGACCCCCACTTCGTCGGAGACCCCCGCCACCAGCACCGCGAGGCCGATCGCCGCGACGGCCAGCAGCTCGTCCTCGCGGCTCCCGATCAACCCGCCCACCGCCCGCGCGCCCCAGCGCGCCACGGCGAACAGGGCCACGAGGAAGCCGAAGCTGAGCGCGATGTGCCCGGCCAGGGCGCCCAGCGAGTCCGCCCCGGAGAGCACCGGGGAGAGAAGCGCGAGGTAGAAGGCGAGGAACAGGTCCTCGATGACGATGATCCCCAGGATCACCGGTGTCTCGGCGTTGGTGAGCCGCCGCAGCTCGATCAGCAGCTTGGTCGCGATGGCCGAGGAGGAGATGCCGAGAGCGCCCGCCACCACCAGCGCCTCCGCGCCGCCCCAGCCGAGCGAGAACCCGAAGACCAGCCCCGCGGTGATGTTCAGCCCGATGTAGCAGGCCGCCGCCAGGAAGAGCCGCCGCCCGCCGCCGACCACCTGCTCCAGCGGGAACTCCACGCCCAGGTGGAACAGCAGCAGCACCAGCCCCAGCGCTGCCAGCACCGACAGGTCCTCGGGGTGCTCGATCAGCACCGGACCGGGCGTGCCCGGCCCCAGGAGGATCCCGACCAGCATGTAGCAGGGGACCGAAGGCAGCCCCAGCCGTCGCGCGCCCCGGGCGACCAGCGCCGCCAGCAGCAGCACCGCGCCCAGGCCGACCAGGTCGGCGTGCACCGCCCGCCCTCAGCCCTCGTAGAAGGTCGCGGAGAGCACCGCGGCCAGCTTGCGGGCCTGTTCGTCGGTCAGCTCCAGCACCGCGGTCGGCTCGGCCGACCGCGTCGCGAAGACGTACAGGTAGCGGGTCCCGCCGGGGCGCACCACCACGGACACCCGGTTCTCGTCGTCGGCCAGATCGACGTCGTACCGGGTGCCGACGCCCGGCAGCTCGGTGACGTGCACGCCCTGTCCCATCGCAGCTCCTCGGCGCGACGCGGGCGTCCCCCACGGCCGCCCGCACGGTGCCGGTGGCGTGCCCGAGGGGCTGACCGGCCGCGCGGGCCGACGGTCACCGGACGGCGGACCACCCGCCGCACGAAGAAGCGTCCCACCGATGCCGACGAGCATGGCGTCGTTCTCGGGCGCCTTCTCGCCGAACTGGCGCAGGTGCACCTTGCTCGACTT
>NZ_JAAVJB010000259.1 GCF_012034385.1 Streptomyces spiramenti
GTGTCTTCCTTCCGCTCGGGCTGACGTCGGTCGGCGGCGGGCATGTCGTCGTGCGCGGAGCGGCGGTCGGGCCACCTCTTCCGGAGCTCCTCCCCCGCCGCCGCAGGGGCGGAGGACCCGTTCCAGTCCATCCGCGACCAGGGAAGGTCGACCTCCGCCGACGACCGGACCTGGCGGGGCGCCAGGTCCTCCAGCGGTATCGCCTCCCGGTGACGGTCGAAGACGGTGTCGACGTAGCGGTGCCCGGTGTCCGCGGCGACGAACATGACGGTCCGGTCGGTCTCGGCGCGGCACTCCCAACGCGCCGCCAGGTACGCCGCACCGGCGGAGAGGCCGGCGAAGACGGCGTGGCGCCGCAACAGATCGATGCTGCCGGACAGCGCGGCGTCGAAGGCGGTCCAGTGGACGGTGTCGTACCGGTCGTGGCGGACGTTGCCGAACGGGATGGAGCTGCCGATGCCGGCGATGATGATCTCCGGATCGGCGACGTGCTCGCAGCCGAAGGTGACGCTGCCGAACGGCTGGACGCCGACGAGCCGCACGTCGACGGCGCGTCGGCGCAGCTGCTGGGCGAGTGCTCCGGTGGAGACGCCGGTTCCGACCCCGCCGACGAGGGTCAGCGGCCCGGCGCCGGCTTCCGAGGCGATGCGGTCGGCGACCTCGGCGTAGCCGAGGTCGTGGATGTCGTCGTGGTACTGGCGCATCCAGTGGTACTCCGGGTGCTCCGCCAGGATCTCCCGGATGCGGGCCACCCGGCGGTTCTGATCCAGCTTGAGGTCGTTGCCGCCGCGCATCAGCTCCAGACGGACGCCGAGGACCTCCAACTGCGTGCGCAGCGTGCGGTCCACAGCGGCGGACCCGATGATGTGGCAGCGCAGCTCGTAGCGGTGGCAGGCCAGGGCGAGAGCGTAGGCGTAGATGCCGCTGGAGCTGTCGATGAGGGTGTCGCCAGGTCGGACGGCCCCGGTCTCCAGCAGGTGCCGCACGGCGGCCAGTGCGGAAACCGCCTTCATGGTCTCGAAGCGGAGGCAGGTGAGGGAGTCGTCGAGGCGGATCAGGTCCGGGCGTCCGACGGCTTCGGATATGTGGTCGTCCATGGGGTGGCTCCTGGCCGGTGACGTGGCGAACGCGGCGGGTGTCACGCCACCGCCCGGTAGCGGTAGACGGTGGTGGCGTCGGCGCTGAACTGCGAGAACGGGAACGGCTCCGCGCACAGCGCCGTCACCCCCGCCCCGAGGAAGGCACGCGCCACGGCGCTGCCGGTCTGCGCGTAGACCACCAACGGGACGCCCCGCTCGCGGCAGCGGCCGAGGACGGTGTCGAAGCTGCCGTTGCCGAGGGTCATGCCGGTGGCGACGACGGCGTCGGCGGTGTCGAGCACGATGTTCATGTCGTCGGTGACCGGGTCGCCCCAGCGGGTGGTCCGCAGGTTGAGGTCGCAGAGCAGGGGTTCGCCGCCGCGTTCCCGGATGGCGGCGACGAGTGGGTTGACGACGCCGATGAGTCCGACGGTGAGGCCGGTCGTGGTCTCGAGCAGGTCGGCGACGGCGGCGTCCCGCGCGGCGGCACGGTGTTCGGGCGTGCCGGTGGGGAGGGTGACGGCCTCCGCGCCGGCGGTCTCGCGGTGCGGCGCCGCCGCGGCGAGGCAGGCGTCGAGCGCCGCGATGCGCAGGGCGTGGGGACCTTCGCGCAGCAGAGTGTCGATACTCGCCCCGCTGGCCGCCCGGCACACTGCCGGGTCGACCTCGCCGGCCTCGAAGGCGCAGGCACCGAAGGAGTCGCCGACGCGGACGAGGAGGTACTGGTTGAGGTAGGTGGTGTCCCCGCCGGCCAGCCGAGTGCCGTGGTGGGCCCAGAACACGCTGGTGGCGACCAGGTGCCGGGGCGGGGTCCCGTGGCGGCCGGCCAGGACGTCGGTGATCAGCTCTTCGACGGCGCTCACGGTCGGCCCCCGTCCCGGAGGCCCTGGTGGGTGATGCGGAAGAGGAAGGTGACGACGCCGTCCTGCCAGTCGTGGAGGTGCTCGATCCGCGGGTCGAAACCGTGGTCGAGCGCATGACCGACCAGGGCGCGCAGGTCGGCGGTGGTGGAGGCGATGAGGAAGATCTCCCCTGCGGGGGCGAGGAGTTCGCGTTCCGCGAGTTGGGCGAAGAAGCGGGCGACGAGCGGGGCACCGACGCACACGTTGCGGACGACGTCGGGGTCGTCGCTCACCGACCGGCTCACGGCCGGGGGGTTGAAGGTGACGACGTCGAACCGACTGCCGTCCGGGACGGCGTCGAAGAGGTCGCCGACCCGGGGGTGGAAGGCGGTCCCCGGGCGGTCGCCGACGAGCTCCCGGTAGTGGCGCGTGGTGGCGGCGATGCTCGCCGCGTGGACGTCCAGGGCGTGGACCTCGCGGGCTCCTCGCAACCCGGCCGCCACGGCTTCGATCCCGAGCCCGACGCCCATGGCCGCGTAGCGGAGACCGTGCGTCTCGATGCGGCCGTCGAGCACCCGGTCGTGGATCATGCGGCTGGTCCATCCGGGGACGAAGACGCCCGGGGGGACGTCGAAGGTCCAGCCGTTCCAGGTGTGCGTGCGGGTGGTGTGCAGGTCGGCCGTCGGCCGGTTGACGGCGATGATCCTGTGGGCGGGCAACGGAGCCGGCAGCTGTGCAAGCAGGGCGGTTCCGGTCGCGGTGCGGTCCATGAGTTCTCTTCCGTGATCGTCGGTGGAACGGGCGCGCGCGTGCTGGGTCTCGGGGGGGCGACGAGGCGCCCGGTGCTGTCCGGTGGGGACCGGCCGGGGCGTCGGGGCCCGGGGCGTCGGGGTGGGACGTCGGGGGATGGGAACGTGGGGTGACGGCGCGTACCGAGGGCGGCACGACCGACAGCACACTAATGGCAATGATTGTCATTGCGATAGTGGCCGGTATCCCAACTGTGCGCCCGCACGCGGGATGTGAGGCCGAAGGACGCCGTCACGAGCCTTTCCGGAGCCCGAGTGCGCCGACCTGTCGGTCTGCACGCGCGCCCGTGCCGGCGATGCCGCAGACGGCGCCGGTGATGACGGAGGCCACCGACGACATCGGGACACCGGTCACGACCGACGCCACGCCCCGCACCGCCCACCGGCGTGCCGGCCGCAGCTCCGCGGCGCCCGTATCCGACGTCGGTCACGGGCCGCGCCGGACCGGGGCGTCCGCTCGGCTCGGTCGCCACACGAGGCCGCCGTGACGGCTGCGACCCGGTTCACCGCCGGGAAGGGCACAGGGAGACGGCCTCCGGCGCGACGGCGCCCCGTCGGGTCAGGTCACCTCGGAGGCGTGGACGCCGCACCACACCGGAAACATGTCCGCGCAGCCCGGCACCACGAGCGGCTGCTTGAGGCGGCCACGTCCAGGCGGTGCGTCAGCTGCGGGGGTCGACGAACACCTTGGTGTGGGCGCTGTCGCCCGCGTCGAGCTCCTCCAGAAGGTCGCCGAGCCGGGACAGGCCGACGGTGCCGGTGTGCAGGGAGGCGACGTCGATCCGCCGCTCGGCGATCGAACGCATCGTGCCCAAGAAGTCCTCGCGGTTGTAGGCGAGTGAACCGATGACCGTCAGTTCCCGGCTCTGCCAGTCGCCGTAACTGACTGCCGAGTCGGTAAGAGGGAAGCCGAGCAGCGCGAGCGTGCCGCCGCGCCGGACCAGTTCGGCGGACGGTTGCAGCAGGGACGCGACGCCCGCACATTCGAACAGCACATCTGCGCCGAGCCCCTCGCCGGCCCTGGTCAGCAGCTCCCGAAGGCCCTCGGGCGCCACCACGTCGCGGAAGCCCAACTTCTCGGCGGCGCTCCGACGAGCAGCCGAAGGCTCCGAGACGATGACGCGACCTGCGCCCGCGTTGCGCGCGTGCTGGGCGGTCAGCAGGCCGATCGGACCGGCGCCCTGCACGACCACCAGGGACCCCAGCTCCATGGCGGTACGGCGGACCGCGTGAAAGGTCACGGCCGCCGGTTCGACGAGAGCGGCTTCGACGTCCGAGAGGGCGTCAGGCACGGGCACCACCCTGCGCGCGGACACACCGAGACGGGTCGCGAAGCCGCCGTGGGCGGGAGCCGCCTCGTCGACACCGTTCGCTTCGGCGAACACCGTGTCGCAGTGGCGGGCATGGCCGGCCAGGCACTGGCGACACGCGCCACAGGCGGGCCCTACCGCACCCACCACACGCTGTCCGACGGTCACCCCGGAGACCTCGTCCCCGACCGCGCTGACCCTTCCGGTCCACTCGTGCCCGAAGACCGCCGGCGGCAGCATGTGCCCGTCGGTGTAGCCGTGGACATCGGTTCCGCAGATTCCGGCGTAGGTGACGTCGACCACCACCCCGTCCCGCGCGGGCTGCTGGTCCTCCCGGGTGAGTTCCTCCAGTCGTCGTGGTCCGGACACCCGCACGTAGCGCTGTTCAGCGTTCATGGCCCACATGCTCCCGCCGGCCGAGAGCCGGGGCGTGGAACGAACCCCGCAGCGGACGGGAACAACCCCTTCGGTCGATACGCCGCGACGGCCGCCCACAGCGCCGGGGAGCCCCGTGCCCGGACCGCGTCGGGTCCGCGCAGTCGACTGCGTCGGCAGCCCGTGAGGGGCGGTCGGCGGCCATGGCCCACGGCCCGCGCCGGCCAGGTCGACCGAGTCGGCCCGCCGCGCACCGGTTCCGGTCACCGCCCGCCTGGGCCGTTCGCGTCTCCCCGCGTCCGGAGGGCTCGAAGGGAAGGTCGCACCGGGCTGCACCGGCCCACCGGCACCGCACGGCTGCACACGGCGCACCGGTCTCTATCGCTGGTTGGAGACCGGAGTCCTCCCGCGGGCCGAAGCGCCGCGAGGAGCGACGGCCATAGCCTCGTCCCATCATGAATCGAACCGACGACCGGTTCCTCCCGGTCCTTCTGGCGGCGGCGCAGGCCCTGGTGTGGCCGGGTGGCGCTCTGCTGCGGGGCCAGGTGCCGACCGCGCCGCACCTGCTGGCAGCGGCGCTCGCCGCGCTCCTGGTGGCCGGCGCGCTCTTCACCCGCCGCCGGCACCCGGTGGGAGCACTGGTGATCACCGTGGTGCCGTGCGCACTCGTCGCAGGAGTCCTCCCCGTCGGTGCGGTGGCGATACTGGGGACGGCGGGTGTCGCGCTGGCGCTCTACGAAGTGGCGCTGCGCCGCGACACCTTCACGACCCTGCTCACCGTGGGAACCCTGGCCGTGTGGCAACTGCTGTACCAGGTTACGCTGCACGGCGTCGGTGACCGCGACAAGCTCGTGCTGGCCCTGGTCACGCTGGTCTACGCCACCTCCTGCGGCTGGGGCATACGACGACGGCGCGCAGCCGCCGCCGCGGAGGCAGCTGCATACCGGCTGCGCCGCACCGAGGCGGAGCGGCACCGCCTGGCCGCCGACGAACGACGGCGGATGGAGCGCGAACTCCACGACGTCAGCGCCCATCACCTGACCGCCGTGGTCGTGTCCGCCGGCGCGGCCGAGGGACTGGGCGACCGTCGCCCCGAACTCCGCGAGCAAGCGCTGGCGCTTGCCGTCACCGCCGGCGCGGAGGTCACCGCCGCGCTGGGTGCGGTACCCGAGCCCGGCCGCGGCACCGTCGACACCGCGGAGCCGCGGGAGCGGCTGCTGACGCTGGCGGAGGGCATCCGGCGGCTCGGCCAACCGGTGAGCTGCGAGCTGGCGGCGGTGCCCGAGGGGACCGCCGCCGAAGCGGTGTTCGGCATCGTCCGTGAAGCGCTCACCAACGCCGTACGCCACGCCCCCGGAGCCGTCACCCACGTGGTCTGCCGGGCGGACGGTGACGGCCACGTCGTCGCCGTCCGTAACGGCCCACCGAACGACGCGAGCGGCGATGCTCGCGGCCTGGGCGGCGGCCGGGGGCAGGCGTTCCTCCGCAGCCGGGTACAGGAGGCGGGTGGCACGGTGCGCAGCGGCCCCACCGCGGACGGCGGTTGGGAGGTCGAGGCCCGGCTGCCCGGCCCGGACGGTGCCCGGGCCGAGCCGACGGCGCCGCGCCGTCGACGGGTGGCGCAGGTCGTGGTGGCGGTCGGTCTCGGGCTCCACCCCATGCTTCCGCTGCTCATCGTGAGGGCGAACGACGTTCCCGGCGGGGACGGTGTCTCGCCGGGACTGGTCTTCGCCCTGGTCGCCGGGGCGCAGGCGGTGGCGCTCCTGTGGTCCCGGAGTGCGCCCCGGGCGGCGCTCGCGGTCGTGCTGGCGCTGACCCTGCGGCGGGAACACTTCGAGCGTCTGCGGCGCCCGGACGTCCGGCTGATGGCCCTCCCGGCGTTCGTCGGCGCGCTGCTCGT
>NZ_JAAVJB010000025.1 GCF_012034385.1 Streptomyces spiramenti
GGTCGCGTCGCAGCGGCTGCTCCGCGACCGGCTGGTGCTGGACGAGGCCGGGCCGCCGGCGGACGGCACCGGCACCGTCGCTGGGGTGGACGTCGCCTACGACGACGCTCGCGACCTCGTCGCAGCAGCCGTCGTGGTGCTCGACGCCGCCTCGCTGGAGGTGGTGGCGGAGGCCACGGCCGTCGGTCCGGTGTCGTTCCCCTACGTCCCCGGCCTGCTGGCGTTCCGCGAGGTGCCGGCGGTCCTCCGGGCCCTCGACCGGCTCGCGGTGGCCCCGGACCTGGTCGTCTGCGACGGCTACGGCCTGGCCCACCCCCGGCGCTTCGGGCTCGCCTGCCACCTCGGTGTGGTCACCGGGCTCCCGACGATCGGTGTCGCCAAGTCGCCCTTCGTCTTCCGGCACGACGAACCGGGCGCCGAGCGGGGTGCCTCGTCCCCGCTGCTGGACGGCGACGAGGAGGTGGGACGCGCGCTGCGGACGCGTGCGGGCGTCAGACCCGTCTTCGTCTCCGCAGGGCACCGGGTGGGACTCGACACGGCCTGCGCCCACGTGATGCGGTCGACACCCCGCTACCGGCAGCCGGAGCCGATCCGCCGGGCCGACCGCAGCTGTCGGGAGGCGCTCTCCGCAGCGGTCGCCGCCGACGCCGGTGAACCGGCGCGACCCCGCGGGTGAGTGCGCCGCACCGCACTCCGCGCTCCGGTCACGGTCGGTGGGTGACCCGCCCGCACATCAGGTAAGGTCACCCTTACCTGACGCGTGCGACGGTGGGCGCCCCGCGCCGCCGCGTGCGGCGCGTCGTCGCCCCCGGCCGGGGCCGACGCCGAGGAACCGGCCGCCGTGACGGCCCCACCGAGCGAGGAGCAGCGATGAACGACCGGCCTCCCCGTCCCGCCAACCCGACCCACATCGGCAGGGTGCTGCGCACCGAGCGGCTGACGGACCACATGATCCGGGTCACGTTCGGCGGGGACGGTCTCCGCGACTTCGCCACCGGCCCCTACACCGACAGCTACGTGAAGCTCGTCTTCCCGCGGCCCGGTGTCAGCTACCCGCAGCCGCTGGACGTCGCGGCGATCCGCCGTGACCAGCCGCGCGACGAGTGGCCGCTGACCCGCACCTACACGGTCCGCAGTTTCGACCCCGCCGGCCCGGAGCTCGTGATCGACTTCGTCCACCACGGCGACACCGGGCTCGCCGGACCCTGGGCGGCTGCGGCCGTCCCGGGCGACGAGCTCGCCATGCTCGGGCCGGGCGGCGGCTACGCCCCCGACCCGCAGGCCGACTGGCACCTGCTCGTCGGCGACGAGAGCGCGCTGCCCGCCATCGCGGCCTCGGTCGCGGAGCTCCCCGCCGGCGCCCGCGCACGGGTCTTCCTGGAAGTCGGCGGCCCGGGGGAGGAGCAGAAGCTCCAGCCGCCGGCCGGCGAGGTGGACATCGTCTGGGTGGGCCGGAAGTCCGGCGCCTACGGCGAGGCGCTGCTCGCGGCGGTCACCGCCGCCGAGCTGCCCGCGGGCACCGGCCAGGCGTTCGTGCACGGCGAGGCCAACTGGGTGAAGTCGCTCCGCCGCCACCTGCGGCACGAGCTGGGGATGAAGCCCTCCCAGCTGTCGATCAGCGGCTACTGGCGGCGCGGCGCCGACGAGGACGGCTGGCAGGCCGGGAAGGCCGAATGGAACCGCCGGGTCGAGGAGGAGCAGGAGCGGGCCGCGGCCTGACGCAGCCCCCGCCGCCGGCCCGGACGGACGCGGGCCGGCCCGCTCGCCCCGCCACCGCGCCGGGCGTACCGTGAAGCGCATGACGCCGCGTCGCAGCGACGGTCCCCGCGACCGGATACGTGCCCACGCGTTGGGCTTTCCGGGCGCCGTGGAGGAGTTCCCCTGGGGCGAGCCCGCGATCAAGGCCGGCGGCAAGGTGTTCGTGTTCCTCGGGGCGCCGGCGTCGCCCGCGCCCGCATCCATGGTGATCAAGCTGCCGACGGAGGACGTCCGGGCCCACGCCCTGTCGCTGCCCGGTGCCGAGCCCGCCGGTTACGGCCTGGCACGCACCGGCTGGGTGCGCGTGCCGCTTGCGGTCGAGGCGGGCTCCGTGCCGGGCACCGGTCTGCTGTGCGACTGGGTGGAGGAGAGCTTCCGGGCGGTCGCGCCCCGGCGGCTCGTCGCGGAACTCGACGCCCGGCCGGGGTGACCGCGCCGACCAGGCATTGGTTCCCCGGGGCCCACCGACCCGCGGCGTGGAACGCCAGGTCGCGTCGGCGTCGAGCGGGTGGTCAACGGCCCGCCGCGGTCGTCTCCAGTGCCGCAATCGCCCGGTCGACGTCCGCCTCGTCGTTGTAGAGGTGGAACGCGGCCCGCAGCGCCCCCCTGCGGCGGGCAACCCGTACCCCCGCGCGGTGCAGGGCCTCCACCGCGCCCTCGGGTTCGGGGAAGGAGACGATCGGCCCCCCGGCGTCCGGCACCTCGCAGCCGAGCCCGGCCAGTCCCTCCCGGAACCGCGCGGCCAGCGCTCGGGCGTGCGCGCCGACCCGCGCCGGTCCCGCCTCGGCCAGCAACCGCAGTGACGGCGCCGCCCCCAGATAGGGGAGGTAGGCCGGGCTCTGGTCGAACCGGCGTGCGTCGGGGGCGAGTTCCGCGACCGGCCCGTAGCAGCTCTGCCACGGCTCCGCCCCGGCCACCCAGCCGGCGTGCAGCGGACGGAGGCCACCGAACCCCGGCGGCACCGACAGGAAGGAGACGCCGCGCGGCGTGAGCAGCCACTTGTACCCGCCGCACACCGTGTAGTCGAAGCGGTCGGCCCCCAGGGGCAGCCAGCCGGCCGCCTGGGTGGTGTCGAGCAGCGTGCGCGCCCCGTGCTCGCGCGCGGCCGACAGCAGGGCGCCGAGGTCGACGACCCGGCCGTCGGCCGACTGGGCGGCGCTCACCGCCACCAGGTCGGTGCCCGGTCGCACCGCGTCGACGAGGCCGTCGAGCGGGACCTGCCGCAGCCGCAGCCCCCCGCGCTGGTCGAACGGCGTGGGCAGTGAGCTGAACTCCTCGGCGGCCAGCAGTACTTCGGCACCCGCCGGCAGTGAGGCGGCGACCAGCGCCACATGGACCGCGACGGACGACCCGACGGCCACCCGGTCCGCCGTCACGCCGACGAGTGCCGCGTAGTCCGCCCGTACCCCGTCCACCGCCCGCAGGCAGGCCTGCTGGTCGAGCGTTCCCTCGGCCATCAACGCCGCTCCCCGCCGGACGGCGGTGACCGAACGCCGGGGGAGCAGCCCGTGGGAGGCGGTGTCGAGGAAGGTCCCTCGCGGGGTGAACTCCTGCCGCAATGCGTCCATGTGACATACCTGGCCGACGTGTCGCCACGCCACACGCGCCCTCACCCCGGCGCGGGGGCGCCGCCCCCGCCATCGTGCGCCCGCGCACCCCGCCCCGCGTCGTGATCCTTGAGAAATACGGAACGCGTTCCTAGGATCGCGTTGTTACCGCGACGTAGCGCGACGGACTCCGGGGGGACCATGCCGACCACCGCCACCGGGCCGCTGGCCGGGGTACGGGTCGTGGAACTCGCCGGGCTGGGCCCCGCACCCTTCGCGGCCATGCTCCTCGCCGACCTCGGGGCCGACGTCGTCCGGGTGGACCGCCCCGGCGGCAGCTGGCCCCACCTGCCGCCGGACGCGGACCTGACCGGCAGGAACAAGCGGTCGGTGCTCGCTGACCTCAAGACGGCCGAGGGCGCGGCCCGCGTCCTGGAACTCGCCGAGCGGGCCGACGTCATGGTGGAGGGGTTCCGGCCGGGCGTGGCGGAACGCCTCGGTGTCGGACCCGAGGCAGCCCTCGCCCGCAACCCCCGGCTGGTCTACGGCCGCATGACCGGGTGGGGGCAGGACGGCCCGCTGGCCGAGCGGGCCGGGCACGACATCGACTTCCTTGCCCTCACCGGCGCTCTCGCCGCCACGGGTCCGGCCGACGGCCCGCCGGTGGCCCCGGCCAACCTGCTCGGCGACCACGGCGGCGGTGCCCTCTACCTCGTCGTCGGGGTCCTGGCCGCACTCCGCCATGCGGAGGCCCACGGCGTCGGACAGGTGGTGGACGCGGCGGTCGTCGACGGCGTCAGCCACCTCACCACAGCGCTGCACGGCCTGCTCGCCGCCGGGGTCTGGCAGGACCGCCGCGAGGCCAACCTCCTGGACGGCGGTGCCCCCTCCTACGGCTGCTACGCCACCTCCGACGGCGGGTACATGGCGGTCGGCGCCCTGGAGCCCGCCTTCTACGAGGAGTTCCTGCGACGGCTCGGGATCGACCCCGGGCTGCCCGCCGCCGACGGGCACGCGTTCCCCGACCGCACGAACCCCGGCGACGCGCCCCGGTTGCGGGCCCTGCTCGCCGCCCGGTTCAGCGCGCGGACGCGGAACGAGTGGGCGGAGGTCTTCGCCGACAGTGACGCCTGCGTCGCCCCCGTGCTGTCGCTGAGCGAGGCGCCCGGTCACCCCCACCTCGCTGCCCGGGGCACCTTCACCGACCACGGCGGCACCGTTCAACCGGCCCCCGCGCCCCGGTTCTCCGTCACCCCCGCCGCGTTACGGCTGCCACCGGCGCGGCCCGGCGCGGACGCCGCAGGGGTGGCCGCGGAGTGGGACCTCCCGGTGGAACGGGGCGGAACCACCCGCCCGTGACGCCGCCGCACCCCCAGCGCCGCCGCGCCCGGCCCGCGCGGGCCGACCGTGTCCGGGCGGACGCCGACCGGCAGCCAACCGCCCATGAGAGAGGTACACATGACCACCGACGCCTACGTCTACGACGCGTTCCGCACCCCCCGGGGCCGGGGCAGGGCGAACGGCTCCCTGCACACCGTCAAACCCATCGACCTCGTCACCGGGCTGATGCGGCGTCTGGAGCACCGGCTGCCCGGCATCGACCCGGCGGCCGTGGACGACGTCGTCCTCGGCGTGGTCAGCCCGCACGGTGACCAGGGCTCGGACATCGCCAAGATCGCCGCCCTCGCCGCGGGACTCCCCGAGACGGTGGCCGGCGTGCAGCTCAACCGGTTCTGCGCCTCCGGGCTGGAGGCCGTCAACACCGCCGCGGCCAAGGTCCGCTCCGGCTGGGACGACCTGCTGCTGGCGGGCGGCGTGGAGTCCATGTCGCGACTGCCCATCGGCTCCGACGGCGGCGCCTGGATGATGGACCCGATGACGAGCCTGGCGACGGGCTTCGTCCCCCAGGGCATCGGGGCCGACCTGATCGCCACCCTCGACGGCGTCAGCCGGCGCGAGGTCGACGAGTACGCCGCGCTCTCCCAGGAACGCGCGGCCACGGCCGCCGCGGAGGGCCGGTTCGACCGCGGGCTGGAACCCGTCGTCGACCGTTCGGGGCTCACCGTGCTCGACCATGACGAGTTCCCCCGGCCGGGCACCACCGCCGACTCCCTCGCCGCGCTCCGCCCGTCGTTCGCCGGCCTCGGCGAGCAGGGCGGGTTCGACGCCGTGGCGCTGCAGAAGTACCACCACCTGGAGCGCATCGACCACGTCCACCACGCGGGCAACTCCTCCGGCATCGTCGACGGCGCGGCGCTGGTCGTCGTCGGGAGCGAGGAGGTCGGACGCCGCCACGGGCTGACGCCCCGGGCGCGGATCGTCTCCGCCGCCGTCACCGGATCCGAGCCGACCGTGATGCTCACCGGCCCGGCGCCGGCCAGCCGCAAGGCACTGGCCCGAGCGGGACTGACCGTCGACGACATCGACCTCTTCGAGGTCAACGAGGCGTTCGCAGCCGTCGTACTGCGGTTCGTCCGCGAGATGGGTGTCGATCCGGCGCGCGTCAACGTCAACGGCGGCGCCATCGCGCTCGGCCACCCGCTCGGCGCCACCGGGGCGATGATCCTCGGCACCCTCCTCGACGAACTGGAGCGGCGCGACCTCCGGCGCGGTCTGGCGACGCTCTGCGTCGGCGGTGGCATGGGCGTGGCCACCGTCATCGAGAGGGTGTGACACCCGCCCGGCACCCCCACCGGGTCGAGAGCGGGCCGCCCGCTCCGCTCCGGCCGACCGCCCCTCCGCGTCGCCCCACCGCCCGGCGGCGTCGCCCCACCGAAAGAGACCGCCATGACCGCACCCGCAGCCTCCGCCGCCGATCCCGACGCCGGGCCGATCCACTGGCACCGCGGCGCCGACGGGATCGTGACCCTGACCATGGACGCCCCCGGGCGCACCGCCAACACCATGGACGCCGCGTTCGTCACCGCGCTCACCGCCGCCGCCGACCGGTTGGAGGGTGAGCGCGACACGGTGCGCGGCATCATCGTCACCTCCGCCAAGGAGACCTTCTTCGCCGGTGGCGACCTCGACGAGCTCATCGCCGCCGGCCCCGAGGACGCCCGGCAGGTGTTCGACTTCGCCACGGCGCTCAAGCGCGCGCTGCGCCGCATCGAGACCCTGGGAGTGCCGGTGGTCGCCGCCGTCAACGGCACCGCGCTCGGCGGCGGGCTGGAGCTCGCGCTCGCCTGCCACCACCGGATCGTCCTCGACGGTCCCGACACCCGTCTCGGGCTGCCCGAGGTGACCCTCGGGCTGCTTCCGGGGGGTGGCGGTGTCGCCCGGACCGTGCGGCTGCTCGGTATCGCCGACGCCCTGCGCCACGTCCTGCTGGAGGGCACCCGCCACACCCCGTCGCGGGCACTGGAGCTGGGGCTGGTCCACCAGGTGGTGACCTCCCCCGAGGAGATGCTGGGCGCCGCGCGCGCCCACATCGACGCCCACCCCGCCTCCCGTCAGCCGTGGGACGAGGAGGGCTACCGCATCCCCGGGGGGACGCCCGCCACGCGGTCGTTGGCCGCGGTGCTGCCCTCCTTCGCGGCGCATCTCGTGCGCCGCACCGGAGGCGCGCCGCTGCCGGCGCCCCGGAACATCCTGGCTGCGGCGGTGGAGGGCGCGCAGGTCGACTTCGAGGGCGCTCAGCTGATCGAGAGCCGCTACTTCACCGAGTTGGTCGTCGGGCAGACCTCGAAGAACATGACGCAGGCGTTCTTCTTCGACCTGCGGACCGTCAACGCGGGGGCCGCGAGGCCGGAGGGGGAGCCGGCGCACCGGGTGCGCCGGGTCGGTGTCGTCGGCGCGGGGATGATGGGTGCGGGGATCGCCCACGTCTGCGCACGCGCGGGCATCGACGTCGTGCTGCAGGACGTCAGCCGGGAGGCCGCCCTCCGGGGCCGTGCCCACGCCGAGCGGCTCGTGGCGGCGTCGGTCGCCCGAGGCCGAATGACGGAGGCCGAGGCCGCGGCGCTCACGGCCCGCATCACCGCGACCGACACGATCGAGGACCTGGCCGGCTGCGAGGTGGTGGTCGAGGCGGTGTTCGAGGACACCGCGCTGAAGCACCAGGTGCTCGCGGCGGTCGAGCGGGTGGTCGGCGAGTCCGCGCTGCTCTGCACCAACACCTCGACGCTCCCGGTCGGCGGACTGGCCGAGGCAGTGGGCCGGCCGGAGGACTTCCTGGGACTGCACTTCTTCTCGCCCGTGCACCGGATGCCGCTGGTGGAGATCGTGCGGGGCGCGCGGACGGGGGACCGTGCGCTGGCGCGCGCCTTTGACCTGGTGCGGCAGATCGGTCGCACCCCGATCGTCGTCAACGACGGCCGGGGCTTCTTTACCTCCCGGGTCATCGCCCGCTTCCTGCAGGAGGGTGTGGCGATGGTGGGGGAGGGGGTGGCGCCCTCGTCGGTGGAGCAGGCCGCGGCCCGGGCCGGCTACCCCACGGGAGTGCTCGCCCTGCTGGACGAGTTGACGCTGACTCTTCCCCGCCGGGTGCGGGCCGAGGACCGGGCCGCCGCGTCGGCCGCCGGCGAGGAATGGGTCCCGCACCCGGCGGACGCGCTCCTGGACCGCATGGTCGAGGAGTACGGCCGGACAGGGCGCGCCGGTGGCGCCGGCTTCTACGAGTACGGCGAGGACGGCGCGAGGGCGGGGCTCTGGCCGGAGCTGGGGGAGCGCCTGGCACCCGGCGGCCGGGTGGAGCTGCCGATGGCCGACCTGACGGAACGACTGCTGTTCGTCGAGGCGCTGGACAGCATCCGACTGCTGGAGGAGGGGGTGCTCACCTCGGTCGCGGACGCCAACGTCGGTTCGCTGCTGGGTATCGGCTTCCCGCCGTGGACCGGCGGGGTGCTCCAGTACGTCAACGGCTACCCGGGCGGGCTCGACGGGTTCGTCGCCCGTGCGCGCGAGCTGGCGGACCGTTACGGCCCCCGGTTCGCGCCGCCCGCGCTGCTGCTGGCGAAGGCGGCGGCGGGTGAACTGTTCGGCGAGGTCCGCTACCGACCCGCACCGGAGGTGCCTGCCGTGGTGTGACGCCGGCCGCCCCGTCGCCTCGGCCCCGCCCCTTCCGGGGCGGGGCCGACGGCGTTCGAGGCGCGGCCCCCGGTCCGCGGCGACCCCGGGCTCGGGCGGCGCGCGGGGGTGTGGACGGGGTGCGCCGGGGTAGGTGAACGGAGTCGTATCGATCCGTTTGCGTTTCGCAGGGTGGGTGTCTACGCTCGTGCTCGAGAAACGACATCGTTTCGATCTGCGGATCGATGATGGGATGGCCACCTCCGGCCGGAGGACCGGCCCCGTCGACAGGACACGGAATGACCGAGCAGCCCGGCGTCACCGCCCCCAGGGCCGGTGGCCGCAGCGGCCGAACGAAGCTCACCGAGGAGCGTGAGCAGGAGCTCTACGAGGCCGTCCTCGCCGAGCTGCGGGAGCGCGGCTACGAGGCCCTGACGATGGACGCGGTCGCTGCCCGCTCCCGGTCGAGCAAGGCCACCCTCTACCGTCAGTGGCAGACCAAGGCCCGGCTCGTCACCTCCGCGCTCCGCCACACCAAGCGCCTCTCCCTCGACGACGTGGACACCGGCTCGCTCCGCGGCGACTTCCGGGAGATGTGCGGCCGGGTCGGCACCGAGGCCACCGACGACACCGCCGTCATCCACGCCCTCTCGCACGCCTGCCGCAACGACCCGGACCTCCACCTCGCCGTGCGGCAGGTGATCATCGACCCGGAGATCAAGGTGCTCGACCGCGCCCTGCGGCGGGCCGAGGAGCGCGGTGAGCTCGCCCCCGGCAATCCCGCGGTGGAGTTCGTCGTGCACTCGATCATCGGCGCGCTCATCGCCCGGCCGCTGATGGAGGGCCGCTACGCCGATCCCGACTTCCTGCGCCGCTTCGCGGACACCATGATCATCCCGCTGCTGCTCCCCGAGCCGGCCCCCGCGGGCTGACCGGCCCGCGGTCCTCGGGGCCGCCCGCCGGTCGTGGCACAACACCACACCGACCACCCCCTCCCGGCAGACCGCCACAGGCCGCCGGGGCGGCCCCTCACTGCCCGCACCGAATAGGAGACACCCGCCGCCATGGCGACTTTTCTCTACAAACTGGGACGCGCGTCGTTCCTCAAGAGGCGCCTCGTAGCCCTGCTGTGGGTGCTGCTGCTCGGTGCCACCGGCCTCGTCGCCGCCACCAACGCGAGCCAGCCGTCCAACGAGATATCGATGCCGGGCACCGAGGCCCAGGAGGCGTTCGACCTCCTCTCCGAGCGCTACCCCGGCATGGGGGTGGACGGGGCGACCGCCCGGGTCGTCTTCCGCGCCGACGACGGCACAATGGAGGACGCGGCCAACCAGGAGGCCGTGGCGGGCGTGCTCGGTGAGCTCGAACAGAGCTCGGACGAGGTCGCCTCCGTCACCGACCCCTTCGAGGTCGGGGCGGTCAGCCAGGACGGCAGCACCGCCTACACCCAGGTCTCCTACCTCGTCAGCGGCTTCGAGCTCGACGACGCGGACCGGGAGGCGCTGGAGGCCGCGGCCGAGACCGGCCGGGACGCGGGACTGACCGTCGAGATCGGCGGTGACGCCCTCTTCGAGGTGCCCGCCACCGGCATCGCCGAGGTCATCGGCATCGCCGTCGCCGCCGTGGTCCTGATCGTCACCCTCGGCTCGCTGGTCGCCGCCGGGCTTCCCCTGATCACCGCACTCGTCGGCGTCGGCATCTCGGTGCTCGCCATCACCGTGCTCAGCGGCCCGCTGGAGCTGGACACCACCACCCCCATCCTGGCGATGATGCTGGGACTCGCGGTGGGCATCGACTACGCCCTGTTCATCGTCTCCCGATACCGTGCCGAGCTCGACGAGGGCCACACCAAGGTGGAGGCGGTCGGCCGGGCCTCCGGCACCGCGGGCTCCGCGGTCGTCTTCGCGGGTCTCACCGTCATCATCGCGATGGCCGGCCTCGCCGTCGTCAACATCCCGATCCTGACCAAGATGGGCTTCGCCGCCGCCGGTGCGGTCGCGGTCGCGGTCCTCGTCGCCGTCACCCTCATCCCCGCGGTCCTCGGCTTCGCCGGTGACAAGGTCCGCGGCGGTCGCCGCAAGGCGGTCGAGGGCGACAAGGCCGACAAGAACGGGGACACCCCGGCCACGGACGGCGACACCGCCGCCACCGGGGCCGGGGCCTCGGCCGAACGCCCCAACATGGGCACCCGCTGGGCCCGGCAGGTCATCCGCCGCCCCATCGCCGTCCTGATCGCCGGTGTGGTCGGCCTCGGCGTCATCGCCATCCCGGCGAGCCAGCTGGAGCTCAACCTCCCGGACGAGGGCTCCTCCGCCCCCTCCACCACCCAGCGCCAGGCCTACGACATGCTGGCCGAGTCCTTCGGCCCCGGGTTCAACGGCCCCCTGCTGGTCGTCCTCGACGGTGAGGGTGGCGGCGACGCCATGGCCGCGGCGGAGCAGCTCACCGAGCGCGCCATGGAACTCGACGAGGTCGTCGCGGTCACCCAGCCGCAGCCCGACGAGGCCGGGCAGACCGCCCTGCTGACCGTGATCCCCGCCTCCACCCCCTCCAGCTCCGAGACCGAGTCGGTCGTCAACGACATCCGCGCCCTCGCCGGGGAGCTGGAGCAGGAGACCGGCACGACCCTGGCCGTCACCGGCCAGACCGCCATGGGCATCGACATCTCGCAGAAGCTCGACGACGCCCTCGTGCCCTACCTCGCGCTCGTCGTCGGCCTGGCCTTCGTGCTCCTCATGGTCGTCTTCCGCTCGCTGCTGGTGCCGCTCAAGGCTGCGCTGGGCTTCCTGCTGTCGGTCATGGCCGCCCTCGGCGCCGTGGTCGCCGTCTTCCAGTGGGGCTGGCTGGCCGGCCCGCTGGGTGTCGAGACCACCGGGCCCGTGATGAGCCTGATGCCGATCTTCCTCATCGGCGTCGTCTTCGGTCTCGCCATGGACTACGAGGTCTTCCTCGTCACCCGGATGCGGGAGGCGTACGTCCACGGAGCCACACCTGACGAGGCCATCGTCACCGGCTTCCGCTACGGCGCCAGGGTCGTCACCGCAGCCGCGATCATCATGATCAGCGTCTTCGCCGGCTTCGTCAGCGCCACGGAGCCCATGATCAAGATGATCGGTTTCGGCCTCGCCGTCGCAGTGCTCTTCGACGCCTTCGTCGTCCGTATGGCGATCGTGCCCGCCCTGCTGGCGCTTCTGGGCCGCTCCGCCTGGTGGCTCCCCGCCTGGCTGGACCGCGTCCTGCCCAACGTCGACGTCGAGGGCGAGCGGCTCACCGCCGCCTCGCCGGCGCCGACGGCGGAGCCGGACAGCGCCTCCCCGACGGAGCCGGGCACCGAGGAGCCCGTCCGGGAGGAGCCCGTCGACCAGCGCCGTTGACCCACCGAGCACACCCCCGCCCCCGGGACGCACCCACCGCGTCCCGGGGGCGGGCGCGTCCGGCCCCCACCGGTCACAATGGCACCGGGAGGCGTCGAGATGACCGCACCGCACCAGGACCCCACGACACCGGGCCGCCGCACCGCCCCGCCCGTCGGGCCGCCCCCGGACGGCCTGCTCTGGGAGTTCTACGGGGACGTCCGCTTCCTGATGTGGCTCCCCGCCGCGCTGGCGCTGCAGGTCGCGCTGCCCGGTGTCGGCGCGGGCGTCGACGACCACTCGGTGTTCCGCACCGACCCCTGGGGGCGCGCCGACCGCTCGGTCCGGTCCGCGCTGCTCTGGGTCTACGGCGGGGAGGAGGCCGCCGCCGAGGGCCGCCGCCTGCGCCGCCTGCACCGCTCCATCAGCGGCACCACTCCCGACGGCCACCGCTACCACTCCCTCGACCCCCACCTGTACGGCTGGGTCCACGCCAGTGGCTTCCCGGTGATGCTCCGCGCGCTCACCGTGCTCCACGGCCGCACCTGCACCCCGGAGGAACAGGAGGCCCTCTACCGCGAATGGCGCACGGTCGGCGTGCTGCTGGGGCTGCGCGACCGCGACCTCCCCGCCACGGCGGCGGAGTTCGCACCCCGCTATCGGGCGTGGCTGCACGAACTGGCCGCCACGCCCGTCGTCTGTGAGCTGACCGACCCCCGCAACACTGTCGGCCCGCCCGACCACGGACCCCGCCCGGTACGGGTGCCGTTGCGGCTCGCCTGGCCGCTGCTGCGACGCCCCACCGCCCGGTTGCTGGCCTTCCTCACCGTCGGCCTGATGCCGCCCGAGGCCAGGGCCGCCGTCGGGCTGCCCTGGGACGAGCGGCAGGAGCGCCGGTTGCGCGCCCTGGGCCGGGTGACCGGCACCGTCGTCGCCCGGCTTCCCGAGCGGCTGCGCTACCTCCCCGACGCCGCGCGTGCCCGGCGAGCCCGCCGGACCACCAGCTGACCGCGACCGTCGCGTACCGCCGATCGCGCCCCACGGGCCCGGAAGACGCGGTCAAATCCCACGAATGTCCCCGGCTCCTGCCACAATGCTCGGGCACCCGCGCCCCCGCCCCGTCCGGCCCCGCCTCGCCGCGGCCGGGCCCGCGGAGGGCGGCCACCGCACCGAAGGAGACAGGGGCCCTATCCCCGTGAACCGCGTGACCAACTCCGTGGCAGACCGCTCGATCGAAACCCGGATCGCCGACGAACTGGGTGTCCGGGAGGGGCAGGTGACAGCCGCAGTCGGACTCCTCGACGGCGGGGCCACGGTGCCGTTCGTCGCCCGCTACCGCAAGGAGGTGACGGGGGCCCTCGACGACAGTCAGCTCCGCACCTTGGAGGAACGCCTCCGCTACCTGCGGGAGTTCGAGGAACGCCGCGACGCTGTCCTGGAGTCGGTGCGCTCCCAGGGCAAGCTGACCGAGGAACTGGAGGCCGACATCCGCGCCGCTGGGACCAAGGCGCGGTTGGAGGACATCTACCTCCCCTACAAGCCCAAGCGGCGGACCAAGGCGCAGATCGCCCGCGAGGCGGGGCTGGAACCGCTGGCGGACGCGCTGCTCGCCGACCCGACCGTCGACCCGGCCGCCGCCGCCGCGGGCTACGTGGACGCCGAACGCGGCGTGGACAGCTCCGACGCGGCGCTCGCGGGCGCCCGTGCCGTCCTCACCGAGCGCTTCGGCGAGGACGCCGACCTGGTCGGCGAACTGCGCGAGCGCATCTGGGAGAAGGGCCGCCTGACCTCGCGGGTCCGGGAGGGCCGGGAGACGGAGGGCGCCAAGTTCTCCGACTACTTCGACTGGTCCGAGCCGTTGGCCGCCATGCCCTCCCACCGTGCCCTGGCGATGTTCCGCGGCGAGAAGGAGGAGTTCCTGGAGGTCGCGCTCGCCCCCGAGGAGGCCGATGCCGCGAGCGAGGGGCCCTCCGCGTACGAGCGGGCCGTCGCCCACCGGTTCGGCGTCGCCGACCGCGGCCGTCCCGCCGACGCCTGGCTGCTGGAGACGGTCCGCTGGGCGTGGCGAACCAGGCTGCTGGTCCACCTCACCCTCGACCTCCGCACCCGGCTGCGCACCGCCGCCGAGGACGGCGCCGTGGGCGTCTTCGCGACCAACCTCCGCGACCTGCTGCTCGCGGCCCCCGCCGGCACCCGCGCCACCATGGGTCTGGACCCGGGGCTGCGCACCGGCGTCAAGGTCGCCGTCGTGGACGCCACCGGCAAGGTCGCGGCCACCGACACCGTCTACCCCCACGCCCCCCAGCGGAAGTGGGACGCCGCGCTGGAGCGGCTGGCGCGGCTCGCGGCGGAGCACCGCGTCGAGCTGATCGCCGTGGGCAACGGAACCGCGTCCCGCGAGACCGACAAGCTGGCGGGCGAGGTGATCGCGGCGCTGCCCGACCTGAAGCTCACCAAGGCGCTGGTCTCCGAGGCCGGCGCCTCCGTCTACTCCGCTTCCGCCTACGCCTCCAAGGAACTTCCGGAGCTCGACGTCTCGCTGCGCGGCGCGGTCTCCATCGCCCGCCGCCTCCAGGACCCGCTGGCCGAGCTGGTGAAGATCGACCCCAAGTCCATCGGCGTGGGCCAGTACCAGCACGACCTCGCCGAGGTGAAGCTCTCCCGTTCGCTGGACGCGGTGGTGGAGGACTGCGTCAACGGTGTCGGGGTGGACGTCAACACCGCCTCGGTGCCGCTGCTCGCCCGGGTCTCCGGGGTGTCCGCCACGGTCGCGGAGAACATCGTCGCCCACCGCGACGCCAACGGTCCGTTCCGCAGCCGCCGTGCGCTGAAGGACGTCCCCCGGCTCGGCCCGAAGGCGTTCGAGCAGTGCGCCGGCTTCCTGCGGGTGCGCGACGGCGAGGACCCGCTCGACGCGTCCAGTGTCCACCCGGAGTCCTACCCGGTGGTCCGCCGCATGGCGACCACCACCGGCACCCCTGTCCCCGAGCTCATCGGCAACACCGCGCTGCTGCGCTCGCTGCGCGCGGAGGACTACGCGGACGAGGCGTTCGGACTGCCGACGGTGACCGACATCCTCGGCGAGCTGGAGAAGCCGGGGCGCGACCCGCGTCCGGCGTTCCGCGCCGCGCGGTTCAAGGACGGCGTGGAGAAGATCGGCGACCTGACGGCCGGCATGATCCTGGAGGGAGTCGTCTCGAACGTCGCCGCCTTCGGGGCCTTCGTCGACGTCGGTGTCCACCAGGACGGGCTGGTGCACGTCTCCGCCATGTCGGACAGGTTCGTCTCCGACCCCCGCGAGATCGTCAAGCCGGGCGACATCGTCCGCGTCAAGGTCCTGGACGTCGACGTCCCCCGCAAGCGGATCTCGCTGACGCTCCGGCTGGAGGACGCCACTGCCGCCCGCGGGGGTGAGGGCGGCGGAGAGGCCGCCGTGGGGCGCGGCGGTGACGGCGGCGCGCCGCGCCAGCGGGATCGCCGCGGTGGTCGAGGCGAGGGCCGCGGTGGTTCGCGGAACGGCCAGGACGGAGGCCGTGACGGTCGCCGGGGCGGCCGGGCCGGGCAGGGCGGCCAGAGCGGCGACGGCCGCCGGCGCAACGACCAGCCCGCCAACAGTGCGATGGCGGACGCGCTGCGCAGGGCCGGCCTGACGGGGAAGCCGCGCCGCTGACACCGGCGGCAACCCCTCCCGGCCTGGGCTTCGACCCGACCGACCCCTTGACAGGCCCGCACCGAACCGCGCCGGGCCCGGGCATTCGTCCCGGGCCCGGCGCGTTCGTGTGTGACGCGGGTCGCACCGGGAGCCGGAGCTTGCCTGACTCGCGGGTAACAACCTACGGTGGCGTAACCTACGGCATCGTAAGTAGTTCGCCTAAACATCTTCTCGGCTGGAGCGCCCGTGACGATCACCCCCGCCCACCCCGCCAGTTCGGACCAGTGGACCGACGCCCGGCTGCTCTACGCGCTGGAAGAGGTCGTGGAGCGGGAGATCAACCGGCACCTGAAGGTCGCCAAGGACTGGATGCCGCACGAGTACGTGCCGTGGAGCGACGGGCGGAACTTCGACGGCGTCCTGGGCGGCGAGGCGTGGGACCCGGAGCAGTCGAAGGTCACCGAGATCGGCCGCATCGCGCTGGTCGTCAACCTGCTGACCGAGGACAACCTCCCGAGCTACCACCACGAGATCGCCACCCTCTTCGGCCGTGACGGCGCCTGGGGCACCTGGGTGCACCGGTGGACCGCCGAGGAGGGCAGGCACGGCATCGTCATGCGCGACTACCTGCTGACCACCCGCGCCGTGGACCCGGTCAAGCTGGAGCAGTTCCGGATGGCGCACATGTCGGAGGGGTTCGAGTCCGACAACTCGCACTCGATGCTCCACTCCGTCGCGTACGTCGCGTTCCAGGAGCTCGCCACCCGTATCTCCCACCGGAACACCGGCCACCAGTCCGGCGACCCGCTCTGCGACCGGATGCTGGCGCGCATCGCGACCGACGAGAACCTGCACATGGTCTTCTACCGCAACCTGCTGAAGGCCGCCTTCGAGATGGCGCCCGACCAGACCATGTCCGCGGTGCGTGACGTCGTCGTGCAGTTCCGGATGCCCGGTCACGGCATGCCCGGCTTCGAGCGCGCCGCAGCCCAGATGGCCATCGGCGGTATCTACAACATGCGCATCCACCACGACGACGTGCTGCAGCCGGTCCTCCGCTACCTGCGCGTGCTCGACATCGACGGCCTGGGTCCCGAGGGGCTGAAGGCCCAGGAGGAGCTCGGGCTGTTCATGGCCGGTCTGGACAGCGAGGCGGCCAAGCTCGACGAGAAGCTTGAGGCGCGTCGTGCCCGCATCGCCGCGCGCAAGGCCGCGGCCGGCTGAGACGGTCGCCCACGGCCGGACCGGCGGGAGCCCGTGCCCGGTCGCACGGCCATGTCCCGACAGGTGTGGGGCGGCGCGAACGCGCCGCCCCACACCTGTCGGGGTGCCCGCCGCGGGGAACCTTCTCCGCTCGGCGCTACAGCGCGCGGCTCAGAGTCCGGTGCACCGCACTTCCGCTGTCATGGCGGGGGCCAGGAGGGGGCGGCCACGGAGAGCCGGTCCCCGCCGCGGGCGGAGGCCGTCCTCGCGCCTGCGGGCCGAAGGAGGCGACGGGTGACCGGCCCCATCAGGCGCGACCTTCCGTTCGACCGGCGCTGCCTGGGCGGCGGCCCGGACACCGTCGGGAACGGACGCCGCCGGTGGAGCTGGTTCCTCGGACGGGGACGGGCGGGGTCAGCCCATCACTTCGGAGGGGAAGGCGCCCGCCTTGGCGGCCGTCAGGGCGAAACCGGCCGCCAGATCGGTGAGGCGGGCGACGTCGTCGGCCCCGAGGGTCTCGTAGGGCGCGCGGTCGAGGCGGTCGGTCTCGTTCTCGATCGCCTTGCGGAGGGCGACGCCGTCCTCGGTCAGCCGGCCGTCGGCGGCGAGCAGCCCGCGGTCCCGGAGCCTGCCCTGGGCGGCGTTCCACTCCTGCTCGCTCCAGCCGCGGGTCTCCCGCAGCCAGGCGGGGTGCTGTCCGTGGCCGCTGGCGGCGTGGCTGATCATGGCCTCGGCCGGGTCCAGTCCCTCCCGCAGCAGAACCGCGACATGGCCGTCGCCCCGGTGCTCGCGCAGCAGGGTGGCGGCGTGCCACAACCGCAGGTGCGGGTCGTGCGGGATCGCCAGGTCCGCGTTGGCGGCGTACAGGGGGCGCCCGTGGGGCCGGCATCCGGTCGCGGCACGCAGCGCCAGCTCGGCCGCCTCGGCCATCTGCGGCGACTCGACGGCCCGGTCGCCCAGCAGGCGGCGCAGGACACCGTCGGCCGCGCGGAGTCGCGCCTCGATGACGGCGTCCGGGCGTGCGCGTTCCCACACGGCGGGCAGGTGGCGGGCGACGAGTCCTGGCCGGAACGAGTAGAAGACGGCGCTCACGGCGCCCGCGCCCACCCGTCCGAGCGGGGCGGCGCGTGTGGCCAGGTAGGCCGCTGTCTGCTCCCCGATGCCGAGTGCGGCCATCTCCCGCGGTAGCTCGGGGGAGAAGTAGAGCAGCGAGTGCAGCGGGTTGAGGGCGGCGTGACAGTGTCTGCCGGCGCGGGAAGGCGGGGAGGTCATGCCTTTCACATTACCGAGCGGTATATACCGGGGGTAGTCCGTGGGCCCGGTCGGCGGCGTCGAGACCGCCCGGGCCGGTCCTCCTCCGACTCCGTCGCGGGGTCAGCCCGGCCAGGTGAACCGGGGCTCCCGCCGCTCCGTGAACGCGGCGACGCCCTCCGCCAGTTCCCGCTCCGCGTTCCCTGGCCGCGCCCAACGCTCCAGGTGGGCGCCGTCGGGGCCGTGGTCCACGAACTCCTTCGCCGCCCGCTGGGTCAGCAGGGAACGTGCGGCGAGGGTGGCGGTGAAGGCGGCCACGCGGTCCGCCAGCTCCGTCGCTGCGAGCACCTCGTTCAGCAGTCCGCACGCCAGCGCCCGCCGGGCGCCCATCAGTTCGGCCGAGAACAGCAGGTACTTGGCGGTGGCGGGTCCCACCAGGCGCGCGAGGCGGGCGGTGGCGCCCGGCGGGTAGACGAGGCCGAGCCGGGCGGGGGTGACGCCGAGCAGGGCGTCCTCCGAGGCGAACCGCAGGTCGCAGGCGACGGCGAGCTGGCAACCGCCGCCCACGCAGTGACCGCGGATGACGGCGAGCGTCGGGCCGGGGAAGGCGGCCAGTGCCTCCTCCGCCGCGGAGGCCAGCTCCCGGGGCGCGGTGCCCGACCGCAGGGCCGCGATGTCGGCGCCGGCGCTGAAGGTCCCGCCGTGGCCGGTCAGGACCAGCACGCGCACAGCGGGGTCGTCGGCCAGCTCACGCACCAGTCCGGCCAGGGCGCGCCACATGGCGGGGGTCAGCGCGTTCCGCTTGGCGGGGTTGCGCAGGGTCAGGGTCGCGACGCCGTCCGCGACGTGGCTGAGCACGGCAGGGTCCATGACCGGCGATCGTACGGCCGCACCCCCGCTGTCCGGAACCGCACGCCCGGATGGCGTAGGAACAGCGGCGCGACGCGCCCGGAGGGAGGAACCTGGCGTGCGAGGAGGTGCCGCCATGCGTCACAAGGAGTCGCACACCCCACAGGACCCGGGCCGGGAACTGCACCGCAGCCTCGGCAGGTTCGCCGCCCTCGGAGCGGTGCTGGTGGCGGCCGGTCTGGTCGGGCTCGTGTACACCGGCGTCGCGACCCTGGGGTCGATGGTGCTGTTCGGCTGGCTGCTGCTGATCGGCGGAGTCGTCGGGCTGCTGCACGCGGTGCTCTCGCGGGGGTCCAACTTCGTGTGGGTCGGACTGATCGCCGCTGCGCTGAACCTCGCCGCGGGGGTGATCCTCATCCGGCACCCCGAGGTGGACGCGGGCGGGCTGAGTCTCTTCGTGGCGCTGCTGCTGCTGACCGGTGGGGTCTTCCGCTTCGTCGGCGGCCTGGTGGTGCGCGGCCCCCAGATGATGTGGACCGTGGTGCAGGGCGCGTTCGGCCTGGTGCTGGGCCTGATGGTGCTGCTGGAGTGGCCCACCGCGACCTGGTACGTCCTCGGGACCTTCCTCTCGCTGGCGCTGCTCTTCGACGGGCTGGGGCTGCTGGCGACCGGGATGGCGGGACGCCGCATCCTCGCGATCGCCGGCGAGCCGGGGAGGGCCGCCGGTGGCGCGGGGGAGGCGCGGGACGGCCGGTCGCCGGCGCACGGTGACCGCCGGGGCGCCGGTGGCGCGGAACCACCGTTCCCTGACGGTCCGCGGCAGTAATTGTTCACTCTGCGGCCACTTATCGAAACTGGTCGCTCAATGGCGAAAGAGAAGCACGCATATTCGGTGAGTTGCGTGCACTCGGTCACAGGGCACTGGCACATGCCAACACTCGGAGACATGCGGTGCGTCCCCGCACCGCCCACCGAAGCGCATGACACGAGAGATGAGGGGCCGGTGCCGGACACCATGGACAGCCGATCGCACGCCTCGCCGCAGCAGGTGCTGCCCGCACGGCACCGGCACGACGGCACCTGGCGTTTCACCGTCCCACCCGTGGAGGGCTCCGTCCCCTGGGTGAGGCACGCGGTACGCGACCTGCTCCGTCGGCGTCGCGCGCACCTCGGCGAGGACCTGATGTTCGCCATCGAGCTGGTGCTCTCCGAGTTGGTGACCAACGGGGTGCGCCATGCCGCACTCCTGACGCCGGAGATCGGCGTCGAGGTGACCCTCCGGGACGGCCGACTACGGCTGGCCGTCGAGGACGGCCACCCCTATCGTCCGCGCGCGCTGGAGGCGGTTCCCGACCGGCACGACACCGGTGGCCGCGGGCTCCTCCTCGTCAAGGCCGTCGCCCTGGAGACCGGAGGCGACTGCGGGGTGACCCCCACGGCGGCGGGCGGCAAGGTCGTCTGGGCGACGCTGCCGCTGTACTGACGCGACCGGAGGCACCGTGTCACGGTTGCGCCGGATCGAACCGCGAGGTCGTGGACTGTGGGGGGCGAGGAGCATGAGGCCGCGGGCCGAGTCGGGCCGGGGGCCTGTCACCAGCCCCCGGCACCGCCGGTGACCACGCGGATCGTCGGACGCGCCGCGTCGAGGACTGTCATGAACCAGGCCGAGAACGGGTCCGCCGCATGGCGCCGCGCCAGCTCCTCGGCCGTGACGAGCGCCGTCGCGCCGACCTCCTCCGGGTCGGGGGCGACCGGGGCGCCGGTGAGCCCCACGAAGAGGTGGTTGAACTCCTGCTCCACCAGACCCGAGACGGGATCGGGGTGGTTGTAGCGCACGGTGCCCGCCTCCCGCAGCAGCGACGGGGCGGTGCCCAGCTCCTCCGCGGTCCGTCGCACGGCGGCGACGAACGGCGGCTCCTCCGGGTAGGGATGGCCGCAGCAGGTGTTCGACCACACGCCGGGGGAGTGGTACTTGCCGGCCGCGCGCTGCTGGAGCAGCAGTCGCCCCTCGCCGTCGAAGAGGAAGACGGAGAACGCCCGGTGGAGCCGGCCGGGCGCCTGGTGCGCCGACAGCTTCTCCGCCGTGCCGATGGTGGTGCCGTCCTCGTCCACCAGCTCCAGCAGGATCGGCTCGGGCCCGGTGGGCTCGGAGGTGCCGGTGGTGACGTCGGTTCGCTGGGGCATGGGCGCCTTTCGGGATGTGCACGTCGCCCCGGACGCCGCCCGGGGGACCGGCCCATGGTTATGGGGCCTGGCACCAGTGTGCCGTAGCGGACCCCGCGGGCGCGTCACCCGTTCGGGCGCACCGCCGGCCCGCGGGGCGACGGATGGCGAAGAGCGGGTGACGCGCGGGTGACGCGGGATCAGTGGCAGACCCGGGGCTCGTGCGCGACGTGTCCGTCGGGTTCCAGCTGGAAGGTGCAGTGCTCCACCGCGAAGTGGTCGCCGAGGCAGTCCTGCAGGTCGTGCAGGACCCGCTCGTGCCCCACCGAGTCCAGCACCTCCCGGTCCACCACCACATGGGCCGACACCACCGGCATGCCCGAGGTGATGGTCCACACGTGCAGGTCGTGCACGTCCGAGACGCCCTCCACCCCCAGCACGTGCTCGCGGACCTCGTGGATGTCCACGTCCCCGGGGGCCGACTCCAGGAGCACCTCGATCGCTTCCCGGCCGAGCTTGAACGTCCGCGGCACGATCATGGCCGCGATCAGCAGCGAGGCGACGAGGTCGGCCTGCTGCCAGCCGGTGAGCAGGATCACCAGCGCCGACGCGATGACGGCGACCGAGCCGAGGGTGTCGGCCAGCACCTCCAGGAAGGCGCCCCGCACGTTCAGACTCTCCTTCTGGCCCTGCATGAGCAGCAGCAGCGAGACACAGTTCAGCGCGAGGCCCACCACGCCGAAGACCATGGTCAGGCCGCCCTCGATCTCCGCGGGCTGCTGCATCCGCCGGAACGCCTCGAAGACGATGTAGCCGCCCACGCCGAGCAGCAGCAGGCAGTTCACCAGCGCCGCGAGGATCTCCAGCCGTGCCATGCCGAAGGTGCGTCTGGCCGCCGCCGGCCGGTTGGCGAAGTGGATCGCGGTGAGCGCCATGCCGATGCCCACGAGGTCCGTCGCGACGTGGCCGGCGTCGGCGAGCAGGGCGAGCGATCCGGTCAGGGCGGCGCCGATCAGCTCGGCGACCAGGAGCACGGCCGCGATGCCGAACGCGATCCAGAGCCGCCCCCGGTGCTTCGCACCGGCGGTGACCTGTCCGCCCCCGCCGCCGTGTTGGTGTCCCGCTCCCATGGCCCTCCGCTCCCGTCGTCGATCCGTCCGCGGGTCGTCCCGCGGCGCCCCTCCCGGTGGCGCGAAACCGCCGGGAACCGTGGTCGCCGCGGTGCCCGCCGTCTCTCAGTGAACTACGGGTGGGGGGTATAGGGCAACGCGGCAGTGAACACCGTTGTCATTGGCTCTGAGCTGGGCTTTTACGGTACCGGCCCCGTGCCGTGCCCACCTGCGGCGACGCGCCGCCGCAGCGTCGCCGGCGCCGGGTGGCGCCGGTATTCCGTCACCGCTCGGTCGGCTGTGCGAGACCTGCGGGCCGTGACCGGGGCGAACCCCGGATGAACCGCGGTGAACGACCGGTCGGGGGATCGGATAACCTCTGCCCTCGTGCCCGCCCGTGGCCCGCCGCGCCCGCGCGGCCGGCACGGCGCCGCCCCGAGGAGTGAGTTCAGCTGTCGACCGCCATCGTCATCGGCCGGCCCGTCGCCGGGTCACCGCTCGACGCCGACCTGCGGGCCCTCGGCTTCACGGTCCGCGCCCCGCAGGATTCCGACACGCTGCGTGAGGAGCTCGGCCGGGTACCGACCGGCGAGCGCATCGCCGTCGTCGACGCCCGCTTCACCGGTCACCGGCAGAGCCTCCGGCTCGCCCTCACCGACCCCCGGTTCTCCGCCGCGGCCGTCCCCGGTGCCCTGGCCGTGGGCCCACCGGCCCGTGCGGCGCTCGCCGCCGCGCTCACCGCCGTCCCGGCGGCCCCGGGCGCCGACGGCGACGCGCCGCTCACCGACCGGCTCACCGAGGCGGTGGACGCCTCGGGCGCCGCGGTCCACCGACCGGCGCTCGGCAGCCTCGTCGCCGAGGTGCCCGCGTCGCCCGCCGACGCCGAACGTGCCCGCGCCGCGGTCGCCGCGGTCGACGAGGAGCGCGTGCGCCTCGCCGACGCGGTCAAGAGCCGCGACGGCTTCTTCACCACCCACTGCGTCAGCCCCTACTCCCGGTACATCGCGCGCTGGTGCGCCCGACGGGGACTGACGCCGAACCAGGTGACCACCGCCTCCCTGGTGACCGCGCTCGTCGCGGCGGGATGCGCCGCCACCGGCACCCGCGCCGGGTTCGTCGCCGCCGGCCTGCTGCTGCTGGCCTCCTTCGTCCTGGACTGCGTGGACGGCCAACTGGCCCGCTACGCCCTGAAGTACTCGACGCTCGGCGCCTGGCTCGACGCGACGTTCGACCGCGCCAAGGAGTACGCGTTCTACGCCGGACTCGCCCTCGGTGCCGCGCGGGGCGGTGAGGACGTCTGGGGTCTGGCGCTGGCGGCCATGGTCCTCCAGACCGCCCGCCACATCGTCGACTTCTCCTTCAACGAGACCACGACCGGGCAGGACGGCGGCGGTGGCAGCCGCGCCGCCGCGCTCTCCGGACGCCTCGACTCGGTCGGCTGGACAGTGTGGGCCCGGCGCATGATCGTGCTGCCGATCGGCGAACGCTGGGCACTGATCGCCGTCCTCACCGCCCTGACCACCCCACGCGTCACCTTCGTCGTACTGCTGGCCGCCGGTGCCTTCGCCGCCTGCTACACCACCGCCGGCCGGGTGCTGCGCTCCGCCCGCCGCCCCGGCGACGGCGGCGGGGACACCGGTGCGACGGCGCTCGCCGCCCTGGCCGACAGCGGCCCGCTCGCCGAGTCCGCGGCCCGTACCCCCGCCACCGGCCGCACTGCGCTGGGCGCGCCGCTGTGGGCAGCCGCGGGGGTGGTGGTGCTCCTCGGGACGCTCCTCCTGCCCGGCGCCTCGGGCACCTGGGCCGTGGTGGCCGCGGCCGTCTGGTACGCCCTGTGCGCCGGCCGCGCCGTCGCCGCGCCGCTGAGCCACCGGCTCGACTGGCTGCTGCCGCCGCTCTTCCGCGTCGCCGAGTACGGCACGGTGCTGCTCCTCGCGCTGCACGCGGAGAGCCCGGCCGCCCTCCCGGCGGCGTTCGGCCTGGTGGCGATCTGCGCCTACCATCACTACGACACGGTGTACCGCCTCCGCGGCGGCGCCGGAGCCCCGCCGCGCGGCCTCGTCCTCGCCGCGGGCGGGCACGAGGGACGCACCCTGCTGGTGGTCCTCGCCGCGGCGCTCTGGCTCGGCGGTTCCGGCTTCCCTGTCGCGCTCACGGTCCTGACCGGGGCGCTGACCATCCTGGTGCTGACCGAGAGCATCCGGTTCTGGGTCTCCTCCCAGGCCCCCGCCGTACACGACGAGACAGGAGAACCCACATGATCGGCCTCGTGCTGGCGGCCGGCGCCGGACGGCGTCTGCGTCCCTACACCGACACCCTCCCCAAGGCCCTGGTGCCGGTCGGCTCCCGGGACGACGAGAGCACCACCGTCCTGGACCTGACCCTGGGCAACTTCGCCGAGGTCGGCCTCACCGAGGTCGCCGTCGTGGTCGGCTACCGCAAGGAGGCGGTCTACGAGCGCCAGGCGGCGCTGGAGTCCCGCTACGGCGTGAAGCTGACGCTGATCGACAACGACAAGGCCGAGGAGTGGAACAACGCCTACTCGCTCTGGTGCGCCCGCGACGTGCTCGCGGAGGGCGTCATCCTGGCCAACGGCGACACCGTCCACCCCGTCTCCGTGGAGCGCTCGCTGCTCGCCGCCCGCGGTGAGGAGCGGCGGATCATCCTCGCGCTGGACACCGTCAAGAACCTCGCCGACGAGGAGATGAAGGTGATCACCGAGCCGGGACGCGGCGTGCGGCGCATCACCAAGCTGATGGAGCCGGCCGAGGCCACCGGCGAGTACATCGGCGTCACCCTCATCGAGGGCAGCGCCGCCGCCGACCTCGCCGACGCGCTGCGCACCACCTTCGAGCGGGACCCCGACCTCTACTACGAGGACGGCTACCAGGAGCTGGTGAACCGCGGCTTCACCATCGACACCACCCCCATCGGCGACGTGCCCTGGGTCGAGATCGACAACCACGACGACCTCGCCCGCGGCCGGGGGATCGCATGCCTCTACTGACCAGGCTGATCCCGTCCCCGGTGTCGGTGGACATCAGGGCGGGCGCCCTGGACGACCTGGCCTCGCTGCTGGCCGACCAGCGCATCGCCCCGACCGGCAAGCTCGCCTTCGCGATCAGCGAGGGTTCCGGTCGGGCGCTGCGCGACCGGCTGCGCGACGCCATGCCCGGCGCCGACTGGTTCGAGGTGGGCGGCGGCACCCTCGACGACGCGGTCCGGCTCGCGGGTGAGGTCAAGTCGGGGCGGTACGACGCCCTGGTCGGCCTCGGCGGCGGCAAGATCATCGACTGTGCCAAGTTCGCCGCGGCCCGGGTCGGACTGCCGCTGGTGGCCGTCGCGACCAACCTGTCGCACGACGGGCTGTGCTCCCCGATCGCGACCCTCGACAACGACGCGGGCCGCGGTTCCTACGGCGTCCCCACGCCCATCGCCGTCGTCATCGACCTCGACGTCATCCGGCAGGCCCCCGCGCGTTTCGTGCGGTCGGGGGTCGGCGACGCCATCTCCAACATCTCCGCCGTGGCCGACTGGGAGCTGTCCCACAAGGTGACCGGCGAACCCATCGACGGGCTGGCCGCCGCGATGGCCCGGCAGGCGGGGGAGGCCGTGCTGCGGCACCCCGGCGGGTGCGAGGACGACTCGTTCCTCACCGTGCTCGCGGAGGGACTGGTTCTCACCGGCATCGCCATGTCGATCGCCGGCGACAGCCGCCCGGCCTCCGGCGCCTGCCACGAGATCAACCACGCCTTCGACCTGCTCTTCCCGCGCCGCCGCGCCCCCCACGGCGAGCAGTGCGGCCTGGGTGCGGCCTTCGCCACCCACCTGCGGGGCGCCACCGAGCAGGCCGCGCTGATGGTGGAGACGCTGCGCCGCCACCGGCTGCCCGTCCTTCCCGGCGACATCGGCTTCAGCGGCGAGGAGTTCGTCCAGGTCCTGGAGTTCGCGCCGCGCACCCGGCCGGGTCGCTTCACCATCCTGGAACACCTCCAGCTGTCCACCGACGAGATCAGGGACGCGTACGCGCACTATGTCAAAACCTTCGGTAGCTGAACTCCGCCCCGTCGTCCACCCCGAGGGGATCAAGGACCGCCGCAGCGGCGAGCACTGGGCGGGACGGCTCTACATGCGCGAGGTCTCCCTGCGCTGGACCAGACACCTGGTGAACAGCCGGATCACCCCCAACCAGCTGACCTACCTCATGGTCGTGGCCGGGGTCGCGGCCGGTGCGGCGCTGCTGATCCCCGGCATCGCGGGTGCGCTGCTGGCCGCGCTGCTGATCCAGCTGTACCTGCTGCTGGACTGCGTCGACGGCGAGGTCGCCCGCTGGCGGAAGCAGACCTCGGTGACCGGGGTCTACCTGGACCGGGTCGGTCACTACCTGGCCGAGGCCGCGCTGCTGGTCGGGTTCGGCGTGCGGGCGGCCGACGTGTTCGCACTGGAGGGCGCCGCCGCGAACTGGCTGTGGGCCTTCCTCGGCACGCTCGCCGCGCTGGGCGCCATCCTGATCAAGGCCGAGACGGACCTGGTCGACGTCGCCCGGCTGCGCAGCGGGATGCCGGCCGTGCAGGAGTCGGCGGCCACGCCCCGCTCCTCCGGTCTCGCTTTCGCGCGCCGCGCCGCGGCGGCGCTGAAGTTCCACCGGTTGGTCGGCGGGGTCGAGGCGTCACTGTTCGTCCTCGCGGTCGCGATCGCCGACCTGATCGCCGGCGGGTTGTTCTTCACCCGCCTCGGCGTGGCCCTGCTCGCCGCGATCGCTCTGCTCCAGACCCTGCTGCACCTGGTCTCCATCCTCGCCTCCAGCAGGCTGCGGTGAGCGGCGACCCGGCCACCGGGGGCACCGGCCTCTCCCTCGGGGCGGTGATCATCACCATGGGCAACCGCCCCGAGGAGCTGAAGCGGCTGCTCGACTCGGTGGCGGCCCAGGCCGGCGACCCCGTGCAGGTGGTGGTGGTCGGCAACGGCGCCGCCCTCCCGGACCTCCCCGAGGGCGTCCGCACGATGGAGCTGCCGGAGAACCTGGGGATCCCGGGCGGCCGGAACGCCGGCATCGAGGCGTTCGGCCCCGGTGGCACCGACGTGGACGTCCTGCTCTTCCTGGACGACGACGGAGACCTCCCCGGCCGTGACGTGGGCGAGCTGGTGCGGGAGGCGTTCGCCGCGGACGACGCGCTCGGCATCGTCTCCTTCCGCATCGCCGACCCGGAGACCGGAGTCACCCAGCGCCGCCACGTCCCGCGGCTGCGCGCCGCCGACCCGATGCGCTCCTCGCCGGTCACCACCTTCCTCGGCGGCGCCAACGCGGTGCGGACGGCCGTCTTCGCCGAGGTCGGAGGTCTGCCGGACAGCTTCTTCTACGCCCACGAGGAGACCGACCTCGCCTGGCGCGCGCTGGACGCCGGATGGGGCATCGAATACCGCGCCGACCTCGTGCTGCACCACCCCACCACCTCGCCCGCCCGCCACGCGCTCTACCACCGGCTGGTGGCCCGCAACCGGGTCTGGCTGGCCCGCCGCAACCTGCCGCTGCCGCTCATCCCGCTCTACCTCGGCACCTGGCTGCTGCTCACGCTCCTCAGGCGTCCCTCCGGCTCCGCGCTGCGGGCCTGGGCCGGCGGTTTCGCCGAGGGATGGCGCACCCCCTGCGGTCCCCGGCGGCCGATGCGGTGGCGTACCGTGTGGCGCCTGACCCGGCTGGGCCGCCCGCCGGTCATCTGACAAGCTCCTACCTGAGATCATTCACGAGCGAACAACGGACCGGACACCGAACACGCGTCCGGTCCGTCCGCGGCTCTCCACAGCCGGCCCGCGAGACGAAAGTGTCGATGTGAGCGAGACAACGCACGAGCGTGCGACCTCCGCCGCCCCACCCCCGCCCGGGGAGAAGCTCAGCGCCGCCGAGCTGGCGGCCCGCCACGGGCTGGCGGTGAGCGGGGCGAGGCCGTCGCTCCCCGCTTACGTGCGGCAACTATGGGGCCGCCGGCACTTCATCGTGTCCTTCTCCCAGGCGAAGCTGACGGCGCAGTACAGCCAGGCCAAGATGGGCCAGGTCTGGCAGGTGCTGACCCCGCTGCTCAACGCGGCGGTCTACCTGCTGATCTTCGGGTACCTGCTCGGCGGGCGTGGCGGCATGGACATGCCGGAGTACATTCCGTTCCTGGTGATCGGGGTCTTCCTCTTCACCTTCACCCAGCAGTCGGTCATGGCGGGGGTCAAGTCGATCCCCGGCAACATCGGGCTGGTCCGGGCGCTGCACTTCCCCCGCGCCTCGCTCCCCATCTCCTTCGTGCTCCAGCAGCTCCAGCAGCTGCTCTTCTCCACCGTCGTCATCCTGGTCGTCCTCATCGGCTTCGGCCACTACCCCAGCTGGACCTGGCTGCTCGTCGTCCCGGCCCTGCTGCTCCAGCTGGTCTTCAACTCCGGACTGGCCCTGGTCTTCGCCCGCTGGGGGGCGGCCGTCCCCGACCTGGCGCAGCTGATGCCGTTCGTGCTGCGCACCGCCATGTACGGCTCCGGCGTCCTCTTCCCCATCGGCCACATCCTCGAAGGGCGCGACGTACCGTCCTGGGTCGCGGACGTCGCGCTGGCCAACCCCATCTCCGTCTACATGGAGTTGTTCCGGCACGCCACCATCACCGACGGCCCCCACCACGGCGGCCTCGCGGGCTACTTCTGGCTGCTCGCCGTCGGCTACGCGCTCCTCGCGCTCGTCGCCGGGTTCGTGTACTTCTGGAAGGCGGAGGAGAGGTACGGCCGTGGCTGACAACACCACCGACACCACCGCGGGCACCGCGACGACCGGGGAGCGTGTCCCCACCGTCATCGCGGACGACCTGCACATCGTCTACCGCGTCACCGCCGGACGGCAGCGCGGCAACGCCACCGCCGCGCTGCGCCGCGTCATGCGCCGCGAACCCTCGGGGCGGGTCCGCGAGGTCCACGCCGTCCGCGGGGTCAGCTTCACCGCCCACCGCGGCGAGGCGATCGGCCTCATCGGCTCCAACGGCTCGGGCAAATCGACCCTGCTGCGCGCCATCGCAGGCCTGCTGCCCCCGGAGAGCGGCCGGGTCTACACCGACGGCCAGCCCTCCCTCCTCGGCGTCAACGCGGCCCTGATGAACGACCTCACCGGCGAGCGCAACGTCATACTCGGCGGCCTCGCCATGGGGATGAGCCGCGAGCAGATCAAGGAGCGCTACCAGAGCATCGTCGACTTCTCCGGCATCAACGAGAAGGGCGACTTCATCAGCCTGCCGATGCGGACGTACTCGTCCGGCATGGCGGCCCGCCTGCGCTTCTCCATCGCGGCGGCCAAGGACCACGACGTCCTCATGATCGACGAGGCGCTCGCCACCGGCGACAAGAGGTTCCAGAAGCGCTCCGAGGCCCGCATCCGCGAACTCCGCAAGGAAGCCGGGACCGTCTTCCTCGTCAGCCACCGCAACCGCTCCATCCGGGACACCTGCGACCGGGTGCTCTGGCTGGAGAAGGGCGAGCTGGTCATGGACGGACCCACCGACGAGGTGCTCAAGGCCTACGAGGCCGAGACCGCCTCCTGACACCGGCCGTGCCCCTCCCGCGCCCGGGCCCGACCCGGGCGCGGAAGGGCGTGTCCGAGGGGATCGGCGCCCCGACAAGGTAGAAATGACGGTATGACGACCACCGCCGCCGCCGACCCCGGTCACCAGCAGGTCTCCGCGACGCTGGCCAAGGCCGCCCGAGAGAACTTCCCCGTCGCGCCCCGCTTCCTGCCCGCGGCCTGGCGCGAGGACCTCATGGCCGTCTACGGCTACGCCCGGCTGGTGGACGACGCCGGCGACGGGGACCTCGCCCCCGGAGGCGCCGACGCCGTCCTGCTGGGACTGGAGGCCGACGCCGCGGACGAGCCCGCGGCGCTGCTGGACGCGCTGGAGGCCGACCTGGACCGCGTGTTCGCCCGCGGAGGTGAAGCACCCCGCCACCCTCTGGTCCGCGGCCTGCTCCCCACCGTCCGGCGCACCGGCCTCACCGCCGACCCCTTCCGCGACCTCATCGAGGCCAACCGGGTCGACCAGCGCGTCAGCCGCTACGCGGACCGCGAGCAACTCCTGGCGTACTGCGAACTCTCCGCCAACCCCGTCGGGCGGCTGGTCCTCGCCGTCACCGGCACCACGACCCCCGAACGGGTCCGGCGCTCCGACGCGATCTGCACCGCCCTCCAGCTGATCGAGCACCTCCAGGACGTCGCGGAGGACCTGGCGCGCGACCGGGTCTACCTGCCCGCGACGGAGCTGCGGCGCTTCCACGTCACCGAGCGCGACCTCGCCGCCCCCACCGCCGGTGCCGCCCTGCGGGCCCTGGTCGCCTCGGAGGCGGACCGGGCACGTAGGCTGCTGGACGACGGCGCACCGCTCGTCGGCAGCGTCCAGGGCAGGCTCCGGATGCTGCTCGCCGGGTTCGTGGGCGGCGGGAGAGCGGCGCTGGCGGCCATCACCGACGCCCGGTACGACGTTCTCGCCGGTACCCCCCGGCCCACCAGAACCGGCCTGCTCCGCGCGGCGGGGTCCACCATGCGACGAGGAATGTGAGCTGTCCACCGTGACGACGAGCCCCCCGCTCTCTCCCTCCCTGAACGCCGCCTACCGCTACTGCGAGATCGTCACCGGCCAGCAGGCCCGGAACTTCGCCTACGGCATCCGGCTGCTGCCCGCCGCCGAACGCCGGGCGATGTCCGCGCTCTACGCCTTCTCCCGCCGCGTCGACGACATCGGCGACGGTCCCCTCGACGACGCGACCAAGGAGTCCCGCCTCAAGGAGACCCGCGACCTGCTCCAGCAGGTCCGTGCCGGTGAGATCGCCGACGACGCGACCGACCCGGTCGCCCTGGCGCTCGCGGACGCCGCCGACCGGTTCCCGATCCCGCTCGACGGGCTCGACGAACTCATCGACGGCGTGCTGATGGACGTCCACGGCCGGAGCTACGAGACGTGGGAGGAGCTCCGCGACTACTGCCGCTGCGTCGCCGGCGCGGTGGGGCGCCTCTCCCTCGGGGTCTTCGGGACCGTTCCCGGCGCCCCCGGCGCGGAACGGGCCCCGCAGTTCGCCGACACCCTCGGCCTCGCGCTGCAACTCACCAACATCCTCCGCGATCTGCGGGAGGATGCCGCGGAAGGCCGCAGCTACCTCCCCGAGGAGGACCTGCGGGCCTACGGGTGCACCGACGGCTTCGACCGCTCGCAGCCCCAGCGCGGCGCCGACTTCGACGGCCTCGTCCGGTTCCAGGTGCACCGCGCCCGGCGGCTGTTCGCCGACGGCTACCGGCTGCTGCCGATGCTCGACCGCCGCTCCGGCGCCTGCGTCGCCGCCATGGCGGGCATCTACCACCGGCTGCTGGACCACATCGCGGCCGACCCCGCCGCCGTGCTGCGCGGCCGGGTCTCGCTGCCCGCCCCGCAGAAGGCCCTGGTCGCCGTCCGCGGGCTGGCCGGCCTCGACGCCCGCCGCGCCGTGCGGAAGCGCCCGTGACCCGTACCGCCCTCGTCATCGGCGGCGGACTGGCCGGGACCACCGCCGCGCTGGACCTCGCCGACCGCGGCTGGCGCGTGACGCTCGCCGAGACCCGCCCCCGCCTCGGCGGCCTCGCCTTCTCCTTCCGTCGTGCCTCCGCCGTGGGCGACCTCACCGTCGACAACGGCCAGCACGTCTACCTCCGCTGCTGCACCGCGTACCGCGGTTTCCTGGAACGGATCGGCGGCAGCGGACTGGCGCCGATCCAGCGCCGCCTGGACGTCCCCGTCCTCGACGCCGACACCGGCCGCGCCGGGCGGCTCACCCGCACCGCGCTGCCCGTCCCCCTCCACCTGTCAGCGGCACTGGCCCGCTACCCGCACCTGGACAGCGGGCAGCGGCTCCGTGCCGCCCGCGCCGCCTGGGCCCTGCGGTCACTGGACCCCGCCGACCCCGCACTCGACGCCAGGTCCTTCGGGGACTGGCTGCACGAACAGGGACAGGACCCGCGCACCGCCGCCGCCCTGTGGGACCTGGTCGGCGTCGCCACCCTCAACGCACGCGCCGACGACGTCTCGCTCGCGCTGGCCGCCAAGGTCTTCCGCACCGGGCTGCTGACCACGCCCGGAGGCGCCGACATCGGCCTCCCCGCCGTGCCGCTCGGGGAGATCCACGGCACACTGGCGGGCCGCGCCCTCGCGGACGCCGGCGTCACCACGCTGCTGCGTGCCCGCGCACGCCGCGTCACCCGCCCCGCCGAGGGCACCGGCGGCTGGACCACCACCTTGGAACGGGGTGGCGACCCCGTCGAGCTCACCACCGACGCGGTCGTCCTCGCCGTGCCGCAGGGACAGACCCACGCTCTGCTGCCGCCCGGTGCCCTGGAGGAGCCGGAGCGCCTCCTGCGGCTCGTGGACTCCCCGATCCTCAACGTCCACGTCGTCTACGACCGTCCGGTGCTGCGACGGCCGTTCCTCGCCGCACTCGGCAGCCCGGTGCAGTGGGTGTTCGACCGCACGCCCCACTCCGGTCTCGCCGACCTGCCCGGCGCGGGCGACTCCCAGTACGTCGCGCTGTCCCAGTCGGCGGCGAACGGCGAGATCGACCTGCCCGCGGCCGACCTGCGCCGTCGCTACCTTCCCGAGCTGGAACGCCTGCTGCCGGCCGCCCGCGCCGCGGGCGTACGGGACTTCTTCGTCACCAGGGAGCGCACCGCGACCTTCGCACCCGCCCCCGGTACCGCCCGGCTCCGCCCGGGCACCACCACTCGGGCACCCGGCCTGTACCTGGCCGGCGCGTGGACCGACACCGGCTGGCCCGCGACCATGGAGGGCGCGGTCCGCAGCGGCCACGCCGCCGCCCGCGCCGCCGCCGGAGCACCCGCGCGCACCCCCGCCCGCACCCCGATCGCCCAGCGCGAGGAGCATCCGTGAACGCCCCCCATCCCGACCCCGACGCCGTGGCGGCCCTGCTGGAACGCGGCCGATCACTCGCCGCCCCCGCGCTGCGCGCCGCCGTCGGACGGCTGGCGTCCCCCATGGACACCGTCGCCGCCTACCACTTCGGCTGGATCGACGAGGACGGCCGCCCGGCCGACGGCGACGGCGGCAAGGCCGTCCGGCCGGCGCTCGCCGTGGTCTCCGCCGAGGCTGCCGGAGCCCGGCCGGAGGCCGGGGTTCCCGGTGCCGTCGCGGTCGAACTCGTCCACAACTTCTCCCTGCTCCACGACGACCTGATGGACGGCGACGAGCAGCGCCGCCACCGGGACACCGTCTGGAAGGTGCACGGCCCGGCACAGGCGATCCTCGTCGGCGACGCCCTCTTCGCCCTGGCCGGAGAGATCCTGCTGGCCGAGGGCGGTCCGCACGCGGCTGCCGCGGCGCGCCGACTCGCGATCGCCGCCCGCAAGCTGATCGACGGCCAGGCACAGGACATCGGCTTCGAGCACCGCGAGACGGTCGGCGTCGCGGAGTGCCTGGAGATGGCGGGCAACAAGACCGGCGCGCTCATCGCCTGCGCCGCGTCGATCGGCGCCGTCCTCGGCGGTGCCGACGAGGCCACCGCCGACTCCCTCGACCGCTACGGCCACCACCTCGGCCTCGCCTTCCAGGCCGTGGACGACCTCCTCGGCATCTGGGGCGACTCCCGTTCCACCGGCAAGCAGACCTGGAGCGACCTGCGGCAGCGCAAGAAGTCGCTCCCGGTCGTCGCGGCCCTGGCCGCCGACAACCCCGCCGCGGAACGCCTCACCGGTCTGCTGACCGCCGACGCCAAGAAGTCCCCCGAGGAGTTCGAGGACTTCGACGAGGCCGAGTTCGCCGAGCGCGCCGCGCTCATCGAGGAGGCCGGCGGCCGGGAGTGGGCCGCCGACGAGGCCCGGCGCCAGCACGACACCGCCGTCTCCGCGATCGAGGGCCTGGCGATGCCGGACCACACCCGTGAGCAGCTGCTCGCCCTCGCCGACTTCATCGTCATCCGCGAGCGCTGAGCGGTTCCGGACCGCGTACGCGGGTGGGACGGTCGGAAGACCGCCCCGCCCGCGCCGACGTCAGGTGCCCAGCGGTGCCCCGCGCCACTGCTGGTTGGTGTGGTGCGGGGTGCAGTCCCAGATACCGAGGCGGGTACGGTCACCGGTGCCCCAGCCGAGCGCGTCCAGGCACTTGCCCGAGTGGACGCTGCGCAGCAGGCCGCCCGGCAGCACCTCCCAGCGCTGGTTGTCCGCGCCGTGGCAGGTGTTCAGCCCCACGTGGGAGCCGTTGTCGGTGCGGCCGAACTGCACGTCCATGCACCGGCCGAACGCCCGCAGGGTGCCGTCCGCCTCCAGCCGCCACCGCTGAGCGTCGGTGTTGTTGCAGCTGAACAGCTGGATGGGCGTCCCGTCGCTGAGGCCCGAGCGGTGCACGTCGATACAACGCCCGGAGTGCACGCCGACGATCTGTCCCGAACCGGCGGGCGGCGGCGGGGTGCAGAGCAGCTCCAGCAGCACCTGCCAGTAGTTCGCGTTGATCTGGTGCGCCGCCGGTCCGGCCGACACCCGGCAGTTGGCGGCCGGGTACCCCTCACCGGCCGCGGCGGCGTAAGCGGTTCCGTAGGCGGCTTCCACCGCGATGTTGTAGGGGCCGTACCCCGCCCCGAGGAAGTACTTCGGCTGGGTGGGTGCGGCCGCGGTGACCGCCGCCTCGACGGCCGGCGCCGCCGGGGCGGCTGTGGGCGCGGCGGCCTCCGGGCCCGCTGCGGCGGTGGGCGCCGCGAGGGCCGCTCCGGGGAGAAGTAACGCGGCGGCGAGTGCCAGAGGTGCGGCGATCAGACGGGACAGCTTCACGAACTTCTCCTTGCACCGATGGACGAGGGCGCGACTTCTTCACAACAAGCACAATGTGCTTGCCGGATGGTCGCGGCGCGAGCATAGCGGCGCTGTCGCGGCCCCGTGCGGCCGTTCGCGCGACCCTGCCCTTGTCGGCAGCCCGTGCTCCACGCGCGCCACTGCCGCCCCGCGGGACCCGGGGCAGTGGTCGCTTCCGACCTGTGGCGACGGGAATCCGCCACACTCCGCCGGTCACCGGTTCCGCCGGGGCGCCGCGGTCACTCCGCCAGCAGTTCCTCGGACAGGGCGCGCCGCTCGGCGTGGGAGAAGCCCGGTGCCCCTGACACGCACCGGCCCAACGATCCCCATCCGGGGTCGATCTCGTCCCGGGCCGCCGCCAGGTAGGCGGCGCGGGCGTCGGGGAGCGGTGCGAGCGGCTCGCCGACCTCGGACGCATGCCCTCCGGGGCGCCCGCCGCCCGGGTGACGGGGTACGCCGGTGCGGCACCCCGGAGAGCAGGTGGTCGCCCTCTACCGCCGCGGGCCCCACCCCGGCGACGAGCAGGACCGGCGCCACCGTCGGCCCCGTGCGGTCCTTCCCCGCAGAGCAGCGCACGAGCGCCGGGGCCCGCCCGACACGGACCTCCGGGCGTGGGTCACCGCCCGGCGCGGCGCCGCGTCGCGGACGACCCCACGGCACCCCGCGGAACCCACCACAGCGCCCGAGGAAGGGTGGTGGGCGAGCGGGGTGCACCTCCTGGTGCCGCAGGGGCGCGGGACCGGGGTGGCTGTCACCATGGGCACATGGACGGCGGCCACCACGACGAGGAGCTCTTCCCGCGCGAACCCGCCCTCGTCGCGCCGGGAGCGGTCCACCTGCCCGCGCATCTGGACCCGGCGTCCCAAGCGGAGCTGCTGTCGGCCTGCCGTGGCTGGGCGCTCCCGCCCGCCGGCCTGCGGACGGTCCGCACGCGCGGCGGGGTGATGTCGGTCCGACAGGTCGGACTCGGCCTGCACTGGTACCCCTACGCCTACGCGCGCACCGCCGTGGACGGCGACGGCGCCCCCGTCAAGCCGTTCCCGGGGTGGCTGGGGGAGTGGGCGCACGCGGCAGTGCTCGCCGCCGCGCGCGCCGCCGCCGACGCCGCTGCCCCCGGCCCCGGCGGTGCGACCGCCTCCGGCGCGTACGACGTGGCGCTGGTGAACTTCTACGCGGAGGGCGCCCGGATGGGGATGCACCGCGACATGGAGGAGCGGTCCCCGGCGCCGGTCGTCTCCTTCAGCCTCGGTGACGCTTGCGTGTTCCGCTTCGGCAACACCGAGGGCCGGGGCCGGCCCTGGCGCGACACCGAGCTGCGCAGCGGGGACGCGTTCGTCTTCGGCGGGCCGGCACGGCTCGCCTACCACGCGGTGCCGCGCACGCTGCCAGGAACCGGTCCAGGACGGCTCGGGCTGCGTGGCCGTGTCAACGTCACCGTTCGCGTCTCCGGCCTCGACCTGGCGAACGAACCGGGCGCCGCCCCCGGCGGCCGGTAGCGGAAGCCGCGGCGACGCGACGCGGCGCGTCCGGGCGACATCACGAAAGCCCTTGCGACAGTCGGGGTCTCGTCCTGTCCACCGATCGCATCCCGTTCACCCGATAGGAGGTGGCGAGGGGTGGCGAATGCCCGAACCCGCCCCCTTGCGCCGGTCTCCGCCGGTTAGCGTGACGACGCACTGAGATCACTCTTCGCAACGAACCACCTCCGCTCGGCTCGCCGAGCGCTGCCGAGACCGCACCGGGGACGGACGATGCCCGAACCGCACAGCCACGGCGCCGGAACCGAGCGGGCCGCGCCCTCACCCGCTCCCGACGGCAGCGCCGCCCGCCCCGCCCCGGCCGCGGGCCGCCGCGCCCGCCGATCCGCCCCTCGGGGGGTGCCGGGCGCCACCGAGACCCGCAGGCTGCTCAACCTCGCGGTCTGGCCGCCCGTCCTGGTCGCCGCCGTGGCCGCTTTCGTCGTCGGCTACCTGCTGCGGTCCCCCTCTGGCGTGCCCCTCACTCCGGGCGTGCCCTGGGCCGTCGTCACCGGCGGACTGCTGCTGGTGGGGGCCGTGGTCTCCGGCGCTGCCCTCGCCGCCGGCGCCGAGGCACGCGCCCGCAGCGCCCGCGTCACCGCGCTGCGCCGCGAGAACGCACGCGGCGGCGCCGACCTCCAGGCACTGGCGCTGCGCGTCGCGGCCGGCGAGGCCGTCCGCCCGCCGACGCCCCGGGCACCCGGGCCGACAGCCGGTGACGGACTTCGGGTACTCGGTGAGGAACTCGCCGTCGCCCGGCACGCCGCCCAGACCGCCGTCGCCGAGGCGTCGGCCGCGCGCCACCCCGAGCCCGGGGGCAGCGAGGAGAAGCTGGAGGTCTTCGTCAACCTCGCCCGCCGCCTCCAGTCGCTGGTCCACCGGCAGATCGAGCACCTCGACGAGCTGGAGCACGAGGTGGAGGACCCCGACCACCTCAAGGGGCTGTTCCACGTCGACCACCTCGCGACCCGCATGCGCCGGCACGCCGAGAACCTCGCCGTGCTCGGGGGCGCCACCTCCCGGCGGCAGTGGAGCCGACCGGTGGAGATGAGCGAGGTGCTGCGCTCCTCCATCGCCGAGGTCCAGCACTACTCGCGGGTGCGGCTCGTCCCGCCCATCGAGGGGCGGCTCCGCGGCCACGCCGTGGCCGACGTGATCCACCTCCTGGCGGAGCTGGTGGAGAACGCGACGGTGTTCTCCTCGCCGCAGACCCAGGTGGTGCTCCGCGCCCAGTACGTCACCGCCGGGCTGGCGGTGGAGGTCGAGGACCGCGGCCTCGGTCTCGCTCCCGACGTCCAGGACCGGATGAACGCGCTGCTGACCGGTGCCGAGCGCATGGACGTCGCCGCACTGGTCCAGGACGGTCGGATCGGGCTGCTCGTCGTCTCCGCGCTCGCGCAGCGTCACGACATCGTCGTCCAGTTGCAGAGCAACATCTACGGGGGCGTCCAGGCTGTCCTGGTCGTGCCCCACGCGCTGCTCGGCAACGAGGAGGACGACCGTCCCACCGAGATCCTCAGCGCCTCGCCGGCAGCCGCCGGCGGGCTGGCGGTGGAGGTCGAGGACCGCGGCCTCGGTCTCGCTCCCGACGTCCAGGACCGGATGAACG
>NZ_JAAVJB010000260.1 GCF_012034385.1 Streptomyces spiramenti
GGGGAAGGCCGCCCCGTGCCCCCGCCCCGTGCGGTCGGGCCGTGCCGGGCAGCCGCCGACGCGGCTCACCTGGCCGTCGGCGTTCCCTGCGGAGCGTCCCGCGGGACGGCGCGGCAGCAGACGTCGCCCCGCCCCGGCCGGTGGTCCGGACGGAACCCTCGGGCGCCGACCGGCCCGCTGCGCCGTGGTCAGGCGATGCGCAGGGCGCGGCGGAGTCGGTCGGTGGCGGGGACTGCGAGTGCGGGGCGCTCGACCGTGGGTGAGGGGGCCGCGGTCCGGGTGCCGGCTGCGGCACGGCGCTCGCGGCGCTCGCGGCGCTCGCGCTGCGCGCTGCGGACCTCGGCCATCTCGGCGGTGAGGTCGCGGACGTGTTGCCGGTGCAGCTGGTACTCGAGCATCGGTGCTCCTTCGTCTCGGGTGGAGGCCGCCTCGGCGCTCCCGTCGTGTCGTCGTGTGATGGCTCCATCGTGGTCGCTGAGGAGGGGAGGCCACATCGGGCGGATGCCGCGTCCTGGGACGTTGTCGGGCCCGCCCGGGGCACCGGGGCGCGGTCTGCCGGGCCGGCCCCGCGCCCAGCGCGGGGACATCGGGTGACCGGCGTCCTAAGTAGCCCTCCGTGGCTAAGGCATCGGAGCTCCGGGTCTAGGTACTCCGTCCCCGGTTCGGGGCCGACGGACGCCGGCTCCCTCCTGCCCGCTCAGCCACCGCCGGTCGGCCCGACCCACGCGGAACGGGACCCGGTGGCTGTACGGGACGGGGCGGGCTGCGAGGGGGAGAAGCGACCGCGGCACGTCTCGACGCGGCCCCGGCACGCCGCGGGAGTCCCCAGGCGCTGCGGGAGCAGCGCGAAACGGCGGGGCGAGGGCACGGCTTCGGGGGCACCGTGCCGGGTGCGGCGGTGGATGCCACCCGCTCCCCAGCTCCGGCAGGTCGTGGCCGACCCGGCGGAGCGCCGGACGGGTGACGGACCCGGCGGGGCGCACGCGGCCGGCGCACGAAACCGCGGGAAGCGGCCCGCCCTGCCAGTGCCGCCACCGCCACCGCCACCGCAACCGCCACTGCCACTCCCACCGCCACCGCCACCGCCACCGCCACCGCGGAACAGCGATTCGCGGAGAAGCGCGCGGCTCACCGGCCCCGGCCAGGATCGACCCCCGTGCGCCGCCGGCCGCGCCGTGCAACCACGACGGCCCCGTGCGGTCCGCGCCACCCTGTAGAGGGCGCGGGCCGCACGGGGCCGTGATGACCGCGGCATGCCGCGGTCGCGTCGTTCCGAATCGCGGCTCGGGACGGCCGACTACTCGGCGGGAGCCAGGCGCTCCAGGATCAACTCGCGGGCGCGGCCCGCGTCGGCCTGGCCACGGGTGGCCTTCATGACGGCGCCCACCAGGGCGCCGGCGGCGGCGACCTTCCCGCCCCGGATCTTGTCGGCCACGCCGGGGTTGTCGGCGATGGCGTCGTCGACCGCCTTGCCGAGAGCGCCGTCGTCCGACACGATCTTCAGGCCGCGGCTCTCCACGACGGCGTCCGGCTCGCCCTCGCCGGCGAGCACGCCCTCGATCGCCTGCCGCGCCAGCTTGTCGTTGAGGGACCCGTCGGCGACGAGCTCCGCGACTCGGGCGACCTGCACCGGGGTGATGGGGAGGGTCACCAGGTCCACGCCCTGCTCGTTGGCGCGGCGGGCCAGTTCGCCCATCCACCACTTGCGGGCGGCGGCCTGCGTGGCCCCCGCGTCGATCGTGGCGACGATCGCGTCGACGGCGCCCGCGTTGAGGACGGACTGCATCTCGTGCTCGGAGATGCCCCACTCCTCCCGGAGTCGGTTGCGGCGCACGCGGGGCAGCTCGGGGAGCCGGCCGCGGAGTTCCTCCACCCAGTCGCGGGCGGGGGCGACCGGCACCAGGTCGGGCTCGGGGAAGTAGCGGTAGTCCTCCGCCTCCTCCTTGACCCGGCCGGAGGTGGTGCTGCCGTCCTCCTCGTGGAAGTGGCGCGTCTCCTGCACGATGGTGCCGCCCCCGGAGAGGACCGCCGCGTGCCGCTGGACCTCGAAACGGGCGGCGCGCTCCACGCTGCGCAGCGAGTTGACGTTCTTGGTCTCGCTGCGGGTGCCGAACTTCTCGGTGCCGTGGGGCCGGAGCGACAGGTTGACGTCGCACCGCATCTGGCCCATCTCCATGCGGGCGTCCGAGACGCCGAGCGCACGGATCAGTTCGCGCAGTTCCGCGACGTAGGCACGGGCGATCTCGGGGGCGCGGCCCCCGCGCCGGTGATCGGCTTGGTGACGATCTCGATCAGCGGGATACCGGCGCGGTTGTAGTCCAGCAGGGAGTACGAGGCGCCGTGGATGCGACCCGTGGCGCCACCCACGTGGGTGGACTTGCCGGTGTCCTCCTCCATGTGGGCGCGCTCGATCTCCACTCGGAAGATCTCGCCGTCCTCCAGCTGTACGTCGAGGTAGCCGTTGAAGGCGATCGGCTCGTCGTACTGCGAGGTCTGGAAGTTCTTGGGCATGTCCGGATAGAAGTAGTTCTTCCGGGCGAAGCGGCACCAGGTGGCGATCTCGCAGTTCAGCGCGAGGCCGATACGGACCGCCGACTCCACACCGACCGCGTTCACGACGGGCAGCGCGCCGGGCAGACCGAGGCAGACCGGGCAGGTCTGGCTGTTGGGCGCCGCGCCGAGCGCGGTGGCGCAGGCGCAGAACATCTTGGTCTTGGTGCCGAGCTCGACATGGACCTCAAGGCCCATGACGGGGTCGTAGGTCGCGAGCGCGTCCTCGTACGACACCAGGTCAATGACTGTCACGGGGTTGTACCTCTCGGCTGCGGGGGTGGGCGGCCCGCCGGTGACGGGGGCCCCGCGCCCGGAGCGGGTCAATCGGAGAGGACATCGTGAATGTCCTCGTTCATGCGGCGCAGTTCGCGACCGAGCAGCGCCACACCGGTGATGACGGCGGCAGCGGAGACGATGCCGTCGACCAACTGGAGCGTGTCGTGGTCCTCACGGGCGCTGCGCAGCTGCTTGGCGATGCCGATCACACCGAACACCGAGGTGCCGATGGAGATGTAGACGCCGAGCTTCGACTTGGGCTTGCTCATAGGGCTGGTGCCTCCTCCAGGATGGGATGCCCCCACCGTGCCAGGAAAGCGGCTTCGACGGCCGCACCCACGCGGTACAACCGGTCATCGGCCATCGCCGGAGCGATGATCTGAAGACCGACGGGCAGTCCGTCCTCCGGAGCCAGGCCGCACGGGAGCGACATGGCCGCGTTGCCGGCGAGGTTGGAGGGGATGGTGCACAGGTCGGCCAGGTACATCGCCATCGGGTCGTCGGCGCGCTCGCCGATGGGGAAGGCGGTGGTGGGCGTGGTCGGCGAGATCACGACGTCGACCTGCTCGAAGGCACGCGCGAAGTCCTGCGTGATCAGGGTGCGGACCTTCTGCGCGCTGCCGTAGTAGGCGTCGTAGTAGCCGGAGGAGAGCGCGTAGGTGCCCAGCATGATGCGGCGCTTGACCTCGTCGCCGAAGCCCGCCTCGCGGGTCAGCGAGGTGACCTCCTCGGCGGAGCGGGTGCCGTCGTCGCCGGTGCGCAGGCCGTAGCGCATCGCGTCGAAGCGCGCGAGATTGGAGGAGCACTCCGAGGGCGCGATGAGGTAATACGCCGCGAGCGCCTTGGTGAACGACGGGCACGACAGCTCGACGACCTCGGCACCCAGCTCGCGGAGGAGCTCGACGGTCTCGTCGAACCGCTGCATGACCCCGGCCTGGTAGCCCTCGCCGCGGAACTCGCTGATGACGCCGACCCGCAGACCGGCGACGGTGCCGTTGCGGGCGGCCTCGACCACGTCGGGCACGGGTGCGTCGATGGAGGTCGAGTCCAGCGGGTCGTGACCGGCGATGACCTCGTGGAGCAGCGCCGCGTCGAGGACGGTGCGGGCGCAGGGGCCGCCCTGGTCGAGCGAGGACGAGAAGGCCACCATGCCGTAGCGCGAGACCCCGCCGTAGGTCGGCTTGACGCCGACGGTGCCGGTGACGGCGGCCGGCTGCCGGATGGAGCCGCCGGTGTCGGTGCCGATGGCGAGCGGCGCCTGGTAGGAGGCGATGGCGGCGGAGGAACCGCCGCCGGAGCCGCCGGGGATGCGGGTGAGGTCCCACGGGTTCCCGGTGGGGCCGTAGGCGCTGTTCTCGGTGGAGGACCCCATGGCGAACTCGTCCATGTTGGTCTTGCCGAGGATGACCACGCCCGCGTCCTTCAGACGCCGGGTCACGGTGGCGTCGTAGGGCGGGATCCAGCCTTCGAGGATCTTGGAGCCGACGGTGGTCGGCACGCCCTCGGTGGTGAAGATGTCCTTGAGGGCGAGGGGGACGCCGGCCAGCGGGCCGAGTTCCTCGCCGGCCTCGCGGCGGGCGTCGACGGCGCGGGCTTGGGCGAGGGCGCCCTCCCGGTCGACGTGGAGGAAGGCGTGGACCTTCTCGTCGACGGCCTCGATGCGCGCCAGGTGAGCCTCGGCCACCTCGACCGCGGTGAGCTCGCCCGCGGCGATCCGTGCGGCGGTCTCGGCTGCGGTGAGCCTGGTCAGATCGGTCATGGCGGTCACTCCTCCCCCAGGATCTGGGGCACCTTGAAACGCTGCTGCTCGGCTGCGGGCGCCTGCGAGAGCACCTGCTCGGGGGGCAGACTCGGACGGACCTCGTCCGGTCGCATGACGTTGGTCAGCGGCAGCGGGTGGGAGGTCGGCGGGACGTCCTCTCCGGCGACGTCGGAGACGGCTGCGACCGCTCCGATGATGTCGTCGAGTTGACCGGCGAAGTGGTCGAGCTCTTCGCTGGACAGCTCCAGACGCGCCAGCCGAGCGAGGTGGGCGACCTCCTCGCGCGTGATGCCAGGCATGCGGCGATCCTCATTGCTGTGTCGAGGGCTGGGTTGAGCCTCCAATCCTATGGGGTGCCCGACCGGGCCCGCGCACGCCTGCGGACCCGACCCGGTCCGCCGGGCGGCGGACCGGGTTCGTCGTCCTACGGGGACGGGCGCGCGGGGTCGGCCCGGTCGGGGGCCGGTCCGAGGCACGGTCCGACGGCCGGCCCGGTTTCGCCGGCGGCCACGGACACCCCGCCGGACGCGGGGGCGGCGGGTGTGTGGTGGTCGCGGAGCCAACTGGTGGTCTCCGCCGCGGGCATGGCCGGTGACAGCAGCCAGCCCTGGACCGCGTCGCACCCGAGGTCCCGGAGCCTGTTCCAGGTCTCGCCGTCCTCGACTCCCTCGGCGACCACCGCCAGCCCCAGGGAGTGGGCGAGCTCCACCGTGCAGCGGACGATCTCCGCGTCCTCCCCGTCCTCGGCGAGACGGGCGACGAAGGCACGGTCGATCTTCAGCTCGCTCACCGGGAGGCGGCGCAGGTGGACGAGGGAGGAGTAGCCGGTGCCGAAGTCGTCGAGGGACATCCGGACGCCGTGGCCGGTGAGCCCCGCCAGGGTGTCCGCCGCCTGCTGCGGGTCGTCCAGCAGCACGTGCTCGGTGATCTCCAGTTGGAGCGCTCCCGCGGGAACGCCGTGGCGGGCGAGGCGCGCCGCGACGGCCCCGGCGAAACCGGGGGTGTGCACGTCGCGGGGTGAGACGTTGACGGCGACGGGGACGGCGATGCCTTCGGACCGCCACCGCGCGACCTGCGCCAGCGCCGTCTCCAGGACGTAGTCGGTCAGTCGGGGCATGAGGCCGGAAGACTCGGCGACGGCGATGAACTCGTCCGGGGCGACCCTGCCGCGCTCGGGGTGGTCCCAGCGCACAAGTGCCTCCAGCCCGGCGACGGAGCCGTCGAACCGCACCTTCGGCTGGTAGTGGAGGCGCACCTGGCCGCTCTCCAGAGCGGCGCGGAGATCTCCCAGCAGCGCGAGTCGCCCCGGGGTGTGGCGGTCCCGCGACCGGTCGTAGACCTCCACGCCGGGCCGACCGGACCGCTTCGCCTCCGAGAGGGCGACGTCGGCCTGGCGCAGCAGTGCCTCCGCCGCGCGGGCCCCGGGCGGTACACCGTCGGAGCGGGTGCGCCGCCCGCCCCGGGGGCACGGTCGCCTGCCGGGGCCCGGGACGGCCCCGCCGCGCCGTGGCGGGGCAGAGCGGCCCCGCAGTGGCACGGGGCCGGGTGTCCCGTGGTCGGGCGCGGCATCGGACACGGACCGCGCGGGGGAGGTGCCGGGTACCGGACGGGCCGAGGGCGAGGACGGGCCGGTGGCAGTCGGCGGCGCGGCAGGGGGCGGCGGGATCGTCGGTGGCGACGGCGCGGCGGGGCCCTGCCCGCGCTCGGC
>NZ_JAAVJB010000261.1 GCF_012034385.1 Streptomyces spiramenti
CCGGGCCGCCCCGGACGGCGACCACCCGCCGACCGCCCCGGACGCCCCGGCCGTCGAGGCGGTCGGGGGACCGCCGGGCCGGCGACGCCCCGCAGTGGCGGACCGGCTCGGCGCACTCGCGGCCCGCTGCGGACTGTCGGCGCTCGACACCGCGATCCTGCTGCTCGCCCTCGCCCCCGAGGTCGACCGCGACTTCGAGGGTCTCTACGGCTACCTCAACGACGACGTCAGTCGCCGCCGCGCCACCGTGGGACTCGCGCTCGACCTCTGCGGCGCGGAGCCCCACGACGCGGACGCCCGCGCGCGGCTGCACCCCGCCGGACCACTGGCCTCCCTGGGGCTCGTCGAGATCGAGGACCCCGAACGCCCCTTCCTCGGGCGCGGGTTGCGCGTTCCGGAACGGCTCGTCTCACACCTGCTGGGTGACGACACACCCGACTCGACCCTCGCCCCGCATCTGCGCACCCCGCCCCCGTCGCACGCCGGCACCGAGGGAGTACCGGCGCTGCTCTCCGCTCTGCTGGGACGCGGCCCGGCCACCGTCTACCTCCGGGAGCACCGGGAGGGCGACGGCCTCGGCTGCGCGCTGGCTGCGCTGCGCGCCACCGACGCGCCGACGCTCTGTTACGACGGCCCCGCCGAGTACGCGCGGGAACTGCTGCGCGAGGCCCGGCTCCTGGGTGCCGCGGTGGTCCTGCCGGCGTTGCCGGAGAAGCCGGCCGAGCTGCTGGCGACGCTCGTCGGACAGGACGACGTGACGGTCCTGGTGGCGGACAAGCGGCCCTACGACCCGCAGTGGTGCCGCCGGGACCCGCTGGTCGTCGACGCGCCCCGCCGGGCCGCCGCGGGCGTCCTCGACTGGTCCGCCGCGCTCGGCCCCGCCGGGGACCACCTCGACCTGGCGGTGACGGTCGCCCCGTACCGGCTCGGCGGCGAGCGGGTGCACCGCGCGGCGCGGGCCGCGCTCGACCTCGCCCACTTCGAGGGCGTCCCCCTGGACGCGGGCCACCTGCGCCGGGCGGCCCGGCAGCAGTCGGCCTCCGGGCTGGAGCAGCACGCCCGCCGGATCCGGCCGGACGTCGACTGGGGAGACCTCGTCCTGCCGGACCGGCCGCTGACGGACCTGCGCGAGCTGGCCTCCCGCGCCCGTCATCGAGAACTCGTCCTCGGCGACTGGCGGTTGAGCGCCGGTGGCGGCCGTGGCAGGGGAGTGCTCGGCATGTTCGCCGGCGAGTCCGGCACAGGGAAGACGCTCTCGGCGGAGGTGGTCGCCGCCGAACTCGGTCTGGATCTCTACGTCGTGCAGCTGTCGTCGGTGGTGGACAAGTACGTCGGCGAGACCGAGAAGAACCTGGAGCGGATCTTCACCGAGGCCGACCGCACCGACGCCGTCCTGCTGTTCGACGAGGCGGACGCCGTCTTCGGGAAGCGGTCCGAGGTCAAGGACTCCCACGACCGCTACGCCAACCTGGAGTCGGCCTATCTGCTCCAGCGGCTGGAGTCGTTCGACGGGATCGCCCTGCTGACCACCAACCTCCGCTCCAACATCGACGACGCCTTCACCCGGCGGCTCGACATGGTGGTCGACTTCCCGTTCCCCGACGCGGCGCAGCGGCTCGCGCTCTGGCACCACGGGCTCAAGCACGTGCCGAGGGTCGACGGCATCCGGCCGGAGGCGCTGGCCGACACCTTCGAGCTGGCCGGCGGCTCCATCCGCAGCGCGGTGGTGACGGCGGCCTACCTCGCCGCCACCCGGGGTGAGCAGGTCACTCAGGAGGACCTGCTGGAGGGTGCCCGGCGCGAGTACCGCAAGGCGGGCCGGCTGGTCCCCGGAGAGGGCAACTGGTAGCGGTCGCCTCGGTCTTCGCCGAAGTGGACCGCGCCGGACCTCCTCCGGGCGGCCTTCTCGGGCGGGCGTGCCCGACAGGTGCGGCTCGACCGCGTGTGCCGGTCGGACTCCGCTGGTGCTCCTCCGGAGACGCGGGAGGCCCGCGACGCCCGCCGGGTGCTTGGGTTCCAGCGGGCGCCGCGGGCCTCCCGTGCGTCCGGGGCCGGGCCGAGGGTCAGAGCCTCTCGGCCTCCTCCTCGTTGTAGATCTGCCACTCCCGGTCGTCCGTGCCCTCACCGCACTCGTGGATCATGATGCTGGCGCCCACGGTGGTGCTGCGGTTGCCGCCCACCTCCAGGCACAGGCTGTTGCTGGACATGCTCCGGATCCAGAAGTCGCCGTGCTCCGGCTCGTCCAGCCACCACAGCTGGTTGTTGTCGAAGGTGCGGTCGCAGTACCACTCGCCGACGCGGGTCCGGATGGGTTGGCCGCCCGTGCCCGGGAGGTCCATGCAGAGCCCGTCGGCCACGTTGCGGATGACGAAGAGCTGGGTACCGCCCGGCCCCGCCTCGTCGTGTGTGACCTCCAGGTCCCAGCGCTGGTTCACGTCCTCGGTGTCGCACTCCTTCTGGACGACCCGTCCGTTGGGCTCTCCCGGGCCCTCGCCGGGCAGCCCCGCGCACAGCTCGGTGTGGACGTTGTAGAGGAGGATCTCCTTGGCGGGGAGCAGTGGGTGGCCCGTCTCCTCTTCCTCCTCCTCGCCTCCGCCTCCGCCTCCGCCGTCGCCGCCGGCACCGTCCGGTGACACGAGTTCCTCGGATGGCAGGAGCGGCGGCGGTTCGACCGGCGGGGGCTCCGGCGGGGGCGGGGCCGCTGCCTCCGCCGGGAGCTCCGGCTCGACGTCGGGCCGCGGGTCCAACGGCGCGGACTCACCGACCTCGCCGAACTCGCCGGCGCGGGTCTTCGCCACGGGGTTGTGGGTGATCCACAGGATGACGAAGGCGAGGGTGAGGGCTGCCATCAGCCCTATCGCGGTGGCGAGCCACGCGGGCAACAGGCCGCGTTGGTGGAAGGTGCCCTCCACCTGGACGGGGTCCGCCTGCGAGCGCTGGAGCTCCAGCCGGTAGGGATGCTCCTCGGCGCTGCCGAACCAGATGGCCTCACGGGGCTTGATCGTCGTCTGCACGAACGCCGCGCGGCCCGGCTCCACCTGGATGTTGCTCGGGTGGAGCTGGAACGAGAGCTGGTCGCCGTTGCCGACGCCGCTGACGGAGGCGGTGAAGCGGGTGTTGCCGAGGTTGTCGACCGCCAGTTGCGGGCGACCGCGGAACCAGCCCTTGACGACCGGTGGCACCAGCTCGGCCCGTACCTCGGTGAAGGGGGTGATGGTCAGGTTCCCCTCGGGAACCGTTACGGCCTCCGGGTGTTCGGTGGGGGTGATCCGCACCGCGTAGGGGTTGGGGCCGGCGGTGGCGTCGGGGCTGCGCGGCGGGGCGAAGGTCAGCTGCACCGTCCCCGTCGTGCCCGGATAGAGCCGCAGCGTCTGCGGCTCCACCGTCGTCCAGGGCGACACGGCGCCCACCGGCTCGAATCGGTACTCGTCCACGACGTCGCCGGTGTTCCGCACCCGAAGCCGCACCTGGGTGACGGCGCCGGGATCGACGGTGGCGGAGGCAGGTTCCAGGGAGGTCCACAGGGTCACTCCTCGCACGCTAGCGGCGCGTCCACATCATCCGTGGAAGCCGCCGGGCAGAGCTGGTGACCGAAAAGGCTTGCGGGGTTGCCCTGTTGTGCGTCGCTTGCCCGAATGGGCGTCAGGCCGACACGGTCCCCGGCGCGCCCCCAGGAACGCCCGCGGGACGGACCCGCCGGTCGTCGCGGCGGTGCGGGAGAGCCCGTCGCTGCCGGTCGGCGCCGCTCTGAGCACGACGTTCCGGAGCTCCTCCGCAGTGTCCGCCGCGGCGGCTGTCGCGACCAGGGATCCGGGGGCAGCCGGTGGTGCAGGGAGCCCTGCCCCGGAGGGCAGAGTTGGCATGCATCTGCCCCGACAGGCACAAAAGTTGCCCCGAACACGGTACTGAAGGCCGTTTCGGTGGCATGCGGGCACGCGCGAGGCTGAAGAACGTTCCTCACTCGTACCCCGGAAGAGAGCAGAACATGCCGTCCTATCTGTCACCCGGCGTCTACGTCGAGGAGGTGGCCAGCGGCTCGCGTCCCATCGAGGGGGTGGGCACCTCGGTGGCGGCCTTCGTCGGGCTCGCCCCGACCGGCCCGTTGAACGAGCCGACGCTGGTGACGAACTGGAGTCAGTACGTCGCGTCCTTCGGGGAGTTCACGGACGGGTACTACCTCGCCCACTCCGTGTACGGCTTCTTCAACAACGGCGGCTCCGCCGCCTACGTGGTCCGTGTCGGTGGCGGCCCCGAGGCCCCCGCCGCCGCGACGCCCGCCGCCCCGGTCGCGATCACCGCCGGCGCCCCGGCCGAGCTCGGCACCTTCACCGTGCACGCCCTGCCCGCGGCCGACGCCGAGCGGCTGAGCGTCGAGGTCACGGACACCGCCGGTGAGGGCCCCGCCGACCGGTTCACCCTGACCGTCAAGGACGACGGCAAGCCGGTGGAGTCCTTCGACGTCTCCGCCAAGAAGAGCAACCGCGCCTACGTCGTCAACCAGGTCAAGGAGCGCTCCAAGCTCATCGGCGTCACCGAGGCCGCCCCCGCGGGGCAGCTGGCGCGACCCGAGAACCAGTCGGTGACGCTGCCCGCTCCCCGGAGCGGCGCTGTCCAGACCGCGGACGAGCCCGCCGACCGCAGCCACGCCGGCCCCGGCGACTACCTCGGCGACTCCTCGGACCGCACCGGCTTCGGCGGCCTGGAGGCGATCGACGAGATCTCCATGGTCGCGGTCCCGGACCTGATGGCCGCCTACGAACGCGGCGCCATCGACGAGGAGTCGGTGAAGGCCGTCCAGCTCGGCCTGATCGCGCACTGCGAGCTGATGGGCGACCGCGTCGCCATCATCGACCCCCCGCCGCAGCTCAATGCGCGCCAGGTGCGCGTCTGGCGGCAGGAGACCGCGGGCTACGACTCCAAGTACGCCGCCATGTACTACCCGTGGATCAAGAGCTTCGACCCGGCGACCGGCCGGGCGCGCATGGTCCCGCCGAGCGGCCACATGGCAGGCATCTGGGCCCGCAACGACTTCGAGCGCGGTGTCCACAAGGCCCCCGCCAACGAGGTCGTCCGCGGCGCGGTGGACCTGCAGATCCAGATCACCCGCGGTGAGCAGGACCTGCTCAACCCCATCGGCGTCAACTGCATCCGCGCCTTCCCCGGCCGGGGCATCCGCGTCTGGGGCGCCCGCACCCTCTCCTCCGACCCGGCCTGGCGCTACCTCAACATCCGCCGGTACTTCAACTACCTGGAGGAGTCCATCCTGCTGGGCACCCAGTGGGTGGTGTTCGAGCCCAACGACCACGCGCTGTGGGCCCGGATCCGGCGCAACGCCTCGGCGTTCCTGGTCAACGAGTGGCGCAGCGGCGCCCTCTTCGGTGCCCGCCCCGAGCAGGCCTTCTACGTCAAGTGCGACGAGGAGACCAACCCGCAGGAGTCGGTGGACCTCGGTCGCGTCATCTGCGAGATCGGCGTCGCGCCGGTCAAGCCCGCCGAGTTCGTGATCTTCCGCCTGGCCCAGTTCTCCAGCGGCAGCGGCGAACTGGAGGAGTAGCAGCACCCGTTCCGGTGACCGGCTCGGCCGCAGCGCCCGGGCCGGTCACCGACCGGACCCGCACCGCAGCACCACCCCCGCCCCGCCCCGCCGCCCACCGCGCGGGCGCGAGACCCCGAGAAGGACAGCGAGCACATGAGTCTCCAGCAGGGTGACAGCCTCACATCACACAACTTCGGCCTCCAGATCGACGGGGTCATGGTGGAGTACCTGGCGGAGGTGAGCGGACTGTCCATGGAGCAGGACGTCATCACCTACCAGCAGAACTCCGCCAACGGCCCGCCCGTGATCCGGAACCTGCCCGGCGTGAAGAAGAACGGCACCTGCACCGTCGTCCGCGGTATGACGGAGTCCCCGGCCTTCACGCAGTGGATCAACGACTCCATCGCCGGCGACATGGGCACGGCGCGGAAGAACGCGTCGATCATCATGATGGATTACCAGAACACCGAGGTGAAGCGCTACAACATGCGCAACGCCTGGTGCAGCAAGATCGACACCAGCACGGTCAAGGCCGGCGACGCCTCCGCCCTCACCGAGACCGTCACCATCACCTTCGAAGAGCTGGTCATCGAGTAATGCGGCGCACCGCACCCCGAGCGCCGGGCGGCCGCGCCGCCGAGGTGACCGCGCCGTGGGCGTGGGGTTCGCTCATCCCGGCCGCGACCAGGAGCGTCCGGGCCTCCTCGCGCGACATGCCCTC
>NZ_JAAVJB010000262.1 GCF_012034385.1 Streptomyces spiramenti
GCGGGCGGGTACCGGCGGTGCGGACGCTGTCGAGCGCGACGGTCGCCAGGTCGCAGGGCGCGCCGGGCGCCAGCCGTCCGCCGTCGGGGCGGCCGAGGGCGGCGTGCCCGTGGCGGGTCGCCGCGGTGAGCAGCTCGTGGGCGGTCCAGTGCCCGCGGCGGCCGGTGCGCAGGCGTTCGTCGAGCTCGACGGCGCGGGCCTCCTCCAGCAGGTCGATCACGGCGTGGCTGTCGCTGCCGAGCGAGATCGGGCTGCCCGCGTCCCGGAGGGCGACGGCGGGCCCGATGCCGTCGGCGAGGTCGCGTTCGGTGGTGGGGCACATGCAGACGCCGGTGGAGGTGGTGCCGAGGAGGGCGATGTCGGCAGCGGTGAGGTGGGTGGCGTGGACGGCGGTGGTGGCCGGGCCGAGGAGGCCGTGGTCGGCGAGCAGCCGGGCCGGGGTCCGGCCGTGGTGGGAGAGGCAGTCCGCGTTCTCGGCGGGCTGCTCGGAGAGGTGGACGTGGAGGGGCGCGCCCCGCTCGCGCGCCCAGTCGCCGACGACGGACAGCTGGTCTGCGGGGACGGCGCGCACGGAGTGCACGGCGGCGCCGATGACGGTGTCCGCGCCGAGGTCGAGCGCGTCGACCCGCCGGGCCCAGGCGAGGGCGTCACCGTCGCTGAACCGGGTCTGCGTCGGGCCGGGCGGGGCGCCGAACCCCGCGGAGAGGTAGCAGGTGTCGAGCAGGGTGAGGCGGATACCGGCGGCGTCGGCCGCGGCGGCGAGGGCGGCGCCCATGGAGTTGGGGTCCTGGTGACGGACGCCGCCGGGCGTGTGGTGCAGGTAGTGGAACTCCCCGACGGCAGTGATGCCGGCGAGCGCCATCTCGGCGTAGACGGCCCGTGCGAGCTCGTAGTAGCTCTCGGGGGTGAGGCGGTCGGCGACGGCGTACATCGTCTCGCGCCAGGTCCAGAAGCTCCCGGTGGCCGCCGCGTCGCCACCCGGCGCGCCGGTGCGGCCGGGCATGGCCTGGGAGGTGCCGCGCAGGGCCCGGTGGAAGGCGTGGCTGTGGGCGTTGGCGAGGCCGGGGAGGGTGAGGCCGTGCAGCGGGACCGCCCCGGGTGGTGGTTCGGTCACGCCGGGGGTGACGGTGTCGATCCGTCCGTCGGCGTCGGCGGTCACGAGGACGGCAGGCCGTACCTCGTGGTCGATCCAGGCGTGTTCGGCCCAGTAGGTCTGCGGGGTCAGCGACATGCCAGTCCCTCCAGCACCTCGGTGAGTGCGGTGACCCCGGCCGTGCAGTCGTCCTCGTCGGCGCTCTCGGCGGGCGAGTGGGAGACGCCGGTCGGGTTCCTCACATACATCATCGCGCTGGGGAGCTCGGAGGACAGGATTCCGGCGTCGTGTCCCGCTCCGGTGGGCAGGACGGGCACCGCGTCGGGCCGGTCGCCGCCGAGGAGGCCGGCGAGCCGGTCGCGCAGCGCGTTGTCGAACTCCACGACGGGGGTGAAGGACTCGCGGGTGACCTCGACCCGGACGCCGTCACGGCCGCCGCGTTCCTCGGCGGCGGCCCGGATCTCGGCGACGACGCGGTCCAGGGTCTCCTGGTCGGCGGCGCGGGAGTCGAGCCAGCCCCGGACGAGCGAGGGGATCGCGTTGACGCCGTTGGGTTCGACTCCGACCTTGCCGAAGGTGGCCAGCGCCCCGGCGAGGCGCGCCTTCTTGCGGGCGGCGAGGACGGTGTTGGCGTAGGTCAGCATCGGGTCGTGGCGGTCGGCCAGCCGGGTGGTGCCGGCGTGGTTGGCCTCGCCGTGGAAGTCGAAACGCCAGCGGCCGTGGGGCCAGATGGCGGAGGCGACGCCGACGGCGTGGTCGGTGTCGGCGAGCGCCCGGCCCTGCTCGACGTGGAGCTCGACGAAGGCGCCGATGCGGGCGAGGCGTTCGGGGTCGGGGCCGATGCCGGCGGGGTCGTGGCCGGCGCGTTCCATAGCGGTGGCGAGGGTGACGCCGTCGGCGTCGGTGAGGCGGTGCGCGTCCTCGGGGGCGAGCCGTCCGGCGCTGAGACGGGAGCCGACGCAGGCGAGGCCGAAGCGGGCGCCCTCCTCGTCGCCGAAGTTCACCACCGCGACCGGCCGGGTGGGGCGGGCGCCGCGGGCGAGGAGGCCGTCGACGGCAGCGAAGGCGGAAACCACGCCCAGGGGCCCGTCGAAGGCACCGCCGTCGGGGACGGAGTCCAGGTGGGAGCCGGTGACGACGGCGTCGTTCCCGTTCGGGTCACCGAGCCAGGCCCACTGGTTGCCGTTGCGGTCCGTCTCGTAGTGCAGCCCGCGGTCCTCGGCCTGGGCGCGGAACCAGGCGCGGCAGTCGGCGTCGGCGCCGGACCAGGCGTAGCGGCGGTAGCCGCCGGAGGCGGTGTCGCGGCCGACCGGGAGCAGGTCGCGCCACATCTCGTGGAAGCCGGCGGGGCTCATCGGCCGGCCTCCCCGGCGGGGGCGCCGGTCGCGTCCGGGGTGTCGCCCTCCCGCATGGGGATGCGGACGCCCTCCCGTCGGGCGGTCTCCTCCGCCTCGGGGTAGCCGGCGTCGACGTGGCGGATGACGCCGGTGCCCGGGTCGTTGGTGAGGACGCGGCGGATCTTCTCGCCCGCCAGCGGGGTCCCGTCGGCGACCGTGACCTGTCCCGCGTGCAGCGAGCGGCCCATGCCGACGCCGCCGCCGTGGTGGATCGAGACCCACGAGGCGCCGGAGGCGACGTTGACCATGGCGTTGAGGAGCGGCCAGTCGGCGATGGCGTCGGAGCCGTCGGCCATCGCCTCGGTCTCGCGGTACGGGGAGGCGACGGAGCCGGTGTCGAGGTGGTCGCGGCCGATGGCGAGGGGGGCGCTGATCTCGCCGGAGGCGACCATGTCGTTGAACCGCTCCCCGGCCCGGTCGCGCTCGCCCTGGCCGAGCCAGCAGATCCGGGCGGGCAGCCCCTGGAACGTGACGCGCTCCCCCGCCAGCCGGATCCAGCGCGCCAGCTGCTCGTTCTCGGGGAACAGGTCCAGTACGGCCCGGTCGGTGGCCGCGATGTCGGCGGGGTCGCCGCTGAGGGCGGCCCACCGGAAGGGGCCCTTGCCCTCGCAGAACAGCGGGCGGATGTAGGCGGGGACGAAGCCGGGGAAGTCGAAGGCCCGGCCGTACCCGGCGAGCCGGGCCTCGCCGCGGATCGAGTTGCCGTAGTCGAAGACCTCGGCCCCGGCGTCCTGGAAGCCGACCATGGCCTCGACGTGGCGGGCCATGGACTCCCGGGCCCGCTGGGTGAAGTCGGCGGGCTTCTCGGCGGCGTAGGTCGCCATCTCCTCGAAGGCCACTCCGGTCGGCAGGTAGGCCAGCGGGTCGTGGGCGCTGGTCTGGTCGGTGACGATGTCGATGGGCGCGCCGTCGGCGAGCAGCCGGGGCAGCAGCTCGGCGGCGTTGCCGAGGACGCCGATGGAGAGCGGTTCGCGCTTGTCGCGGGCGTCGGTGGCCAGGCGCAGCGCGTGCTGGAGGGAGTCGGCGCGGACGTCGAGGTAGCGGTGCTCGATGCGGCGGTCGATGGCGCGCGGGTCGCAGTCGATGCAGAGCGCGACGCCGCCGTTCATGGTGACGGCGAGCGGCTGGGCGCCGCCCATGCCGCCGAGCCCGGCGGTGAGGGTGATGGTCCCGGCCAGCGAACCGTCGCCGCCGCGGGTCTCGGCGAGTTTGGCGCCGACGGCGGCGAAGGTCTCGTAGGTGCCCTGGAGGATGCCCTGGGTGCCGATGTAGATCCAGGAACCGGCGGTCATCTGGCCGTACATGGTGAGGCCGAGGTGCTCCAGGCGGCGGAACTCCTCCCAGTTGGCCCAGTCGCCGACGAGGTTGGAGTTGGCGAGCAGCACGCGCGGCGCCCACTCGTGGGTGGTGAGGACGCCGACGGGGCGGCCCGACTGGACGAGCATCGTCTCGTCCTGCTTGAGGGTGCGCAGGGTGCGGACCATGGCGTCGAAGGACGGCCAGTCGCGCGCGGCGCGGCCGGTGCCGCCGTAGACGACGAGCTGGTCGGGGTGTTCGGCGACCTCGGGGTCGAGGTTGTTCTGGAGCATCCGCAGCGCGGCTTCCTGCTGCCATCCGAGGGTGGTGAGCTGGTTGCCGCGCGGGGCGCGTACGGGTCGGGGTCCTGACATGGCCGCTGCCTCCCGGGTGCCGGTCCGGGCCGGGGGCGCGGGGTTCGTCCGGTGGCCCGGGCGGGTGCCGCGGCCGTGGGGCTCGGGCCGATGACGGTGCCTGACGAGTAGTATTCACTCACTCTACGGACTGAATATCTTCAGTCAACAACGTCTGCGCAACTCCCGTCGCTCGCACCGTCGGGCGGGCTCCGGCCCTACGGAGGTGAGGCCGGAGCTGAGGCCCCGCCCGCGGCAGGCCCCCTCACTCCAGGAAGAGCCCGCGCTCGGCCGCTCGGGCGTCGAACCGCTCCAGGCGCGCCTGGGCCTGCGGCAGCGCGTCGCACATCGTCTCCAGCAGCACCCGGCCGAGCATCATCGGTGCGCAGGCGGTGTCGAAGGTGAGCGCCCGCCCGACGGCGGCGGGCAGCAGCAGGTCCCCGGAGTTCACCACCGGGACGAACGCGCCGTCCGCGACGATCACCACGCCGAGCCCCGCGGTGCGCGCCACGTCGAGCGCCTCGGCGACCTCGGCCGGGTAGCGGGGCAGCGCGAAGCAGAGCAGCTCCGTCGCCCCCGCGGCGACGGCGGCGTCCAGCCGGTCGGCGAGCATGGTGCCGCCCTCGTCGAGGACCCGGACGTCGGGGTGGACCTTGGCGGCGAAGTAGGAGAAGCCCCGCGCCTGGGCAGCCGCCGCCCGCAGCCCGAGGACGGGGAGCGGGCGGGAGGCGGCGAGACGGCGGCCCGCCTCGACCACGGGTCCGGGGTCCGCGAGCAGGTCGGCGAGCTGGCGCAGCTTGGCGATCTCCGCGTGCACGGCCTGCTGGTGGGCGTTGAGCGGTGGCGCCGGTGCCGTGCCATCGGGCGCGTCCGCGACGTCTTCCGCCGCCGCGCCGGGGTCCGCGGCGACGCCGTCGGCGGGCGTGCGCAGCGTCTCGCGGAGCTTCCGCCGCAGCGCGGGGTAACCGTCGAAGCCGAGCGCCACCGCGAACCGGGTGACGGAGGGCTGGCTGACGCCCGCCAGTTCGGCCAGCTCGACGCTGGACAGGAACGCCGCCTCGTTCCCCTGCCGCACCATGCAGTGCGCGATCCGCCGTTGAGTCGGGGTCAGCCGGTGCCCCTCGAAGAGGGCCAGCAGCCGCATACTCGCCGTATCCACCTGCATAAGTCTATGCAGCGCCGGCGGGGAGCGCGCCTCCGGTGGCCCAGGCGGCCGGCAACGTCCAGGTGTGACCGCCCCGCCGGGCGGAGCAGGTCGGAGCCGGACGGAGCCGGACGGAGCCGGACGGAGCAGGTCGGAGCCGGACGGAGCCGGACGGAGCCGGACGGAGCAGGTCGGAGCAGGTCGGAGCAGATCGGAGACGTGAGTGCCGCGCGGTGCCGACCGTCTCGGCCGTCACGCCGCCTCGGCACCGGCCGGTCCGGCGGCGGTGTCGGCCTCGGCGTCCGGGACGACGACGACCGGGCAGCGCGCCCGGTGCAGCACCGACCGCGCCACACTGCCCAGGTGCGGACCCGACCGGCCGGTGACCTCCCGGCCGGCGCCGACCACCAGCAGAGTGGCACCCTCCGCCGCCGTGAGCAGCGCGTGGGAGCTGTTGCCCTCCTCCGTGTGGCGTCGCACGGTGAGACCGGGGTGGGCCGCGGACACCGGTGCGAGGGCGGTGTCGAGCGCCCGGTCCGCGCGGTCCCGGTAGACCAGCCGCCACTCCGCCGCGTCGACCGGCACGTCCCCGACTCCGAGCGGCGGTGACTGCCACGCCGCGACGGCGCGCAGTACGCATCCCCGGCGGACGGCCGCCTCGGCGGCGAACCGCGCGGCGGCGGCGTGATCACGCTCACCGACGCCCAGCACCACCTCGGGGGCCCGGTCGGGTTCCCGGGCGACCGGTCCGCCCGCGGTCTCCGGGACGACGACGACCGGGCAGTCCGCCCGGCTGGCGACGGCCAGCCCGACGGAGCCCCGCAGCATGTCGGCAAGGACGCCGTGGTTCCCGCCGGTGCCCACCACGAGCAGCGCGGCGTGCGACGCCGCGTGCGGCAGCGCGTCGCCGGGGTCCTCCCGCAGGGTGGTCGCGCGCACCGGGAGGCCCGGGGCCACCTGGCCGGCGCGGGCG
>NZ_JAAVJB010000263.1 GCF_012034385.1 Streptomyces spiramenti
GGCCGTGATCGGGCGGGACGGCGCGCTGCCCGGTGGGCCGGTCGCGTTCCGTGCCCCGGCCGACGAGCCGGTGCGGGAGGCCCGCCCCCTCAACCGCTGACGCCGAGACCGGCCCGGGGCGCCCGCCGTCCCGGGCCGGTCGGCGTCCCGGAAACTGTCCGCGCTCACCCGACGCATCCGGTCCGGGCGGGACGCCCGGCTCCGGTCGTCCGGAGCGGGGCCCTGCTCGGACGTCCGCGCGCGCTCTCACGGGCCGTCCGCCCGGGAGGCCGTTTCTCCCGGTTGGGCCCAGGATGGTGGGTGATGTCCGCGCAGGGTGCGGTGGTGAACCGTGCCTGCCCGCCCGGGAGGAGCCCCATGGCCACGGAGCCGGCGTCCGAGGTGGAGGAGGAGCCGCAGCGGGAGACGCGCCGCGGCACCCTGTGGGTCTCGATGGGCGCCCTGATGCTCGGCCTGTTCCTCGCCGCGCTCGACCAGACCATCGTCGCCACCGCGCTGCCCACGATCGTCAGCGATCTCGGCGGCATTGACCACCTCTCCTGGGTGGTCACCGCCTACCTCCTCGCCTCGACGGCGGGGACCCCGCTGTGGGGGAAGCTCGGGGACCTCTACGGCCGCAAACGCCTCTTCCAGATCGCCGTGGTCATCTTCCTCGTGGGGTCGATGCTCTGCGGCGCGGCCCGCAACATGCCCGAGCTGATCGGGTTCCGGTTCCTCCAGGGGCTGGGTGGCGGCGGCCTGATCGTGCTGTCGATGGCGATGGTGGGGGACCTGGTCTCGCCCCGGGAGCGCGGTCGCTACCAGGGGCTCTTCGGCGCGGTGTTCGGTACGACGAGTGTGCTGGGGCCGCTGCTCGGCGGGCTCTTCGTCGACCACCTGAGCTGGCGGTGGGTTTTCTACATCAACCTGCCGTTCGGCGTCCTCGCCCTGGTGGTCATCGCAGCCGTCCTGCACCTGCCGGTCCGACGGGAGCGGCACACCATCGACTACGCGGGCACCGGGCTGATCGCCGGGGTGGCGGCAGGTCTGGTGCTCGTCGCCTCGCTCGGCGGCACCACCTGGCCCTGGCTGTCGTGGCAGACGTTCACGCTCTCCGCCGCCACCCTGGTGGCGCTGGCGCTCTTCGTGCGCGTCGAGCGGCGGGCGGTGGAGCCGGTGCTGCCGCCGTCGCTGTTCACGGTCCGCACCTTCACCCTCTGCTGCTGCATCGCGTTCATCGTCGGGTTTGCGATGTTCGGTGCGATGACCTACCTGCCGACCTTCCTCCAGGTGGTCCACGGGGTCAGTCCCACCTCGTCCGGGGTCCACATGCTGCCGATGGTCGCGGGCATCTTCGTCACCTCGACACTGTCCGGTCAGATCATCACCCGCACCGGGCACTGGAAGATCTTCCCGGTGCTCGGCACCGCCGTGACCGCGCTCGGGCTGCTGCTGCTGCACACCCTGGACCGGGAGACGGGCACCGTCCGGATGAGCCTCACCTTCGCCGTCTTCGGCATGGGGCTGGGCATGGTCCTCCAGGTGCTGGTGCTGGCCGTGCAGAACGCCGTCCGGTACCGCAACCTCGGCGTGGCCACCTCGGGGGTCACCTTCTTCCGCACGGTCGGCGCGGCCTTCGGCGTCGCCGTCTTCGGCGCCATCTTCGCGCGGCTGCTGGGGGACAACCTGCGCACCGAGCTCGCGGGCGCCTCCCTGCCCGGCGGGGTCAGCGTGGACTCGCTGCTGCACGACCCGCGCGGGGTGGAGCAGCTCAGCGGGGGCGCCCGCACCGGGGTGCTGTCGGCGTACTCGGACGCCATCACGGCGGTGTTCCTCTACGCCGTGCCGGTGGTGCTGATCGGACACCTGCTGGCGTGGCTGCTGCGGCCCGACCCGCTGCGCGGCAGCGTCACGGCGCCGGAGGGGAGCCAGACGCTGGGCACCACGGCCGTGGAGCGGTCCTCCCGTGAGGAGTGCGCGAGGGCGCTGTCGGCGCTCTCCAGCCGTTCGGGCCGTCGCGACCTCTACCGCTCCATCGGGGTGACGGCGGGGGCGGACCTCACGCCGGCGGCGTGCTGGCTGCTGCTGCGTGTCAACCGGTACGGCTTCGTCGAGCCGGACCCGCTGCCCGCGCGCACCGCGCTGCCGTCGGGCGTCGTGGACGGCGCCGTCCGGCAGCTGGAGGAACGCGGGCTGCTGGTCCGGGAGCGGGCAGGGACCGTACTGGTGGCGACCGCGAGGGGGAGGACGGTCACCTCGCGGCTACTGGCGGCGCGGGACGAGGAGTTGTCCCGGCTGCTCGGCGACTGGTGGACCCCGGACCGTCCGCAGGATCTGACGCGGCTGGTCCGCGACCTGAGTACCGAGTTCGGCGGGTCGAGCGCGGAGTGGCACCGCTGCGACGGCAGTGCCGCCGCCGGGGAACCCGCGCACAGCGGTGGCCGCCCGGCGCCGGGTTCCGGCGGCGGGCGCCCCGACCGCGGACCGGACCCCGGCCCCGGCTGACGGCGCCGGGGGCGGACGCGGCGGGCGTGCGTCTCCTCGCGTACGCCGAGAGTTCACCCCCGGGGGTGGCATCGCGGGCGACGCTTTTGTATCGTGACAATACAAAGTGGTTCCGCCCGTCCCCGACCGTTCGGGCGGAACCGCTCTGGTTCCGTCGTGCCCCGTGCACCGCGCCCCCGTACCCGACCCCCAGGAGCCCGCCCACGTGACCGCTGCGAACCCGGCGACCCAGGAACTGACCGCCCGTGCCCTCCTGCTCGACATGGACGGCACCCTCGTCAACTCCGACGCCGTGGTGGAGCGGGTCTGGCGCCGCTGGGCCGCCCGGCAGGGCATGGACGGCGATGCCGTCCTCTCCGTGGTCCACGGCCGACAGGGGCACGCCACCATGGCCGAGCTGCTCCCGGACCGCCCCGCCGAGGTAAACGCCGCCGAGAACCAGGTGATGCTCGCCGAGGAGAAGGCCGACATGGAGGGGGTCGTGCCGATCCCCGGCGCCGCCGCGTTCCTCGCCGCCATCGCCGCGGTCCCGCATGCCCTGGTCACCTCGGCCGACCTTCCGCTCGCTGAAGGGCGCATGGCCGCCGCCGGACTGCGCGTCCCCTCGCCGCGCCTCACCGCCGAGTCGGTCAGCGCCAGCAAGCCCGACCCCGAGGGGTTCCTGAAGGGCGCCGCCGAGCTGGGTGTCGACCCCGCCGACTGCGTCGTGCTGGAGGACTCCGGCGCGGGTATCGCCGCGGCACGCGGCGCCGGTATGCGGGTCCTCGGTATCGGGCCCCGCGCGCTCGCCCACGCCCCCGACCTGGCGGTGCCGGACCTGACCGCGGTGGCGGTGACGGTGCTGCCCGACGGCGGAGTCCGCCTCACCGTGGCCTGACCCCGCTCACTTCCCGCCCGGCCCGCCGCCTGCTGCCACGGCCTCGTGCGCCCGCGCGGCGTCGGGTTCCGCAGGAGAAGACCCGCCCGGCCGAGACCCGCCGTCCCGTGGCCCGTGGCGCCGGACGAGCCCGGCGCGGGGGGCGTCCCCGCGCCGGCACGTCCGGCCGCGCCCGGGGGCGGCGTCAGCCCCTCACGGACTCGATCAGGCTCCAGATGCCCAGCACCGCCATCACCGTGGCCGCGACCCGGGTGATGAGCCGGAGCGGGACGCGCTTCATCAGCGCACGACCGCCGAGGATGCCGATGGCGGCGACCGCCCACAGCGCCAGCACCGCGCCGACGGCGACCGACACCGGGCTGTCGTAGCGGGCGGCGAGGTTGGCGGTCATGATCTGCGTCAGGTCGCCGAACTCGGCGATGAGGATCAACATGAAGCCGCTGCCGGCGACCTTCCAGAACGACTGGTCGGCGGGCTTGCGGACCTCGCCTTCCTCCTCGTCCTTCTGGCGCAGCAGCAGTACGGCGCCGCCGAGGAACAACAGGCCGACGATCAGCGCCAGTAGCCGCTGCGGCAGCAACCCCAGGAGAGAGCCAGCCGCGATGGCGAGGGCGACGTGGAAGGCGAAGGCCGCGGCGACACCCACGAAGACGTAGGAAGCGCGGTAGCGGGTGCCGAGCACCAGCCCGGCGAGCGCCGTCTTGTCCGGCAGCTCGGCGAGGAAGACGACGCCGAAGGTCACGGCGGCGACGGTGAAACTGAACACGGGTGGGACACCTCGTCGGTCGGGCCGTGCCGACCGGGCCCGGGGAGAGCGCGCTTCGGCACGGCAGCGTCATGGACACTGCTGAGCCGAAGGTCTCGCTGGCGGGCGCCGCGCACAGCGCGACATCCCGCTCCGGGCGCCGGGTCCACCTCCGCGAACGGCGGGTGGGCCAGTATGTCGACGGTCCGGCGAAGAGCTACTCCCCTTCAGACGGCAGCCACTCTACGCCAGAGCCCTGGCCCCGCGCTGTTGCACGCGCCACCGCCACCGCCCGTCACGGCTCCGCCACCGGCGCCCGTCACGGCTCGGCGGCGCGCGTGCCCGGCGCCCCGACAGGCCCGGACGCACCCCCGGAGGGGCCGTCGCCCCCGGTCGGCTCCGCCGGGCGGGCCCCCGCTCCGCCCGACGGTGGTACGAAGCCGACGGGCGCGTCGAAGGCGGCCCGTCGCGTCGCGCGGCGCAGCGCCCGCAGCACCAGCCCGCCCACGGTCAGCACCAGGACCGCCGTCAGCCCCGCCCTGGTGACGTCCCAGCCCAGCGAGGTCGCCGTCGCGTAGGCCGCGAAGCGGCGCAGGTTCTCCACGGGCGGATCCCCCGGCACGAAGGAGATCCCCGTGCCCATGCCCGCCAGGTAGGGCCAGCCCTGGAGGTTCATCACCAGGCCGTAGCCGAGGGCCGCGACCGCTCCGTAGGCGGCGACCAGCACCAGCTCGGCGCGTCCCCGCAGCCGGCCGCCGTCCGGCAGCACTCCGGCGCCCATCGCCACCCACGCCATCGCGAGCATCTGGAACGGCATCCACGGCCCGACGCCCCCGGTCAGCAGCGCCGAGGCGAAGATCGTCACCGCGCCGAGGACGAAACCGAACCCCGGCCCGAGCGCCCGCCCGGCGAGCACCATGAGGAAGAACATCGGTTCCAGCCCGGCCGTCCCGGCCCCCAGCGGGCGCAGTGCGGCACCGGCCGCCGCCAGCACACCGAGCATGGCGACCGCCTTGGCGTCCAGCCCGCCCTCGGACACCCCGGCCACCACCACCGCGAGCAGCAGCGGCAGCAGCAGCGCGAACAGCCAGGGTGCGTCCCCGGAGTGCGCCAGCCCGGACAACTCGTCGGCCAGCAGCGGCCAGCCGAACGCCACGACACCGATCGCCGTCAGCAGGCCGATCGCGGCCCACGAACGGACGCCCAGCCGGACCGGTCCGCCGCGCGTCCGGTCGCCGACGCCGGGCGGCGGGGCGGTCACGCCGCACCCCCGGTGTCGTGCGCGGAGCCGTCGTTGGTGGTCCGCGCGTCGTCCGCGGCCTCGGCCGGGCCGCCGTCGCGGGCGAGGGCCTCCGCCACCTGCGCCACGGTCAGCCAGCCGGTCGGCGCGAGGATCTTGGCGACCTGCGGCGCGAACGCCGGGGAGGCGGTGACCACCTCCCCGGTCGGACCGTCGGCGACCACCTCGCCCTCGGCCATCACCACCACCCGGTCGGCCAGCTCGGCGGCGAGCTCCACGTCGTGGGTGGCCAGCACCACGGCGTGCCCGCCGCCGGTCAGCTCCCGGACCACCTCCACCAGCCGTGCCTTGGCCGCGTAGTCCAGACCGCGGGTCGGTTCGTCCAGCAGCAGCAGCGGTGGCTCCGCCGCCAGCACCACCGCCAGCGCGAGCACCAGCCGCTGCCCCTCCGAGAGGTCCCGGGGGTGCGACGCCCCGGCGACCCCCGGGAGCAGCCGGTCCACCAGCGCGCGGCACGTGCCCGGCGCCGCCCCGGCGTCCCGGTCGGCGGCTGCGCACTCGGCGTCCACGGTCTCCGCGTACAGCAGGTCCCGGGGGTCCTGCGGCACCAGGCCGACGTGGCGCAGCAACTCCTTGGGGGCGGTGCGTGCGGGGTCCGCGCCGTCGACCGCGACGCGGCCGGTCGCGGGGCGGTGCATCCCGACCAGGGTGCGCAGCAGGGTGGACTTGCCCGCCCCGTTCCGCCCCATCAGCGCCACCGCCTCGCCGGCGGTCACGTCGAGCCCCACGTCCCGCAGGACGGGGCGGCGGCCCCGCCGTACATCGACCGCGCTCAGCAGCGCCACCGGCCCCACCGGCGCCGCCTGCCCGCCCGCCGTCGGCTGCGCGGGCCGGGCG
>NZ_JAAVJB010000264.1 GCF_012034385.1 Streptomyces spiramenti
CTCGTCCGGCGCGCCCGGCGCCGCCGCCGCTGACCCGGCGGCAGGCCGCCGCCCCCGGCGGCGCGTGGGGCGGCGTGCCGGTCCATGGAGTCGTTGGGGGAGCATGGGGGACATGAGCACAGAGGAGCCCATCCGCCTGCTGGCCGTGCGGGACACCCCGCTCTCCCTGGACGAGGTGTTCGCCGCCGTGCCCCACGCCGGGGCCGGCGGCACCGCGCTGTTCGTCGGAACCGTCCGGGACCACGACGGACACGCCGACGGGGCGGCCGTCACCTCATTGGCGTACGAGGCGCACCCCGCCGCGATCACCCGTCTCAGGGAGGTCGCCGAGGGCGTGGTGGCCGACTTCCCGGTCCGGGCGCTGGCCGCCGTCCACCGGGTGGGTGAACTCTCCGTCGGGGATGTCGCGGTCGTCGTCGCGGTGGCCTGCCCGCACCGCGAGGAGGCATTCGCCGCCTGCCGCAGGCTGATTGACGACCTCAAGCGGGACGTCCCGATCTGGAAGCACCAGGCGTTCGCCGACGGGACGCGCGAGTGGGTGGGCGCCTGCGAGTTGCCGTGAACCCGCCGGTGCGCTTCACCGCCGCCGGCCCACGCCGACCCGACCGGGGGCGAGGAGCGGTTGCGCGACACCTGCCGCCGGACCAGCGTTGGTCTTCCGGCAGCACAGCGAACTGCTTCTGGGATCGCCTAGGTGGGAGGTACTCATGGCGGCGTTGGTCTGGTTGTTCATCCCGTTGATCGCATCTCTGGTGGCAGCGCTGTGGGGCTCCTGGGCAAGCCGCAGGCGCTCGGGGGTCGGTGGCGGACGCGACGCCTCGGGAGTCCGCGGACACGAGGCGTTCCGCGCCGCGATGGAGCGTCCGGCCCGGAGCGGGGAGCGGCGCCCGTCCGCGCCGGCGCCCGCCCCGCTGACCTCGCCCGCCCCGGCGGACGGGTGACGGGGTCATCCCGTACTGTCGATCCATGCCACGCCGCATCGCCACCCTGCTGACGTCGGGACTGCTGCTCCTCGGGCTGCTGTTCGCCGCACTGCTGGTGAAGGTCCCGTACGCGCAGATGTCCCCGGGGCCGACCGTCAACACGCTCGGTGAGCACAACGGGGTGCCGGTGCTCGACATCAAGGGCACCGAGACCTACGAGACCACCGGTCATCTCAACATGACGACGGTGCGGGTGACCGGCGTCAACTACCGGATGTCGATCGCCGACGCGATGCGGGGCTGGCTCTCGCCGCGGGCCGGGGTCGTGCCCTACGAGACGCTCTACCCGGACGACCGGACCGCCGACGAGGTCGACCAGGAGAACGCGGAGGAGTTCAGCCGCTCCCAGGAGAGCGCCAAGGCCGTCGCGTTGCGTGAGCTCGGGTACGAGCTGGAGAGCGAGACCATCGTCGACTCGGTCGTCCGCGGCGGCCCCGCCGAGGGAGAGCTGCGCGCGGGGGACGTGATCCTGGAGGTGGACGGCGAGCCGATCGACGAGCCCGCCCGGGTGGCGGAGGTCGTCACACGCCACGAGGCGGACGAGAAGGTGGTGTTCACCGTGCGCCGCCCCGTGGAGCGGGACACCGAGGACGACGCCGGGGCCGCAGCCGCGAGCGACACCGACGACGCGGCGGAAGCCGACGCCGACGACGAGGTGGTCGACGTGACCGTCACCACCGCCGCCGCCGAGGACGACGGCCGGGCGATCGTCGGCATCCAGGCCGGAACCGCCTACGTCTTCCCGTTCGAGATCGACATCGAGTTGGCCGATGTGGGCGGGCCCAGCGCGGGCCTGATGTTCTCGCTCGGCATCATCGACAAGCTCACCCCCGAGGAACTGACCGGCGGCACCTTCGTCGCGGGGACCGGCACCATCGCCGAGGACGGCCGGGTCGGGCCGATCGGCGGCGTAGTGATGAAGACGATCGCCGCCCGGGACCAGGGCGCCGAGTACTTCCTGACGCCCGAGGCCAACTGCCGCTCGCTGCGGGGCAGTGCCCCCGACGACCTCACCCTGGTGGCCGTCGGCACCCTGGACGACGCCCTCACCGCGCTGGAGCACATCCGCGCCGACGAACCGGGCGAACTCACCACCTGCGAGGACTGACCGGCAGGGCCGCCGGTCCCGCGCCGGGCCCCGTCGTCCGCCGCAGGGCGGCGGTGCGGCTCTCAGGACTCGAACGTCGAGGCCAGCGCGTCGGCCAGCCCGGGCACCAGGTCGCGTCCGGTGAGGACCTCGGTGTCCTCGTCCTTGGCGCGCAGCCGCACCGCGGCCTCCCGCTCGCCACCGCGCAGCACGCCCACGGTCATGCGGACCTCCTGGCGTTCGGGGTGCTCCGCGACCCACTTGGTGAGCGCGTCGATGTTCTCCTCCTCGCGCAGCTCGTCGGGGACGGCGGCCTCGGCGTCGGGCGAGAGCATCAGCCGCTCGACCGTCAGCGCGCAGCCGACGACCGCGTCGGGCCAGGCGATGGTGCCCAGGAACTCGTCGAGCGGGGCGTCCGGCGGCAGTTCCTCCTGCTCCACCGGTGTCAGCGAGCCGCCGATCGGCTCCTCCTGGGCGGGGTCGAGGCCGAGACGGTCGGCGAGGGTGGGCTCCTCGGAGCGGAGACGGGCGGTGTCGACGAGGGCGAAGAGACGGGCGGGCTTGTCCCAGCCGAGACCGGAGACGTAGCCGTCGATCTCCAGCACGGCGCGGGTGAGCGGTGCGGTGGCCATCTGACCTGCCCCGGACGGGGCGGAGTGGGTGTTGTCCATGTCTATATCGTGCCGTGACCCACCCCGGGAACGGGAACTGAGTAAAGCTTGAGTAAGTTACTAGGGTGGGCTTCCCCCTAGCCCAGATTCATCCGCTGCGAATCTCAGAGGTGCGCACCTTGGCTTTCCAGATGCCGGACCGGGGCTCGGGCGGCCCCAAAGGTCCGAACGGGCCCAGAGGCCCACGTGGCCCCGGAGGGCCGGGCGGGTCAGGAGTACCGCGGTTCACGGTCGGGCGTCCGTCAAGGGGCGCCAAGACGCTGTTGATCACCGCGGCCATCCTGGCCGGCCTGGCCATTCTCTTCGCAATGTTCGCCGGGTTCTGGACGGACCTGCTGTGGTACCAGTCCGTTGACTACACGCGGGTCTTCACCACGCAGCTGTTCACCCGGATCGGGCTCTTCGCCGTGTTCGCCGTGCTCATGGCGGTCGCGGTCGGGTTCAACATCTGGCTGGCTCACCGGATGCGTCCGCCGCTGAGCGGGATGTCGCCGGAGCAGCAGAACCTCGACCGCTACCGGATGAGCATCGCACCCTACAAGAAGTGGGTGCTGATCGCCGTCTCGGTGCTGGTCGGCCTGGTCGCCGGCGGTTCCGCGGCCGGTCAGTGGCGTACCTGGCTGACCTGGGTCAACGGCACGTCCTTCGGCGTGACCGACGCCCAGTTCGGGCGTGACGTCTCCTTCTTCGCCTTCGACCTGCCGTTCTACCGCTTCCTGCTGGGCATCGGCTTCGCGCTGGTCGTCGTCTCGCTGATCGCGGCGGCGGTGACGCACTACCTGTACGGCGGCATCAAGGCGTCCAGCCCGGGCAACCGGATCACCGGCGGCGCCACCGGCCACCTCTCGGTGCTGCTCGGCCTGTTCGTCTCCCTGAAGGCCGTCGCCTACTGGTTCGACCGGTACGGACTCGCCCTCAAGAGCAGCGACTTCCGCAACGCGGACGGCTGGACGGGTCTGCGGTACGTGGACGCCAACGCCTACCTGCCGGCGAAGACCATCCTCACCATCATTGCGATCATCTGCGCGGTGCTGTTCTTCGCCACCCTGTGGCGGCGGATGTGGCAGCTCCCGGTCATCGGCCTCGGCCTGATGGTCCTCTCCGCCATCCTGATCGGCGGGGTCTACCCGGCGCTGGTGCAGCAGTTCCAGGTGCGCCCGAACCAGCAGGCCGTGGAGACGCCGTACATCGAGAAGCACCTCGCGGCGACCAAGGAGGCCTACGGCATCGACAACGCCGAGAAGGAGTCCTTCGGACGCCAGGAGGCCGCGGCGGTCACCGACGAGAACCGGCAGGAGCTGCGCAACAGCGTCAGCGAGGCCGCCTCGATCCGCCTGGTCGACCCGAACGTGATCTCCCCGGCGTTCCAGCAGCTCCAGCAGATCCGCGGCTACTACCAGTTCGCCAGCACGCTGGACGTGGACCGCTACCCGTCGGCCGACGGCCAGGGCGACCAGGACACCGTCATCGGTGTGCGTGAGATCAACATCGAGCGCCTGCCCGACCGGAACTGGATCAACGACCACTTCCGCTACACCCACGGATTCGGCGTCGTCGCGGCCAAGGGCGACGAGATCCTCGGCAACGGCACCCCCTCCTTCACCGAGAAGGAGCTCCCGCCCGTCGGTGACCTGGGCGAGTACGAGCCGCGGATCTACTTCGGCGAGGCGACCAACCACTGGTCGATCGTCGGCGGACCGCAGCCCGAGCTCGACTACATCCGCGGTGACAGCGGCACGGACGAGGAGGCCGCCGACGAGGCCGCCGACGGTGACGCCGCCGAGGGCGACGCGGCCGAGGGCGAGGAGCCGGCCGAGTCGGAGGAGCCCGCCGAGGAGGCGCCCGCCAGCTCCAGCGAGGAGCAGGACTACAGCTACACCGGCGAGGGTGGTGTCGGGCTGAACAACTACTTCCGCCGCGCCGCCTACGCCCTCACCATGGGTGAGCCGCAGATCCTCTACTCCGGTGCCATCGGCGAGGGTTCCAAGATCCTCTACAAGCGCACCCCGCAGGAGCGTGTCGAGGCCGTCGCCCCGTGGCTCTCGCTCGACGGCGACCCCTACCCGGCGGTCGTCGACGGCCGGGTGCTGTGGATCGTGGACGCCTACACCACCTCCAACGGCTACCCGTACTCCTCCCGCACGGTCCTGGACCAGGCGACGGAGACGGCGCTCACCGACGCCCAGCGGCAGGTGCTGGCACAGCAGAACCAGATCAACTACATGCGCAACTCCGTCAAGGCGACGGTGGACGCGTACAGCGGTGAGGTCGTCCTCTACGAGTGGGAGGAGGACGAGCCCGTCCTCCAGACCTGGAAGAAGGCGTTCCCGGGCACGGTCACACCGAAGGACGAGATCAGCGACGAGCTGCTGGCCCACCTCCGGTACCCGCAGGACCTCTTCAACGTCCAGCGCGACCTGCTCCAGCGGTACCACGTCGACAGCGCGAGCCTGTTCTTCGCGGGCGGTGAGCGCTGGGTCGTGCCCCAGATGCCGGGCGAGTCCGCGGGCACCGTGGTGCCCTCGTACTACCTGTCCATCCGGATGCCGGACCAGGACCAGCGGAGCTTCTCGCTGACCACCACGTTCAACCCGCGCGACCGTGAGACGCTCGCCGCGTACATGGCGGTCGAGGCGGACGCGAGAAGCGACGACTACGGCAGGATGCGCATCCTGACGCTGCCCAACAACACGACCACGCCTGGTCCGCAACAGGTGCAGTCCAGATGGAACGCCGAGCCGGACATCGCCCAGCAGATCAACCTGCTGACGCGGGGCGACTCCCAGGTGGACTACGGCAACCTGCTGACGATCCCCCTGGGCGAGGACGACCTGCTCTACGTCGAGCCGCTCTACGTCCGCGGTGCGGGCGCCAACTATCCGCGTATGCAGATGGTGCTCGCCTCCTACGGCGACGAGCTGGCGTTCGAACCGACGCTGGGCGAGGCGCTGGACGTGCTGTTCGGCGTCACCGAGTCCGGCGACGAGGTGGAGTCGACTCCGCCGCCGGACCCGGATGATCCGGACGCCGGGCAGGACGAGGGCGACACCGACGGCTCGGAGTCCCCGGCCGAACTCGCCGCCGATCTCTCGGACGCCATCGAGGAGGCCGAGCAGGCCTTCGCGGAGGGTGACTGGGCCGGCTTCGGTGAGGCACAGGACCGGATCAAGGAACTGAGCCGCCAGCTCGACGAGGCGCTGCGTCCGGAGGGGTCCGACGAGGACTCCGGTGACTCCGGTGACACGCCGTCGGACGAGTGACGCCGACGTTCGCGTGAGGTGACCACCCCGCGCTGTGGTAATGTTTCATCTGTCGCCAAGGGGAAACCCGAGGCGGGAGGCCCCCGGAAGGGGACCACGGCGCGGGGTGGAGCAGTTCGGTAGCTCGCTGGGCTCATAACCCAGAGGTCGCAGGTTCAAATCCTGTCCCCGCTACCAGTCGGACGAGGGTCCGCATCCGAAAGGGTGCGGACCCT
>NZ_JAAVJB010000265.1 GCF_012034385.1 Streptomyces spiramenti
GGCCGAGAGTCACGCCACGGCGTGCCGCCGCGGCGCCGTCAGGCCGAGGCCGCCGCGGCCCAGCGCCGCGCGGTCTCCACCTCGTCCGCGGGCAGCGCGTCACCGGCCGCGATAACCCGGGGCCGCAGCGCCGGTTCCAGGGTCAGCGCCCGGAAGTAGAAGCCGATGGTGACCTCGTGGTCCGGGCGGTGCACCACCTCGACCGGGTCCCCGGCGGAGATCGTCCCCGGGTGGATCACGCGAAAGTACGCGCCGGGGGCGGCGTCCTGGGTGAAGCGCTTCACCCAGCCCCGCTCGCCCAGCCAGCCGGCGAAGGTCCGGCAGGGGATGCGGGGGGCCGTCGCCTCCAGGACCAGCTCCGTGCCGATCCGCCACCGCTCGCCTACCAGGACGCCGGTGACGTCGATCCCGGCGGTGGTCAGGTTCTCCCCGAAGACCCCGTGCGGCAGAGAGCGGTCGAGCGCCGCCTCCCAGCGGTCCAGGTCCTCCCGGGCGAAGGCGTACACGGCCTGGTCGTAGCCGCCGTGATGGCGCAGCTCGCTGATCTCGTCCCCGGCCACGCCGCTGCCGCCGACCCCCTTGGGGCCGTCCGGCGGTCGGACGGTGACGGGGCCCTCGACGGCCCGCTTGTCGATGCCGGTCGTGCCGTCGGGGCAGCTGGTGTGCTCCGTGGGCCGCCGCCGGCCGGCGTTGACGGAGACGATCCGGGGGGCTGGGGCCGTGGAGGAGTCCATGGGCCGAGACTAGCCAGCCCTGCCCGCCGGGCGCCTCGGCTTTCCGCGGTGCGGACGGGCGCACCGGCGTGCGGGCCGCGGTGCGCGGTGCTTTCCGGGCATGACGAGGGCCCGGCGCGCTGAAAGCGTTCTTCACCGCTCATCGCTCGGAAGCGGTGGAGAACGGCCTCAGCGGCGCCGGGCCTGACGTCGCACGCCCGCCGCCCCGGAGGGCGGCGCGGTGCGGTGGTGCTCAGCTCTCGGTCAGCAGCCCGCGACGCAGCCGGCTCAGGGTCCGGCCCAGCAGACGGGAGACGTGCATCTGGGAGATGCCCAGCTCCTCGCCGATCTCGCTCTGCGTCATGTTGCCGACGAAGCGGAGCGAGAGGATCTGGCGGTCGCGCGGGGGCAGCTCGGCGATCAGCGGCTTCAGGGACTCGATGTACTCGATGCCCTCCAGGCCGTGGTCCTCGTAGCCGATGCGGTCGGCGAGGGCGCCCTCGCCCTCGTCCTCCTCCGGCTGCGCGTCCAGCGAGCTGGCCGTGTAGGCGTTGGAGGCGGCCATGCCCTCGATGATCTCCTCGTGGGAGAGCTGGAGGCGCTCGGCGAGCTCCGCGACGGTCGGCGAGCGGTCGAGCTTCTGCGCGAGCTCGTCACCGGCCTTGGCGAGGTCCAGGCGCAGCTCCTGCAGGCGGCGCGGGACCCGCACCGACCAGGAGGTGTCGCGGAAGAACCGCTTGATCTCGCCCACGATGGTCGGCATGGCGAACGTGGGGAACTCCACGCCGCGGTCCGGGTCGAAGCGGTCGATCGCCTTGATCAGGCCGATGGTGCCGACCTGGACGATGTCCTCCATCGGCTCGCTGCGCGACCGGAAGCGGGAGGCGGCGAACTTCACCAGCGCGAGGTTCAGCTCGATGAGCGTGTTCCGCACGTAGGAGTACTCGGCGGTGCCCTCCTCCACCGAGCGCAGGCGCTCGAAGAGGTTCTTGGACAGCGCGCGCGCGTCCATCGGGGCAACCTTGTCGAAGGGGATGTCGGGGAGCTCGTCCGCGAGGGCCGCGAGCGAGTCGCGCTCGTCGTCGACGACGACCGCGGTCTCCTCCACCTCGTCCGACGGGGCGGCCAGGGTGTTGTCGGTCTGAGGGGCGGGTGACGGTGACATGGTCAGTCCTCCGTAAGTGGTCCGGGCGTTTCAGGCTGCCGAAGCCGCGGTCTGGGATGGATTGCGGCGCCTCCGAAGCCGACTCGTAGCGATCATGTCTCCTATAGCCCTATCGGGCCAGCACCCAAACAGGCAAGTCCGATATGGGTACATAGTCCGCAATGCCATGGTTGGCTGGGTGTCCTGGTGGGATTTCACCGGCTAATGTTCGAAGTTACCGAGTACCTCATACCGACTGAAGGGGTGTGCATGGAGCGCGGCCTGCCCGACAGCGTGCAGCGGCGCAACGCCGTGGTGGAAGTGCGTCGTCCAGGGTCTGGACTCGTGGTCGCCGTCGAGGGCGAGCTCGACCACCATTCGGCCGATCTGCTGCGTGACGCACTCGACGCGTGCCTCGCCGAGGGCTGTTATCGAATCGTTGTCGACTGCTCGGCCCTGGAGTTCTGCGACTCGACCGGCCTGAACGTGCTCCTCGGCGCGCGCATGACCGCCGAGGAGGCCGGTGGCACCATCGGCCTGGCGGCGATGCAGCCCGCCGTGGCGCGGGTCTTCGAGATCACCGGAGCCGAATCGGTCTTCCCCGTGCACGACACCGTGGACGAGGCCCTGGCCCACCTCGCTGCGGAGTGAGCGGTTCCGCAGGTCCGGGACACGCCGCGTGGGATTCACCTGATCCGGCACGTGTTCCTCCCGGACAACAGGGCAGGAGACCAGTCACACATCGGACGAGCCAGGAGGCAGCCCGGTCCGTTACGGGGGAACAGATCCCGGTGATCGGTGAGGTGAGGAGCACATGAGTGCGGCCCAGTCGGTTCCTTCAGGGGCCGGACCAGAGTTCCCGGGGCATATTGCCGAGGTCACCCAGCAGGTCCGGCGGCTGAAGCTGCTCGGCGTGAGCGGAACGGTCGCGCGGGCCAGGGGGTTCACCCGCCAGGCCCTGTGCGACTGGGGGTGGTTGCCCACCGCCAACCCCGATCTGGAGGCGGCGGCGGACGACGTGCTGCTCGTCGTCTCCGAGCTCGTCACCAACGCGTGCCTGCACGCCGCCGGACCCGACGAGCTCCGCGTGGGGCGCCGCCCCAAGCTGCTGCGACTGGAGGTCACCGACCCCGGTGACGGTTCTCCGGTGCCCCGCGAAGGCCGGGCCCCGGGTCGCCCCGGCGGACACGGCATCTTCATAGTCCAGCGCCTCAGCCTGGACTGGGGCGTGATCCGCAATCCCGACGGCCCGGGGAAGATCGTCTGGGCGGAGATGGCCGCCCCCGGTCTCTAGCGACCCGGCCGTCGCCCCGAGTGCCCCCGCGTCCGGCGCGGGGGCACCGTCCTGTCCGCGTCCTGTCCGCCCCGCGGCCGGATCCGGCCGCCCGCCCCGCCGCGCGGACGGCGGGGCCCCTCGCTGTCCGGACCGAGGTCTACCATCGGCCCATGACCCGCGTACTGCTCGCCGAGGACGACGCGTCCATCTCCGAACCGCTGGCCCGGGCGCTGCGCCGCGAGGGCTACGAGGTGATCGTCCGGGAGGACGGGCCCACCGCCCTCCAGGCCGGGCTCCACGGCGACGTCGACCTGGTCGTCCTCGACCTCGGCCTGCCCGGCATGGACGGACTGGAGGTCTGCCGGCGGCTGCGCGCCGACGGCCTGACCCTCCCGGTGCTGGTCCTCACCGCCCGCGCCGACGAGGTGGACACCGTCGTCGGTCTCGACGCCGGCGCGGACGACTACGTGACCAAGCCGTTCCGCCTGGCCGAGCTGCTGGCGCGGGTCCGCGCCCTGTTGCGGCGCGGCACCGCCGAGTCGGCGCCCGTACCCGTGGTCCACGGCGTCCGCATCGACATCGAATCCCACCGCGCCTGGATGGGGGACGACGAACTCCACCTCACCGCAAAGGAGTTCGACCTGCTGCGCGTCCTGGTGCGCGACGCCGGCCGCGTCGTCACCCGCGAGCAGCTGATGCGGGAGGTCTGGGACATCACCTGGTGGTCCTCCACCAAGACCCTCGACATGCACATCTCCTGGCTGCGCAAGAAGCTCGGCGACGACGCGGCCAACCCCCGCTACATCGCCACCGTGCGCGGTGTCGGGTTCCGGTTCGAGAAGAAGTGAGCGGGGCCATCGCCCGATGCGACGTCGTCTGATCACCTCCACGCTCTCCGTGGTCCTGGTGGTCATCGCGGTGTTCGGCATCTCCCTCGGGATCGTCGAGACCCGCGCCATCGAGTCCGGCGCCCGCGACCGGCTCCAGTCGGAGGCCGCCCGCCTCGTCGCCGTCGTCGAGGGCCGCCTCGTCGCGGGGGAGACCGTCACCGAACGCACCATGCGGACCTCCGCCCCCAGCGACCGCTACGTCCTGATCGAGCTGGACGGCGCGGACATCATCACCATCGGCGAGGAGCCCGAGGGCCGCAGCGTCTCCGCCTCCGAGAAGGGCGCACAGGGCGAGACGGTCACCGTCTCCCAGCCCCGGTCCGCCGTGGCCGGCGAGATCACCCGCACCGTCACCGTGATCGTCACCGTCTCCCTGCTCGCCGTCGCCGCCGCGCTGCTGCTCGCCGTGCGGCAGGCGCACCGGGTGGCGGCCCCCCTCACCGACCTCGCGGAGGCCGCCGAACGTCTCGGATCGGGCGACCCCAGGCCGCGCCACCGGCGCTACGGCGTGGCGGAACTCGACCGCGTCGCGGACGTCCTGGACGCCAGCGCGGAGCGCATCGCCCGCATGATCACCGCCGAGCGGCGGCTCGCCGCCGACGCCTCGCACCAGCTGCGCACGCCGCTGACCGCGCTCTCGATGCGGCTGGAGGAGATCATCGAGACGGAGGACCAGGACACCGTCAAGGAAGAGGCCGCCATCGCCCTCGCCCAGGTGGAGCGGCTGACCGACGTGGTGCAGCGGCTCCTCACCAACTCCCGGGACCCGCGGCTGGGGTCGGCCGTCAGCTTCGACCTCGACGGCGTCGTCCTCCAGCAGATCGAGGAGTGGCGCCCCGCCTACCGCGCGTCCGGCCGCGTCATCGTGCACTCCGGCAAGTCCGGGCTGCGGGCGGTGGGCACACCGGGGGCGGTGGCGCAGGTGCTCGCGACCCTGGTGGAGAACGCACTCATGCACGGCGCCGGCACCGTCGCGCTGCGCACCCGCACCGCGGGGAACCAGGTCGTCGTCGAGGTCACCGACGCCGGGCGCGGGGTGCCGCACTCGCTCGGCGGTCGCGTCTTCGAACGCTCCGTCAGCGGCCAGAACTCCACCGGCCTCGGCCTGGCGGTCGCCCGGGACCTCGCCGAGGCCGACGGCGGACGACTGGAACTCCTCCAGCGGCAGCCGCCCGTCTTCGCACTGTTCCTGCTGCGGGAGTCCCCCGGGGGCTCCGGCGGGTCCGGCGGTGGCACCGCGGGCTCCGGTGCCGGTTCGGGCGGCCACGGCGGGGGAGCGGCGGCCGACCCGAACCGGGCCGACCGCGGGCCGGGAGCTCAGGCGTCGACCGGCGCGGGCGGCGCACCGTCGGCGGCGGCCGCCGACGAGCGAGCCCCGCGGAACACCCACGTGCGGTAGGACCAGAACCGGAACAACGACGCCAGCCCCAGACCCACCACGTTCTTGGCGACGTTGTCCGCGAGCGCCGACGTGAAGCCGAACCCGTAGTGCGACAGCGCCAGTGCGCCGTTCTCGATCACCATGCCCACGCAGGAGAAGAGGACGAACAGCGACGCCTCCCGGCGCCGCCGCGTCTTGTCCGCGTGGCGATACGTCCAGTAGCGATTGCCGAGGTAGTTGGTGCAGATCGCGGCGGAGGTCGCCAGCACACCCGACTGGAGCGGGCCGAGCCCGGCAGCCTGGGCGCCGAGGTTGAAGACCACCACGTTCACCAGGAACCCGAAGGCGCCCACCGTGCCGAACCTGGCCGCCTCGCGGGCCAGCCGGCGCAGCCGGAACGGCAGCGGGAGCCTCTCGGTCATGCCGGCCATGCTAGATCCTGTCCGGCCTCTCCCGCCGGGTCCGACGCGAGGTGCCCGGTCCGCGGGGTCGCCGGCCACGGCCGTCCCGCTGCCCCGCCGCGGGGCCACCGACAGGGCCGCGCCGCTGTGCACCCTGCTGCCCGCCGGCACCTCCGCCGGGCGCAGGGGGAGTCGCCTGGCCGGCCTCTCGCCGTGCCGCGCGCCGATCCTCGGCAAGGGAAGGGACCGCCGCGCGTGGTGAGAGGGCGGGGCAG
>NZ_JAAVJB010000266.1 GCF_012034385.1 Streptomyces spiramenti
GTCCTCGGCGAGTGCGGCCGGTGCCGCCGGTGCGGGCTCGCCCGGCTCGGCAGCGGCCTCGGCCACCTCGGCCCCGGGCTCCGGCTCGGCGGGCTCCGGTTCGGCGTCGTCGTCCCGGCGGCGCTCGGCGAGCCCGGGGGTGGTGGGCCGGTCGTCGTACAGGCTGTCGTCCCACCCGAGGTCCTCGGGGCGGACGACCGCGACGGGCTCCTGCTCGTCGTCCTCGGGTATGGCGTTGCCGTTGCCGTCGGTGCCGCGCACGGCTGCTCCCGGGTGGTCTGTGCGGTTGTCGTCGGATGGCTGCTGCGGGGCGCCCCGGACCGGATGGTCCGGGGTCACCCGGCGCAGTTGTCGGCGGCGGCGTCGGCCGTCGAGGAGTCCAGGTTCTCCGGCTTCTTCGCCGGGGCCTCGATCGGGACGCCGGGGCGGGTGAAGTCGTTGCCGAGGATGAGGGTCATGGCCCGCCCCGGTTCCGCGTTCTCGCGCACCTTCACCGCGCTGTCGGACATGCCCATCATGTCCGCAAGCGTAGCCGCCTGTGCCGCCTGGTCAGGGGTGTGCAGCAGCACCGTGGTCTCCTGCGCGTCCGCGTTGCCGCCGAGGGTGGCGAGCACCGCGCCCTTGCCGAGCAGCCAGTCCAGTGTCTGCTGGGCGGCGCCGGGGACGTCGCCCCCGTTGAAGACCTCGGTCTGGATCTCCCCGATCGCGGCGGGCTCGGGCTTGTCGTCGCCGTTCTTGGCCTCGTCCTCCGTCTCCTCCGCATCCTCCTCGGCGGTGAGGGAGATGTCCTCCTGGATCATCCGGAACAGCGGCTCGGCCTTGGTGCGGTCGAGGACCACCGTTGCGGCGATCTCCTCGGCGGGGTTGTCCTTGACCGGGAGCGTGACGAAGGAGATGTCCTCGACGGGGACGTTCCCGAGGTCGCGGGCGAGTTCGTACAGCCGCTGGACGTCGCCGATGGCGCTGTCCACGGTGAGGGCCTTGGTCGCGGCGTCCGCGAGGTCGAGGAGCTTGCCCGGGTCGGTGAGGGTGCCGTTGGAGGTCAGCGAGCGGGCCATCGAGCCGAGGAACTGCTGCTGCAGCTGGATGCGGCTGAGGTCGCTGCTGTGCCCGACGGAGTCCCGGGTGCGGACGAAGGCCAGGGCCTCCTCACCCTCGATGACGTGCGTACCTGCGGAGAGCTTCAGGTGCGACTTGGGGTCGTCGATGTCCTTCGCGAGGCAGACCTCGACGCCGCCCACGGCGGTGGAGAGCGTCTTGACGGCGTTGAAGTCGAGCAGCATGAAGTGGTTGATCTCGACGCCGGTCAGTTCCTGCACGGTCTTCCAGGTGCAGCCCGGGTCGCGCCCCTGCTGGCCGTAGCTCTCGTTGAAGCGCACGCCCTGGCTGCCCGGGATGGTCTCGGTGACGCCGTCGCGGGTCACCTCGCACTCCGGGATGTCCACTATCAGGTCGCGCGGGATCGACAGCGCGGTCGCGTGCTCGCGGTCCTCGGAGAAGTGGAGGAGGACGGTGGTCTCGGCGTGGCCGAGGCTGTCGCGGTCGCCGTAGCCGTCGTTGCCGTCGCCGGTCCGCTGGTCGGAGCCGATCAGCAGGATGTTCACCGGGGCGTCGGTCGTGGCCGGGTTGTCGTAGGGGACGTCGACCTTGGTGATGTTGTCGTTGAGGCGCTTGTAGGTCAGGTAGGCGGCGGTGCAGCCGACGACGAGCAGCAGGGCGAGGACACCGGCGACCCAGATGAGGATCTTCTTGCCGCGCTTCTTCTTCTGCGGCTTGCCCTTGCGGCGGCCCCGGGGGGCGCGGCGGTCGCGCTGCCCGGGGAGTTCGCGGTCGCGCGTGGCGGCGCGCCCGGCGGGCGGCGCGTCCTCGTCGTCCGTCGGGGCGTCGTCGTGCGGGGCGGCGGTGTGCTCGCCCTCCTCGTCGGGGGCGCGGCGCTGCCGGGGAGGGCCTCCCCGGGGCCGGGCCCCGTCCGGATTCGGATCGCGCTGCGGTGCACGCGTGCCCGTGGGCGCACCACCGCCGCCGCGTGACCCGTTCTGCGGGCGCAGCTCGTAGTTGCCCGTCTCCGGGTTCAATACCCACTGATCAGCGGGGTCCATGCCCCCCGCTCCCCCACGTCCCTGCGCGTCCACTGCTGCGTGCGCCCTCCGTGCCGACTTGAGGATCGGACGGCAAACACTAACCCCCGGGTTCCGTCCTCGACGACGCCGGTGACCCACTGCGCAGGCTTCACATCAGGTGATAACACCAGTCGTTCGACGGTCCTCACAAAACGGCCCTGTCTGTTTTATTCGCTTTTAAGGGTCTTCGCCGATACCGGATCACCAACTGTCCGACTACGCAGCGGAGTCAACGAGCGGAAACGTTCCTGTCCTGTTCCGAACGGTCGCAAACTGGTCGCGGCGAGGTCTCGTTCCTGTCACGGTGGCGGCGATCGGGCCCCACCGGCGGGCGCGGGTGGCACCCGCGCGCGCCCCCTGGCGCGCCGTCACCCGGTCGCCGTCACGCCGGTGACCGTCAATCCGCTGCGGCCCCGGTGGCGGGCAGCAGCCCGCCCGCGGGCGGGCCGTCCCGCGGCTCGGTGGTCACCGGCAGGTCGTCGCGCAGCTGCGCGAAGAGGGCGTCCGCGTCGGGCCGGACCAGGATGTCGCGGTCGGGGTCGGCCGGGTCCGCGGTCCGCGGCACCGTGACGAAGCGCAAGCCGCCCTCGGGGAGGTCGCGCAGTTCGCCGACGAGGTCGTGCAGCCGGGTGAGGGAGGCGAGGGCGGGGTCGACCGTCAGCGAGGCGGTGGCCGTACGCAGCACGGGGTACAGCCTCGCCGGGTTAAGCAGCACACCGGAGGAGCGCAGCTCGTCCAGGAGCAGCCCGAGGAACTGGTGCTGCCGCTCGATGCGGGCGGTGTCGCTGCCGTCGCCGATACCCTGCCGCCCGCGGACGTAGGCGAGCGCGGCGTCACCGTCCAGTACCTGGCGGCCGGCGGTCAGGTCCAGTTCGGTGTGCTCGTCCCGGACATCTTCGGTCAGGTGCACCTCGACCCCGCCCACGGCGTCCACCAGGTCGCGGAAACCCGCGAAGTCGATGTCGACGTGATGGTCGACCCGCACCCCGGTGAGGGCCTCGACGGTGCGGATGGTGCAGGCGGGACCGCCGAACGAGTACGCCCAGTTGAACTGGGCGCGGGCGGCCGGCACCGTGCCGCCGTCGGCTCCGGTGCAGTCGGGGATGTCCACCAGCAGGTCGCGGGGGACGGAGACGGCGGTGGCCCGCTGCCGGTCGCCGGAGAGGTGCAGCAGGAAGACGGTGTCGGACCGGGCGCCGATACCGCCGACCGCGCCGGGCAGCGAACGGGGGTCGTCCGAGCCGATCACCAGCACGGTGCGCGCGGAGCCGGTCGGCTCCGGCGGACGGTCGCCACCTCGGCGGTCCAGCTCCCGGGCGGTGCCGTCGTCGCTGGTGATCCCGGCCTCCAGCGACCGGTAGGCGAGGTAGCCGCCGCCGGCCGTCAGGAGGGTGAGCGCCAGGGCTCCGAGGGCGACGGCGCGCAGCAGGCGGCGCCCGCGGCGCGGGCGCGGGCGGTCCGGCTCGTTCGTGGTGAGCAGGTCGGTGAGGGGCGTGGGCCGGTCGGCGCCCCGCGCGCGTACCGGCTCCGGGTGGTGGTCGTCCGCTGTCATGGAGCGATGGTGGCCCCGGCGCCCCGACCGGACGGGCTCAGTCGGCGAAGTGTGTGGCGTGTTCACTCTCCGCGCGGCGTGTCCGGGCCGCCTGGTCCAGCACGTCCGAGTGGCGGCAGAGCACGACGGACCCCCCGGCGGCGAGCGGCGCGTACAGCCCGGCGGCGAGCCCCGGCCAGGTGTCGTAGCCCCGTGTCGACATCAGCCGCCCGCCGGCGGCGAGGCCGAGGCCGCCCGCCTCGGCCCGTGCCTCGGTGACCAGTTCGGCGGCGGTGAACCGGCGCCCGCCGACGGTGAGGGCGAGCGCGTCGGGGTCGGGGTCCTCGAAGGACTGGAAGGTGTCGGGCTGACCGGGAACCGCGACGGCGTAGTCGATGAACCCCTCGGGCGCTTGGGGGAAGCGGAGACCGAGCGGGCGCAGCGACAGGGCGACGCGTTCCCCGGTGCAGGCGCGTGCCTCCGCCAGCCGGTCGGGGCCGGTGACGACGAGGTCCGCGGCGGCGGGGTCGCCGCCGATCTCGACCGCGACGCCTGTCGCGGAACACGCCAGCAGCCAGGCGGCGGTCTGCCAGTGGGCGGGGAGGAGGAGCGCGAGCCGGTCGCCCGGCTCGGCGCCCAGCTCGTCCTGGAGGAGGCCGGCCGTCTTCGCCACCCAATTGGCGAGGGTGACGGCGGAGAGCTCGACGCGCTCCCCGGTGGTGTCGTCGTAATAGGTGACGAGGGGTCGGGCACCGTCCGTGGCGAGCGCCGATCGCAGCAGGTCGTAGGGGGTCTGATCGCTGGTGTTCATCGTCGGAAGGGTACGCCGGGTGCGTGGCGGGCGGCAGGACGCCGGTGGTGCGCCACGGCACGACACACCGGAGCGTTGCTCACAACCCGTCATATCTCCGTTCGACAGACGTATACGGATATGCGCAGCATGGTTGCCATGCGTGCATTCATCGCCTCCACTGTCGGCGCCGCGTCGATCGCGGCACTTGTCCTTCCGCTGGCCGTCTCACCGGCCGGCGCCCTCCCGCACCCCGAGTCGGGTCGCGCCGCGGTCGAGGCGCCGGCCACGGCGCCGGAGACCGGGGGCACCCAGTCGCTTGCCCTGGGGCCGCTGGGGGGTGGTGGTCGCGTCGCGGGCGCGGACGCCCCGGCGGCCGGGGAGTTCGGTCTGGAGGAGACCGATGTCGACCCCTTCTCCCTGCTCGGCGTGGTGTGGACCGACGCCTCCGCAGCGCTGGCGGGTGAGGCGGAGGTGCGGACCCGGTCGTCGGAGACCGGGGAGTGGTCGCAGTGGGAGCACCTGCACTCGGCCGAGGACCACCGGCCCGACCCGGGGAGCGCGGAGGACGAGAGCCGTGTCCTCGCCGGCGGCACCGAACCGCTGTGGGTGGGTGCCTCGGACGGGGTGCAGGTCCGGGTCGTGCCGGAGGGGACCGACCGTGCCGCCGCCGAGCTGCCGGAAGGGCTGCGGCTGGAGCTGATCGACCCGGGTGAGGACCCGGCGGAGGACGCGGCCGTCGCACCCGCGGGCGACGACCAGCGGGCGGAGCGGGCGGGCGGATCCGCCGGCGTCGCGGAGGACACCGCTCCCGGTGAGGTGACCACCGAGGACTCCCCCGAGCCGGCGGACGAGCCGGACCCGCGCGCCGAGGCCGACGTGCAGCTGCTGGCGGCCCCCCGCCCCGGGGTGGTGACGCGCTCCCGGTGGGGGGCGGACGAGTCGTGGCGTGAGGGCGGCTTCGCCTACACCGACGCGGTGAAGACGGTCTTCGTCCACCACACCGCCGGGGGCAACGGGTACGCCTGCTCCGAGGCGCCGTCGGTGATCCGCGGCATCTACCGCTACCACACGCAGAGCCAGGGCTGGCGCGACATCGGCTACAACTTCCTCGTCGACAAGTGCGGCACGATCTACGAGGGCCGGGCCGGAGGTGTGGAGCGGGCCGTGCTCGGCGCCCACACCTACGGGTTCAACCACAACAGCATGGGTGTGGCCGTCCTGGGGACCCACTCCTCCACCGACGCCCCGACCAAGGTGACCAACGCGCTGGCGCAGCTCAGCGGCTGGAAGCTGCGCGCGGAGGGCCGCAACCCGGCCGGGACCTGGAAGCGGGTGTCCGCCGGTGGGAAGTACGCGAAGGGCACCGTGGTGACGATGCACAACATCTCCGGGCACCGTGACGGCTTCAGCACCGACTGCCCCGGCAGCCGCCTGTACAACCAGCTGCCGTCGATCCGGAAGACCGCCGCCGCGATGTGACCTCCGACGGGGTGACACCGGCGAAGGTGCGTGACACCCGGCGGGCGCCGGGTGAGACCCGACACAACCGGGGAACCGTCCGACCCCGACGGCCTCGGCCGCACGCGCGAGGCCAGGTCCCGACTGCCGCCGCCCGCCGACCTGTCGGCGGG
>NZ_JAAVJB010000267.1 GCF_012034385.1 Streptomyces spiramenti
GAGCCGGCGGGTCGGACCGCCGGCTCCGCGGGGACGGTCAGGACTTGGTGGCTCCCGCGGTCAGGCCGGCCTGCAGGTGTCTCTGCGCGTACCCGAAGACCAGCGCGGCCGGGACCGCGATGAGGACGGCCGCGGCCGTCATGTGGTGCCAGTCCTGCGTGTGCTGGTTGACGAAGGTCTGGAGACCGCCGGCGAGGGTGAGGTTCTGCTCGCCGGTCAGGAACGCGGTGGCGTAGGCGACCTCGGCCCAGGCGGTGACGAAGCTGTAGAACGCCGTCACCGCGATACCGGGCTTGGCCAGCGGCAGTACCAGCCGCCAGTAGGTGCCGAACGGCGAGAGGCCGTCGACCCGGCCCGACTCGTCGATGGAGACGGGGATCGTGTCGAAGAAGCCCTTCATCATCCAGGCGCAGAACGGCACCGCGATGGTGAGGTAGGTGACGATGAGGCCGACCGGCTGGTTGAGCAGGCCGTAGCGCGACATCAGGTTGTACAGCGGGACGATCAGCACCGCCATCGGGAACATCTGCGTGATCAGCAGGGTCCACATCAGCGAGCGCATGCCCGGGAACCTGAAGCGGCTCAGCGCGTACCCGGTGGTGGAGGAGATGAAGACCGCGAGGAAGGTCGTCACCACCACGATCAGCAGGGAGTTGCCGAACCAGGTGAGGAACGCCGTCTCGTTGACGACGTACTGGTAGTTGTCGAAGCTGAAGTCGGCGGTCAGCGACAGCGAGAACGACTCGCTGCGCGGTTTGAACGACGTCACCAGCAGCCAGAACGGCGGGAACAGGGCGACGAACGCGCCTGCCAGCAGCCCCAGGTGGAGGCCGAACGAGGCCAACGGGCCCCGCTCGCCGCGGCGTCGTTGCCGCCGGCCGCCGGGGTCGCCCCCGGCCGGGCCCGCCGCGACGGCGGGAGCGGCGGGGCCCGCGGGCCCGGCGGTGTCGGACGCGGTCACGGTGGACTGGGTGGCCATGGTCACCACGCCCCCTCTTTGTCGCCCTGCTGCCGCAGCGCCCGCCGGTAGACGAGGGCGAAGAGGATCAGCAGGATCAGGATCAGCACGCCCCAGGTGGCCGAGCCCGCGAAGTCGCGGGGGCTGCGCTGGAACGCCAGCTTGAACGCCTCGGTGACGAGGATGTCGGTGGAGCCGACCGGCCCGCCGCCGGTGAGCAGGAAAATCACCGGGAACATGTTGAAGGTCCAGATGCTGCTGAGCAGCACCACGGTGGCGCTGACCGAACGCACCCCCGGGAGGGTGATGTTCCAGAACCGCTGCCAGGCGGTCGCGCCGTCCATCTCCGCGGCCTCGTACTGCTCCGCGGGGATGGACTGGAGCGCGCCCAGCATGGCGATCAGCATGAACGGCACGCCCAGCCAGACGTTGACCGCGATGACGGAGACCTTCGCCCAGAACGGGTCGGTCAGCCAGCTCATCGCGCTCAGGCCGCCGCCCTCCAGGGCCGCGTTGAGGATGCCGGACCGCTCGTTGTAGAGCATCCGCCAGGCGAAGACGGAGACGAAGGCCGGGATGGCCCACGGAAGGATCAGGGCGATCCGGTACAGGGAACGGCCCCGCACCTTCCGGTTGAGCATGTTCGCCAGCGTCAGGCCGATGACGAAGGTGATGACGACGCAGGAGACCGTCCAGACGACGGTCCAGACGAGCTTGTCCCAGAAGTGGCCGCCGGTCAGCACGTCCACGTAGTTCTGGAGGCCGACGAACTCGTAGCTGGCGTCGATGGTGTTGACGCCGATCCGGCGTTCGACGTTGCTCTCGTCGGCGTCGGTGAACGTCAGGTAGAGGCCGCGCACCAGCGGCCACCCCACGATCACGCCGATGACGGTGATGACCGGGGCCACCATCACCCAGGCGTACCAGTGCGTCGCCAGCCCGCGGCGCAGCCGCGTGACCGCGCCCGGCCCGGGGCGGCCCCCGGTGGGGGCCGGCCCCGTCTCCTTCCGATCCGCCGGGAGGCCCGCGGCAGGGGCAGTGGTACCGCCCCCTGCCGCGGCCTTCGGCGGGCCGCTCGCGTCAGCCATGGTTGTGGGTCAGCTCCTCGATCTCCTGCGTCCTGCCGGGCCGTTGCGGGGCGCGGTCGGACCGCGCCGCGCCGTCACTGCCAGTCCAGGAGCTCCCGGTAGCGGTCGGCGATGGCGGCGGTGGTCTCCTCGGGGGTGGCCCGGCCCAGCAGCATGGCCTCGGCCTCCTCCTTCAGCGGGTCGAAGAGGGAGTTGGCCTGCGGGATCCAGGCGCGCTCGTGCGCGACCTCGACGGCCGGCGCGAAGAACTCGACCATCTCGTTGGCGGCGACGCTCTCGGCCTCGTAGACGGAGGACCGGGTGGGCAGCAGGCTCAGTTCCTCCGTGATGCGCTGCTGGACGTCTGCGGACGACATGTAGGCGACGAACTCCTGGGCCGCGGTCATGTCCGCCTCGCCCAGACCGGCGTAGACGCCGTAGTTCCAGCCGCCCTGCGGGGAGCCCTGGCCGGCGGAGCCGGCGGGGACCGGGGCGACGCCGAGGTTCTCGGCGCCGATCGCGTCGCGGGCGTCGTTGATCGCCCAGGGGCCGTTGATCATCATGGCCACGTCGCCGTTGCCGAAGGACGACATCATCGACTCCCACCCGTCGGTGGTGTCGGTGATGGCGGCGCCGGAGTCCAGGAGGTCCTGCACGGCCTGGAAGGCGGCCACGCCCGCGGCGTCGTCGACGGTGACCGTCTCGCTGTCGGCGTCCACCAGGTCGCCGCCCTCGCCGTAGAGGTAGGGCAGGAACCAGTAGGCGTCGTCACCGCGCAGGTAGAAGGGGGCCTCCAGGCCCTCGAACGCGTCGACGGAGTCCTGGATGTCGGTCAGGCTCTCGGGCACGTCCACGCCGGCCTCGTCGAGGAGCTGCTCGTTGTAGAACAGCGCGAGGGTGTCGATGACCTGGGGGACGGCGTAGGTGGTGCCGTCGTACTGGGTGGAGGCCCAGGCCTGCTCCAGGTAGTCGTCCTGGTTCTCGACGGCCGGGGTGCCGTCCAGCGGCGCGAGGTAGTCCAGGCTGGCGAAGTCCGAGACCCAGGCGACCTCGGTGCGCATCACGTGCGGGGCCTCACCGGTCGGCGCGGCGTTCTTGAAGCGGTCCTGCGCGCCGTCCCAGCCGATGTTGACGTAGTCGACCTCGACGTCGTCGCGCCCCTCGGCGAACTCCTCGGCGACGGCCCGGAAGACCTTGGCCTCGGTCTCGTTCGAGGTGTCCCAGTAGGTGACGGTCACCTTGCCGTCGCCGCCGCTCCCGGCGTCGTCCCCGTCGCTGCCGCACGCCGTCGCGGTGAGTGCGAGGGCGGCGATGGCAGCCGTCGTCCCTATGCTGCGCCGCATGTGAACTCCTTCAACATGACTCCGCCCGTCAGAGGACGCGAAAGGCGCGCCCAGGGGGCACCGCTCCGCTGCGGCGCCGGGCTGAGCAGGAACGTAACAGTGGCGCAATCCTTTGGAAAGACTTTGCGGCAAGTTTCTGCAAGCGATGCCGGGTCGTGACCGCCGCCCCGCCGCGCCCGCCCGGGTCCTCCCCCGCCACCTGGTCGCGTCACCGGGCGGCGCCCCTCCCGGTGGGAGCGCCCGAGGGGCGCGGGCGGCGACCAATGCACTCGGCGCGCGACGGCCGGCGGCATCCCCCGCCCGGGCTGCGATCCGGGGCACCGGCACCGCGCGAGCACCGCACCGGGGACATCCCGGACAGCGGGGCGGCGCCCTGTGCGGGGCCGTCGACCGCCCGGTACAGTCCGTAGGCGTGACCGCGCGGCTAGCAGACATCGCAGCCCAGGCGGGGGTCAGCGAAGCGACGGTCAGCCGGGTGCTCAACGGCAAGCCAGGTGTCGCCGCGACCACCCGTGACGCCGTGCTGACCGCACTCGACATCCTCGGCTACGAGCGGCCCGCGCGGTTGCGGCGCCGCAGCGCCGGCCTGGTGGGTCTGATCACGCCGGAGCTGGACAACCCGATCTTCCCCGCGTTCGCCCAGGTCATCGGGCAGGCCCTGACCCGCCAGGGATACACGCCGGTCCTCGCCACCCAGACCCCGGGCGGCTCCACCGAGGACGAGCTGACCGGCATGCTGGTCGACCGCGGCGTCGCCGGCATCATCTTCGTCTCCGGCCTGCACGCCGACACCACGGCGGACACCGGACGGTACGAGCGGCTGCGCGGCCACGGGGTGCCGTTCGTCCTGATCAACGGCTACTCGGAGGCGGTCCGGGCCCCGTCCGTCTCCCCCGACGACGCCGCGGCGATGCAGCTCGCCGTCACTCACCTCGCTTCGCTGGGCCACCGCCGCGTCGGTCTCGCTCTCGGGCCCGCCCGGTTCGTCCCGGTCCAGCGGAAGACCGCCGGGTTCCGGAGCGCGGTCCGGCGGGAGCTGGGGATCGGCGACGACGAGGCCACCTCCCTCATCGAGCACTCCCTGTACACGCTGGAGGGCGGGCAGGCCGCGGCGGGCGCGCTGCTCGCCAGGGGCTGCACCGCCGTGGTGTGCGCCAGCGACATGATGGCGCTGGGCGCGGTCCGCATCGCGCGCCAGCGCGGGCTGACCGTCCCGCGCGACGTCTCCGTCATCGGCTTCGACGACTCACCGCTGATCGCCTTCACCGACCCGCCGCTCACCACCATCCGGCAGCCGGTGACCGCCATGGGCCAGGCCGCCGTCCGGGCCCTGCTGGAGGAGATCGGCGGCACTCCGGCGCCCCACAGCGAGTTCGTCTTCATGCCGGAGCTGGTGGTCCGGGGCTCCACCGCCGCGGCACCGGGGTCGGGTCAGACCCGAGGATGACTCCGGCCGCCCCGGACCGGACCGCAGTATGACGGCTGACCGGCGCCTCTCTGGCAGACTGTCGGCTCATGGGGGTAATCAGCGTCGGGCCGAAAGATGATCACCGGGTGAACTCAGCACACGCGGACCAGGGGACCACCGATCCGTCCGGCCGCCGCAGACCGCTCGACCGGTTCCGGCACACCCGCCGCCCCCGCATCTGGTTCGAGCTCCTCCTCATCGCGGTCAGCTACTCGGTCTACTCCTACATCCGCAACGCGGTGCCGGAGCAGGAAGAGACAGCCCAGCGGCACGCCCACCAGATCTGGGACCTGCAGCAGGCGATGGGGCTCGACTTCGAGCTGGCCGTCAACCACGCCGTGAACGACGTGACGTGGCTGATCGTGGGCGTCAACTACTTCTACGCCACGTTGCACTTCCTGGTGACCATCGCCGTGCTGGTCTGGCTGTTCCGGAGCCACCCCGGGCGCTACGGCGCCACACGGCTGGTGCTCTTCGCCACGACCGCCGTAGCCCTGGTCGGCTACTACTTCTACCCGCTGGCCCCGCCGCGCCTGATGGAGGGCATGGACTTCATCGACACCGGGCTGCTCCACCAGACGTGGGGCTCGCTGTCGTCGGAGTCGATGCAGACCGTCTCCAACCAGTACGCGGCGATGCCGTCGATGCACATCGGCTGGTCGGTGTGGTGCGGCCTCACCATCGCGGTGCTGGCTCGCCGCCGGTGGCTGAAGGCGCTGGGCGTGCTCTACCCGGTGGCGACGCTTTTCGTGATCGTGGCCACCGCCAACCACTTCTGGCTCGACGCCGTCGGCGGTCTGGTCTGCCTCGGGTTCGGCTTCCTCGTCTCGGCGCTCTGGTTCGGCGCGCTCTGCTACCGACTGCCGCGGTACGTCACCGCGCCCCGGGCGGCTGCGGCGTCCGCTTCCGGCTCCGCGGTGCCCGCCCCCGCCGGCCCGCACCGCGGGCCGGGCGAGGCGGAGGGTGACGGACCCGGCCACCCCGGTGGCGACGGCGGCCCTCCCGGTGGCGGGAGGGACGGCGGCGGCCCCGCCGGGGACGGCAGCTCGGCCGATCCGACCGGCGACGCGGCAGGACAGCACCACGGCGACGCCGGTCCGGACGCCCCGCGCCCGCCGGACGACGGCGGGCTTCCCCGGCAGCAGCGGCCCTCGGAGGTCCCCGCCGGGTCCCGCCCGACCCGGGGCTGACCCCTGGGCGT
>NZ_JAAVJB010000268.1 GCF_012034385.1 Streptomyces spiramenti
GGCGGTGCGGGCGGGGCTCGCCCGCAGGGTGCCTCAGCTGCGGGCGGGGGCGGTTCGGGCGCCCTCGGCGCCGTCCTCGCCGGAGGCGCCGGCCGCGCCGGCGGAGGTGCCGCTCCCCTCCCGGTCGGTGCCGTCCGCCACGCCGGCCGACTCGGGGACGAGCGGCACAGTCGGAGCTGCGGGCCCGCCTGCGGCGGGGGCCGGGGCGGGTTCCGCGCCGCGCAGCGGCACCTCGCGGATGAACCAGGCGGCAAGGAAGGCCGCCACGGCGACGCAGGCGCCGACGAGGAAGATGAGACCGACTGCCGAGCTGACCGCGTCCTGGTAGGCGACGCGGGCGGCGTCCGGCAGGGCGGCGAGCGATGCGGCGTCGAGCTGACCGCCGCCCTCGCCGATCTCGACGTCCACCGCTCCGGCGGCGTCGCCGAGGGAGGCGGCGAGGCGGGAGTTGAAGAGCGAGCCGAGAGCGGCGACGCCGAAGGAGCCACCCAGCGTGCGGGCGAGGGTCGCCGTGGAGGAGGCGACGCCGATGTCGCGCAGCTCGACGCTGTTCTGCGGGATGAGCATGGTGAGCTGCATCAGGCAGCCCATGCCGCAGCCGAGCACGGCCATCGAGAGTCCGGTGGTGAGCCGTGAGGTGTCGGTGCCCACGGTGGAGAGGAGCAGCAGGCCGGTCACGACCAGCGCGCCACCGACGATCGGGAAGATCCGGTAGCGGCCGGTGCGGGTGGTGGCCCGGCCGACGATGAGCGAGACGCTCATCATGGCGAGCAGCATCGGGAGCAGCTGCATACCGGAGTTGGTGGCGGAGGCGCCCTGAACGGCCTGCTGGTAGACGGGCAGGAAGATCATCGCGCCGAACATGACGATGCCCAGGACGAAGCCCATGCCCACGGCGAGCGAGAAGTTCGGGTTGCGGAAGAGGCCGAGCGGCAGCAGCGGTTCGGCGACGCGCCGCTCCACCACGATGAACACCGCCAGTGTGGCGACGCCGACGACGGCGAGGCCGATGATGGTGGGCGATGCCCACCCGTACTCGGACCCGCCCCAGGTGGTGACGAGGACGAGCGCGGTGATGGCGACCGTCAGCAGTACGGCGCCGGTGTAGTCGATCCGGGCGGTGCTGCGGCGCTTGGGCAGGTGGAGGACGGTGGCGACCATGGCGATGGCGATCGCACCGAGCGGCACGTTGATGTAGAAGGCCCAGCGCCATCCGAGGCTGTCGGTGATGATGCCGCCGAGCAGCGGGCCGCCGATCATGGCGACGGCCATGATGCTGGCGAACAGGCCCTGGTACTTACCGCGCTCCCGCGGCGGTATCAACTCGCCGATGATCGACATGACGCCGACGAGGAGACCGCCGGCACCGAGCCCCTGGAGGGCGCGGAACCCGATGAGCTGGCCCATCGTCTGGGCGGCGCCGGACGTGACGGAGCCGGCGACGAAGATGACGATGGCGGTGAGGAAGATGCCTTTCCGCCCGTACAGGTCGCCGAGCTTGCCCCACACGGGGGTCGAGGCGGCGGTGGCGAGGGTGTAGGCGGTGACGACCCACGAGAGGTGGGCGAGTCCGCCGAGGTCACCGACGATGGTCGGCATCGCGGTCGCGATGATCATGTTGTCGAGCATGGCCAGCAGCGCCGAGATCATCAGCGCGACGAGGACGATGCGGATGCCGCGCGGCTTCCTGCCGCCTGCCGGCCGGTCGGCCGGTTGCTCGGCCTGCTGCTCGGGTCGGGTGTCCCGGGTCACTGCGCTCCCACCGGTTCTGCTCACACCGGCCTCACTTACTTGCCGACCGGCTAGTTCGGGTACAGTAACGCAAGCTACGGCAGCCACTTGCCGGGCGTCAAGTCAGTTGGCCTGCCCCTGCCAGGCCCCGGTCCAGCCGGTGGCGGCCCCGGGGCGCCGGGGGCGAGCGCAGCCGCACCCCGCCGGAAGGCGCGGTCGGCGGCGGTCCGACACGGCCCGTCCCCGCGCCGACACGGCTGCGGGACAATACAGCGGCACCACCACGAGGCGGCACGGCGAAGGAGAGGTATGAGCGGCACGGAAGGCGACACGACCGGAGGCCGGCGTGGCAACACCCGCGGGCGGATCCAGGAGGTGGCCCTCCGCCTGTTCGTGGCACGCGGCTACGACAACACCTCGCTGCGGGAGATCGCCGAGGAACTGGACGTGACGAAGGCGGCGCTCTACTACCACTTCAAGACCAAGGAGGAACTCGTCGTCGCGATCTACGACGAGTGGACCCGACCCATCGACGCCATCGTGGCGTGGGCGGGCGAGCAGGAGCCGACCCTGGAGAACAAGCGGGAGGTCCTGCGCCGCTACAGCGAGGCCATGGCCTCCGCCGGCCCGCTCTTCCGCTTCATGCAGGAGAACCAGGCGAGCCTGGGCCGGTTCCACCTCGGCGAGCGCTTCAAGGAGCGGGTACGGGTGCTGGGGGCGCTGCTGGTGCCGCCCACCGCGGCGACCGTGGACCGCATCCGTGGCCTGGCGGCGCTGCACACCATCCACGCCGCGGTCTTCGCCGTCTCCCAGTACATCGACGTCGGCCCGGAGGAGAAGCGGCTCGCCGCGCTCCAGGTCGCCCAGGAACTCCTCACCGCCGCCGCCGGTGACGGACCCGCCGGAGCCGCGGCCGTGAACGGCGGCGACGTGGCCGGCGGCGCCGAGGGCTGACCGCGGCCCGCTCCGCCGCACGCACAGGACCGCGCCCCCGCAGCCTCATCGAGAGGCGGCGGGGGCGCGGTCGTGTCAGGCGCTCAGCGGCGACCGTCCGGGGACGGCTGCTCAGCTCTCCTTGGAGAGGTTCGGGCCCTTGCCGGCCGCGGCGTCCACCGGCGGGGCGTCGGGCAGGGCGGCCTTCTCCTCACCGTGGAAGGTGAACTTGGCCTCCTTGTCCGTGCCCTCGGTGCCGACGACCACGATGTGACCGGAGCGGAGCTCGCCGAAGAGGATCTTCTCCGACAGGACGTCCTCGATCTCCCGCTGGATCGTCCGGCGCAGCGGCCGGGCGCCGAGCACGGGGTCGTACCCGCGCTTGGCCAGCAGGGACTTGGCCTCCGGGGAGAGCTCGATGCCCATGTCCCGGTCCTTGAGCCGCTCGTCCACCTGGGCCACCATCAGATCGACGATCTTGATGATGTCCTCGCGCGTCAGCTGGTGGAAGACCACCGTGTCGTCGACGCGGTTGAGGAACTCGGGGCGGAAGTGCTGCTTCAGCTCCTCGTTGACCTTGGCCTTCATCCGCTCGTAGCCGGTGTTGACGTCCCCGGCGACGGCGAAGCCCATGTTGAAGCCCTTGGAGATGTCCCGGGTGCCGAGGTTGGTCGTCATGATGATGACCGTGTTCTTGAAGTCCACGACCCGGCCCTGGGAGTCGGTCAGGCGACCGTCCTCCAGGATCTGCAGCAGCGAGTTGAAGATGTCCGGGTGCGCCTTCTCGACCTCGTCGAAGAGGACCACCGAGAACGGCTTGCGCCGCACCTTCTCCGTGAGCTGGCCGCCCTCCTCGTAGCCGACGTAGCCGGGAGGCGAACCGAACAGCCGGGAGACGGTGTGCTTCTCGCCGAACTCCGACATGTCGAGGGAGATCAGCGCGTCCTCGTCACCGAACAGGAACTCGGCCAGCGTCTTGGAGAGCTCCGTCTTACCCACACCGGACGGGCCGGCGAAGATGAACGAGCCACCCGGACGCTTCGGGTCCTTCAGACCGGCGCGCGTACGGCGGATCGCCTGGGAGAGCGCCTTGATGGCGTCCTCCTGGCCGATGACGCGCTTGTGGAGCTCGTCCTCCATGCGGAGCAGCCGCGAGGACTCCTCCTCGGTCAGCTTGAAGACCGGGATGCCGGTGGAAGCGGCGAGGACCTCGGCGATCAGCTCCTCGTCGACCTCGGCGACGACGTCCATGTCGCCGGCCTTCCACTCCTTCTCCCGCTGCGACTTCTGCGTGAGCAGCTGCTTCTCGTCGTCCCGCAGGGAGGCGGCCTTCTCGAAGTCCTGCGAGTCGATCGCGGACTCCTTCTCGCGACGGACGTTCGCGATCTTCTCGTCGAACTCGCGGAGGTCCGGCGGCGCGGTCATCCGACGGATGCGCATGCGGGAACCGGCCTCGTCGATCAGGTCGATCGCCTTGTCCGGCAGGAAGCGGTCCGAGATGTACCGGTCGGCCAACTGCGCGGCGGCGACCAGGGCGGCGTCGGTGATCGAGACACGGTGGTGCGCCTCGTACCGGTCGCGCAGCCCCTTGAGGATCTCGATGGTGTGCGGCATCGACGGCTCAGCCACCTGGATGGGCTGGAAGCGGCGCTCGAGCGCGGCGTCCTTCTCCAGGTACTTGCGGTACTCGTCGAGCGTGGTGGCACCGATGGTCTGCAGCTCGCCACGGGCCAGCATCGGCTTCAGGATCGACGCGGCGTCGATGGCTCCCTCGGCGGCGCCGGCGCCGACCAGCGTGTGCAGCTCGTCGATGAACAGGATGATGTCGCCGCGGGTGCGGATCTCCTTGAGCACCTTCTTCAGGCGCTCCTCGAAGTCACCGCGGTAGCGGGAACCGGCGACCAGCGCACCCAGGTCGAGGGTGTAGAGGTGCTTGTCCTTCAGCGTCTCCGGGACCTCGCCCTTGACGATCGCCTGGGCCAGGCCCTCGACGACGGCGGTCTTGCCCACGCCGGGCTCACCGATCAGCACCGGGTTGTTCTTGGTGCGACGGGACAGCACCTGCATGACCCGCTCGATCTCCTTCTCGCGCCCGATGACCGGGTCGAGCTTGGACTCACGGGCGGCCTGCGTGAGGTTGCGGCCGAACTGGTCCAGCACGAGGGAGGTGGAGGGGGTGCCCTCGGTGGGGGCGCCCGCGGTCGCGGCCTCCTTACCACCGGAGTAACCGGAGAGCAGCTGGATGACCTGCTGCCGCACGCGGTTGAGGTCGGCGCCCAGCTTCACCAGGACCTGGGCGGCGACGCCCTCGCCCTCGCGGATCAGGCCGAGCAGGATGTGCTCGGTGCCGATGTAGTTGTGGCCGAGCTGGAGGGCCTCGCGCAGCGAGAGCTCCAGCACCTTCTTGGCCCGGGGGGTGAAGGGGATGTGGCCGGACGGGGCCTGCTGGCCCTGGCCGATGATCTCCTCCACCTGCTGGCGGACCGCCTCGAGCGAGATCCCGAGGCTCTCCAGGGCCTTAGCGGCGACACCCTCACCCTCGTGGATCAGACCCAGAAGGATGTGCTCGGTGCCGATGTAGTTGTGGTTGAGCATCCGGGCTTCTTCCTGAGCCAGGACGACAACCCGCCGCGCACGGTCGGTGAACCTCTCGAACATCGTTAATCGCTCCTCAGAGCGGTCAGTCAGTAAGGGGTCGGTCCCCTCTCTGTCCTTCCGCAGCTTAGTCCCGCGGCCCGGGACCGCTCATTCCAACTGCCGACACCGGCCCGAATCGCCTCAGCGTCGGGACAATGCAGCCGACACCGGCCCTCCTGCCCCGAACAGCCGACAACAGTTCAACCCGATAGTGAGAGACGATGTTCCCGTAGGCCAGGAGATTCCACCTGACATGGCTTACGCCGAGGGCGAACAGCAATGTTCGCCGCGCAGGTCGGGCCCTCCTTCACCTGCCGGGGACACCCCGTCTTCACTGGGGGCTTCCTACCCGTCCAGGCTGTCACTCCATGCAGCGCGGACCCACAACATCCGCTACCGGCGAACACCGGACCGGCGCGGACGAGTGGTCGGGGCGCCGCTCGTGCCGCCGGGGCCGGACCGGGGGAACCCGGGCCGCGCGGGGCGATGCCGGGGTGGCGGCGCCACCCGCGGCGGAACCCGGGAGCAGCGGCGAACACGCAGGGCAGCAGCATCGGGACCAAGCGTAGCCCACGGGGCCCCTGCTGGCGCGGTGCGCGCGGCGGCAGCCGGGGCGGGAGCGGCGGGTGGACGGCCCGCGAGGAGGCGGAGGCGCGCCGCCGGGGAGTCGCCTCCGAGCCGGGGAC
>NZ_JAAVJB010000269.1 GCF_012034385.1 Streptomyces spiramenti
GCCGGGGTCACCCGGGTGCCGACAGGTATAGTCCGGTCTCCCGGAGGCGGCAAGAACGAAGACAACTTTCACCGGTGGGCTTTTCCGAGTCGATACCTCCCCGACACACGGCAGGGGCCGGTCCACACGCCACCCCGGTCGGCACCCCACCGGTCGCACCCCGCCACGCCGACACCCGCCCTCACCCAACGGAACGGGTCCCCATGAAGGTCTCGGAGAAGACACTGACCACCGCCGTCGCCGCCGTGGCGGCGGCAGCGCTGATCACCGGCACCGTCGCCATGAACCACGGCGAGGGCCACACCGACCCGCCGCAGCCCGCCGCCGCCGACGGCGTGCGCGGCGGCGACACCGCGGTCCCCGCCGCCGCCCCGGGCGGCGACCCGGCCGGGGCGGCGGAGCTGCCGCCGTCCACCCCGCTCAGCGTGCGGATACCCGCGATATCCGTGGACGCCCCGCTCGCCGGCTACGGTCTGGAGCCCTCCGGCAGCCCCGAGGTCCCCCCGGAGGACCGCACCAACCTGGCCGCCTGGTACCGCGGCGGCGTCTCCCCGGGCTCCCCGGGCACTTCGCTGATCACCGGGCACGTGGACAACTCCACCGGCCCGGCGGTCTTCTACGACCTCGGCGCCCTCCAGCGCGGCGACACGGTCGAGGTGGACCGGGCGGACGGCCGGACCGCGGTCTTCACCGTCACCGCCGTCGACGTCTTCGACCGCGACGACTTCCCCGACGACCTGGTCTACGGCCAGAGCGCCGGCCCCGAACTCCGGCTCATCACCTGCGGCGGGCCCTTCTCCCGCTCCGCCGGCGGATACCTGGGCAACGTCGTCGCCTTCGCCCGTCTCACCGGGACCCGCTGACGCGCCGACCCGGGGACCCACGGCGCCCCGCCCGGCGCTCCCGGCCCGGCCCACCGGCCCCGGCCCAGGACGGCCCGCCGCCGCCGCGGTGTGGCGCCTGGCGGCCAACGCCTTTGGCAGTCCGTGTACTTCCGGCGTCGCCGGGGGAGACGACAGCCATGACGTCTCCGCTGCCGCACTCCGCCCACGCCCGGTCCTTCGACGCCGTCGCGACCGAGTACGCGGCCTCGCGTCCCAGCTACCCGCCGGAGCTGTTCGAGCTGATCGAGTCGCGGGTCGGGCACTCGCTGGCCGACACCGAGATCCTCGACATCGGCGCCGGCACCGGCATAGCCAGCCAGCTGCTCAACCAGCACGGTGCACGGGTCACCGCCGTGGAGCCCTCCGAGCCCATGGCCTGCCAGCTGAACATCGCGCACCCCGGGCTTCCGCTGGTCCGCGCCGACGGCGACGCCCTCCCCTTCGGCGACCACCACTTCGACCTCGTCACCTACGCCCAGTCCTGGCACTGGACCGAGCCGGCCCGCTCCGTCCCCGAGGCGCTGCGCGTGCTACGGCCCGGCGGCACCCTCGCCCTGTGGTGGAACACGCCGGACGAGAGCAAGGACTGGATCCGTGCCCAGTGGGAGCGGATCTCCGCCGCCACCCCCGACCACGGCCTCTCCGACGTCCCCGAGAACGCCGCCGCCATCCTGGGGGGACTCGGGCTCGGGATCGAGCCGGTACGGGACGAAATCCGCTGGACCCGCAGCGTCCCGGTCGACACCCACCTCGACAACCTCGCCACCCTCTCGCTGTTCTCCGTCCTCCCGCCCGAGGACCGCACCCCGCTGATCGACGCCGAACGGGAAGCGGTCTGCGCGGAGTTCCCCGACGGCATCGTCGCCGAGGAGTACGTCGTCCGCCTCACCTCGGTCCGCGCGCCCGACGCCTGACGCCCGACGCCTGACGCCCCACGCGTCCCGCCACCGGACCGGTTGGCGGGACGCGCCGGGCGGGTCCCACCGCCGCCCGGCGCACGCACGGGGGATCGTCAAGCGGACAACGCGCCGCCCGACCCCCGGCCGATGCGACGATGACCGCATGAGCCAGATGATCGCCGTTCTCGGAGCAGGAAAGATCGGAGAAGCCCTCCTCGGCGGGTTGCTCCGCGGCGGCAGGCCGCCCGCCCGCCTGCTCGCCACCGCCCGCCGCGCCGAACGCGCCGAGGCACTCCGCGCCCGCCACGGCGTCGAGGTCGTGACCAACGCCGAGGCCGCCGCCCGCGCAGACACCCTGATCCTCGCCGTCAAACCGCAGGACATGGCGACGCTGCTGACGGAGCTGGCCCCGCACACCGCACCCGACCGCCTCGTGATCAGCGCCGCAGCGGGCATCACCACCGCCTTCGTCGAGGAGCGCCTGCAGCCCGGCACCCCGGTCGTCCGGGTCATGCCCAACACCCCCGCCCTGGTCGACGAGGCGATGTCCGTCATCTCCGCCGGCGCGCACGCCGCCGAGGAGCACCTCGGCCACGCCGAGGAGATCTTCGACAGCGTCGGCAAGACCCTCCGGCTGCCCGAGTCCCAGCAGGACGCCGCCACGGCGCTCTCCGGCTCCGGGCCCGCCTACTTCTACTTCCTCGTCGAAGCCATGGTCGACGCCGGCATCCTGCTCGGCCTGCCCCGCGACAAGGCGCACGACCTGATCGTCCAGGCCGCGTACGGCGCCTCCGTCATGCTCCGCGACAGCGGCGACCACCCCGTCACCCTCCGCGAGGCCGTCACCTCGCCCGCGGGCACCACCATCAACGCCATCCGGGAGCTGGAGAAGCACGGCGTCCGCGCGGCGTTCCTCGACGCGTTGGAAGCCGCCCGCGACCGCAGCCGTGCCCTCGCCGCCGGCGGCGAGGGCGGTCCGCGCCCCAAGGGCTGACGCCACCCGGCTCGACGCCCGACCCGCCCCGGCGCGCACCCCGGGGCGGGGCACCGCCCCGCGAAAACCACTGGCAGGGCCGCGGCGGCCCACTCTAGGCTCGCTTGGTTCACCACCCAGGACGAGCCGCGGGGAGCCCGCCGTATGACCGCGGAAGCGCGACCGCGTCCCGCCGCGACGGTCTACCCGGCCGTCGCCGCCGGCGCGTTCCGCCGCTACGCCACCTACCGCGTCGCCACCGCCGCCGGCGTGCTCACCAACACCGTCTTCGGCTTCGTCCTCGCCTACGTCTACCTCGCCCTCTGGGACCAACGCCCACAGCTCGGCGGCTACGGACCGGAGCAGGCCGTCACCTTCGTCTGGATCGGCCAGGCCATGATCGGCGCGGTCGCACTCCTCGGCGGAGGCTTCCAGGAGGAACTCCAGGAACGCATCCGCAGCGGCGACATCGCCGTCGACCTCTACCGGCCCGTCGACCTCCAGCTCTGGTGGCTCGCCCACGACTGCGGCCGGGCCGCTTTCCAGCTGCTCGGCCGCGGGGTCGGCCCCATGCTCGGCGGCGCCGTCGCCTTCGACCTCCACCTCCCCACCCACCCCCTGGTCTGGCTGCTCTTCCTGCTCTCCGTGTGGGGCGCCGTCGTCGTCAGCTTCGCCATCCGCTACCTGCTCGCCCTCGCCGCCTTCTGGCTGCTCGACGGCAGCGGGCTGCTGATGCTCGGCACCTTCCTCGGCGTCTTCGCCTCCGGCATGCTGCTGCCGCTCACCGTCTTCCCCGGGCTGCTCGGGGACGTCGTCCGCGCACTGCCCTGGGCCGCCATGCTCCAAGTACCGGCCGACATCCTGCTGGAACGCCGCACCGGCACCGGCGTCCTCACGGGGCTGCTCTTCCAGGCGGCGTGGGCCGTCGCCCTGCTGACCGCGGGCCGGTTCCTCCAACTGCTGGCCACCCGAAAGGTCGTGGTCCAGGGTGGTTGACGCGCTGCGCGCCTACGTCCTCACCGCCGGCATGTGGATGCGGGCCTCGCTGGCGTACCGCACCTCGTTCGCCATGTCGCTGCTCGGCAGCTTCATCGGCTCCGGCCTCGACTTCGTCGCCATCATGATCATGTACTCCCACATCGACGCGCTCGGCGGCTACGCCGTCGCCGAGGTGGCCCTGCTCTACGGGGCCACGAGCCTCTCCCTCGGGATCACCGACCTCCTCGTCGGCAACGTGAGCCGCGTCGGTACCAACGTCCGCAACGGCACGGTGGACACCCTGCTCGTCCGCCCCGTACCGGTCTTCCTCCAGCTCGCCGCCGACCGTTTCGCGCTGCGCCGTCTCGGCCGTGTCACCCAGGGCGCCCTGGTCATGGGCTGGGCCCTGGTGGCGCTCGGCCCCGTCCGCGCTGCCTGGTCACCGCTGGACTGGCTGCTGCTCGTCGTGATGGTGCTGGCCGGCGCCGGGATCTACGGCGCGCTGTACGCGCTCGGCGGCGCTTTCCAGTTCTGGGCCCAGGACGCCGCCGAGGTCCAGAACGCGTTCACCTACGGCGGCAACACCCTGCTCCAGTACCCGCCCACCGTCTTCGCGGGCGAACTGGTCCGGGGCGTCACCCTCGTGATCCCGCTCGCCTTCGTCAACTGGGTGCCCGCCGCCTCACTCCTGGGACGGGACGCCCCACTGAACCTGCCGGGCTTCACCGCCTGGCTCTCCCCCCTGGTCGCGGTGGCGGCCTGCTGCGGCGCCGCTCTGGTCTGGCGCGCGGCGGTCAACAGCTACCGCAGCACCGGAAGCTGACGGAAGGAGCCGAACCGATGGCGGAGCCCGCACCCCGACCCGCAGCCGAACCGCCCCGCGGGGGCGAGGACGCACCCCCCGCGGCGACCGAACCGACCCGGGTCCCCTCCCCGGCCGGCCCCGAACACCGAGGCGTCCCCGCGCCGCCACCCGGAGAGGGGGCGGGCGAGCCGCTGATCGTGGCGGACCGCCTACGGAAGGTGTTCACCGTGCGGCGCCGGGCCGGCCTGGTGCGGCGCACCCGCAGTGAGGTACGCGCCGTGGAGGACGTCAGCTTCCGCGTCGCGCGAGGGGAGATGGTCGGCTACATCGGGCCCAACGGCGCCGGCAAGTCCACCACCATCAAGATGCTCACCGGGATCCTCACCCCGACGGCCGGGACACTGCGGGTCGCCGGCGTCGAGCCCTCCCGCGACCGGACCAGGCTCGCCCGTCGGATCGGCGTGGTCTTCGGCCAGCGCACCACCCTCTGGTGGGACCTCCCGCTGCGGGACTCCTACGCGCTGGCCCGGCGTATCTACCGGGTCGAACCGGCCCGCTTCCGGCGCAACCTCGACCGCTGCGTCGAACTGCTCGACCTCGGGGACCTCCTTCCGGTGCCGGTCCGACAGCTCTCCCTCGGGCAGCGGATGCGCGCCGACATCGCCGCGGCGCTGCTCCACGACCCGGAGGTCCTCTACCTCGACGAGCCGACCATCGGACTGGACGTCGTCAGCAAGTCCACCGTCCGCGGGTTCCTGCTGGACCTCAACGCGGAGCGGGGCACCACCGTCCTGCTGACCACCCACGACATGACCGACATCGAGCAGCTCTGCCGACGCGTGATCGTCATCGACCACGGGAGGATCGTCCACGACGGCGACCTCGCGCTGCTGCACGGGAGCGACGGCGGACACCGCACCCTGGTGGTCGACCTCGAACGGGAGCTGCCCCCGATCTACGTGCCCGGCGCCCGCACGGTCCGGGTGGAGGGGCCGCGGCAGTGGCTCTCCTTTCCCGCCGACGAGCGTGCGGCCCCCCTGGTCGCGGCGATCGCCCGCGACTACCCGCTGCTCGACCTGTCGATCAGGGAACCCGACATCGAGCAGGTCATCAGCCGGCTCTACGCAGGCCGCAGGGGCCCCGGCGGGCACTGACCCCCTCTCGCGGGGGAGCGGCGGAGACGGGCGCCGGGTCGACCGCGCGACTGTGCCGTGGAACACCGGAGGCCCGAGTTGACGGCGCTGGGGCGTCTGCGTAGTGTTCTCCGAGCTGCCACGGAGCCGATCGGTTCCCCAAGCGACGCAGAGCGTCCCAGGAGGCGGCAACCACTGCCTAGGTGCATCTGCCCTTTCGGGTGTGTTTTCGTATGCGTTCGCGTA
>NZ_JAAVJB010000026.1 GCF_012034385.1 Streptomyces spiramenti
GGTCCCGCCCGCGCCCGGCGGCAAGGTCACCGACATCACCGGCGGCGGCGGTCTCGGCCACATCGACCTCGCCGCGCTCGCCCTGGGACGCCCGGGTCGCGTCGGCCCGCCGACGACGGCGGCGCCCACCACCACGGGCGGCACACCGACGCCCGCGGTGCCCACCCCCACCGCCAAGGACGCCCCGGGCACCGTCGGCGCCCCCGGCGTCAACGGCCTCAGCCCGGAGCTGCGCGACCTCCTCGGCCTGGGGAAGCCGCGTACCGGCGACGAGTTCGTGCAGCAACTCCGCCAGACCCGCCCGGACCTGTTCCAGCCGCAGGTGTGGACCGTCCTCGACGGCACCCCGCAGGTCACCCCCGGCCGCACCGACGGCGGCCCTTCGGGGACCACCGTCGGAGAGACCGGCGGGACCCCGCTGGACATCCGCCCCGAGGGCACCGAACTCACCACCGTGACCCGCCCCGGCGGCGCCCCCGTCTCCGGCGGCGACGTGGCGGCACCGCCGCCCCCGGCGGGCGGGCCGCTCCACGCCGCGGGCGAGGGCCCCCCGAACCTCTCGGTCTCCGTCGGGCGCCACGACGTCACGGTCGGCATGGGCACCTCGGGCCACCCCGAACTGCTCGGCGGCACGCCCACCATGCGGCCGGAGACGCTGCCCGGCGGTGGTTTCCGCATCGTCGACGAGTTGGGTCCGCGTGCCACCCGCAGCTGGGACGTCGTCCCCGGCACGGGGAACAACCCCGTCACCGTCACCGGCCACACCGACCTCCGCCTCGCGCACCCGGGCGGGGAGGTCCGGATCACCGCGCCGATCAACCAGACCGGCGACCTCACCGACGCGTGGCGCGTCAGCGACCACGGCGACCTCACCGCCGCGCCCGCCGTCCGCACCGTCGACGGTCAGCTCAGCCTCTCCACCGGCCCCGGCACCTCCCGCATGTTCGACCCGGCGACCGGCAACCACACCTTCGACGTCACCACCCTCACCGGCGGCATCGGCGACCTGCGCATCCTCCGCTCCGCCGCCGACGACGGGCTGCACCTGCGGGGCTCCGACGGCGTCCCCACGGGTGGCTGGCTGGTCACGCCCGAGGGCGGCCACTGGGTCGTCACCCCCAACCGCGGCCCCGGCGCCCCCGCGGGCGGCGAACTCCACGTCCACGCGATGGACGGCTCCCTGGTGCAGCACGCCGTCCGCACCACCGGCGGCGACCTCCCCGGCGGCTTCCTCCGGTTCCCGGAGGCACCGGGCGGCGCCCACGTCCTGACCCACCTGGACGGCACCCCCGTTCCCGGCCAGCACATCGACCCCATGCCGGGCGGCGCCCACCGCGTCGACGTCACCCACGACGGGAACGCGCGGACGCTGGTCCTGGACGGCGGCGGCCGGCACACCCACGACGTCAACGCCCTCCCGCAGTTCGGGGCGAACGATCCCGTCCGGTTCCTGCACCGGCCCGTCGACGGCGGCGGCCCGACCGTGCACACCGGCGCGGGCGTCCCCGTGCCGCACCGCGAGATCGTGCCGATGCCCGGCGGCGGGCACCGCCTGCACTTCGGCGACACCCACATCGTCGTCGGCCCCGGCGGGCGCCACACCCACGACGTCACCGTCCTCACCGGCGGCGGCGGAGCACCCCACCACGTGCACACCGCCGTCGGCGACGGCTCCCTCCACCTGCTGCGCGGCAACGGCACCGCCCCCGGCGCGACGGTCGCCCTCGACAACGGCGTCCTCCACGTCTCCCGCCACGGCACCGACCTCGTCGACGTCCACGCCCCCGGCGGCGCCTTCAACCAGCACGCGCTCCCGCTGCGCGGTGACCTCCACGGCCAGTACGTCCAGCCGCCCACCGGCGGGAACCCGCCCCGCCTCACCGACCCCGGCGGCGCACAGGTCGGCGGGTCCTCGGTCACCCGCCTCGACGGCGACACGGGGTACCGCGTCACCCGCGCCGACCTGGACGCGGTCGTCGACGGCCACGGCGTGCGGACCCACGACATCACCGTCCTCCCCGGCGGAGCGGGCAGCGACGTCCGCCACCTCTACCGGCCCACGGGCGACGGCCTCCCCGTGGTCCGCACCGACACCGGCGGCACCGTCACCGGCGCACATGTCGCCCCGGTCGACGGACTCGGCCACCGCATCGACTACGGCGGCGCCAACCAGGTCGTCATCGGTCCCGGCGGTCGCCACACCCACGACATCACGGTGCTCAAGGGAAGCGACGGCAACGACCTCGGCATGCACCTGCTGCGCCCGACCGGCGACGCCGGGGCGCCGGTGCTGCGTGCCGGGGACGGCAGCCAGCTCCCCGACAGCCATCTCACGGTCCGCCCGGGCGGCGCCGGCTTCGACATCACCGGCGGCGGCCACATCCGGCGCTTCGGCCCGGATGGCGCCCCACAGGTCCACGCGGTACGTGCCACCGGCCTCGACGGCGCCCAGCTCAACCAGGCCGTGGAGATCATGCACGGCGGCAACACCGTGCGCCTCGTCGACAACGACCTGGTGCCGGTCCCCGACGCCCGGGCCGTCCGGGTCGACGGCGGCTACCGCGTGGACAACCCCGGTGGCGGCATCGAGTTCCGCGTCCTCTCCGACACCGGCCGTGCCACGCACGACGTCCGCGCCGGTACCGTCGACGGCACCCTCACCGTCAGGCCGAGCGGCGGCGCGGACTTCACCGTCGTCAAGCTCTCCGACGCCACCGGGAACGGCTACATCCGCCCTGGTGCCAACGGCACCAACCCCACGCTGCTCGACGGACACCTCGGCAACGTCGGCGGCGTCAACGTCACCCGCCAGGCGGACGGCACCTTCCGCATCACCTCGAACCAGGGCGTCACCACCGGCGAGTTCAAGGTCTACGACGGCGGGGGCAAGCTCCAGACCCAGCAGGTCAACGTCCTCCACCAGGGCGCCCTCGACGGCGGCAACCTCCGACTGGAGATCACCCACGCCGCCGACGGCACCGGCACCTGGAAGGTCGCCGGGGCCGGTCCCGGCCTGCCGTCCTGGTACAAGTCCGGCAGCGTCGACCCCAAGGGCCTGGAGAACGGCCGCATCCGCCTCAACACCGCGGGCGACACGCTGTACTTCGAGCGCAGGTTCCTGCCCGACGGCAACCACGTGGACGTCAGGCTCCGCGGCGACGGCGGCGGGCCCGTCCGCAGCTGGCACGAGGTCGACCCCCAGGGCGGGGTGGTGCGCCACGGCGACCGCACCGTCGGCTCCACCCAGCGCAGCTGGATGGACAACGACGGCTTCATCCGCGTCCGCCACACCCAGCAGCTCCCCGACGGCGGCCACGTCGTCGCCGACGCCGGACGCCCCGCCGGACTCCTCGGCACCGGGCCCACCACCCCCTGGTACCGCTACGACGCCGACTTCAAGCTCGTCGCGCGCGGTGACCGCACCTGGGGGCCGGGCGGCGGCTTCACCGACAGGATGGTCCACCCCAGCACCGGCAACACCGTCACCGTCCACGAGAAGTGGGGCCGGCTCAACACCTTCGACAACGTCGGCCAGCTCCGCGCCGTCGAGATCAAGACCGGCGGCATCCCCTCCGACGACTTCCTGCGGCACTCCTCCCACGGCAAGGAGACGCAGCTCTCCAAGGTGCTCGACGACGGCACCCGCCTGGACAGCATCCGGCTGTACGAGCAGCGCCCGCCGGCCTGGTGGCGGGAGATGACCCTCTCCAACCACAACTCCCAGCTCTTCACCGAGACGCCGCACCTGCGCAACGACGGCTTCCTCCAGGTGCACTCGTGGCGCGCCACGCCCACCGGCGGCGGCGCCACCGTCGACGGCCTGCGGTTCGTCTCCCGCGACGCCGCCACCGTCGACCTCGCCGCCAACGGCGAACTCATCCGGTCCGTCCGCAAGCTCCCCGACGGCAACACCCTGACCCACGGCGACCTCGTCAAACTCCCGGACGGCGCCACCACCGTCACCCCCGACGGCGGGCGCCCCTACCGGGCCTGGTCCGAGGGCGACGGCAACCTCACCGGCCACCGCACCTTCCAGCAGGGCGACTTCACCGTCGGCCTCCCCGGCCGTGGCGACGGCGTCACCGCCAACGACATCCGCTGGCAGGACCGCTTCTCCCCGAGTGCCACGGGCGGCGGCGACTGGTACACCCCCGGTGCCCACACCGACTGGCGTGTCGCCCGCACCGGCCTCACCGACGGCTCGGTCGTGGAGTACCGCCTGCCGCCGCAGACCCGGGCCACCGACGACGCCGGCAACGCCGTGGTCATCGACCGCCGCGGCCGACTCGACCCGGCAACCGCCGACTGGACCCGGCTCGACCACCACGGCACGGTCATCGGCCGCGCCGACACCTGGGACGGCGGGAAGATCACCGCGCTGGACAACCGCACCTGGACCGACGGCGTCAACTCCGGACCGCGCAAGCTCGCCATCGAGAACGAGATCGGCGGCAAGCGCTACTGGGACCCGGAGTCCTACCAGGACTTCACCCCCGGCCCGAACGGCGAACTCGTCCGCGAGTTCCGCATGCTCGGCGACGGCGTCACGCTCCGGGCCTGGCGCACCGCCGACGGCAACTGGACCTGGAACAAGTACGACGCCCACGGCTCGCTGCTCGACTTCGGCGGCCACCAGGTGACGCGGGTCCGCGAGTGGACCGGCAGCCCCGGCGCCCCGGGCAGCACCTGGAAGGACGTGGTGATCGGCCCCCGCACGGGCGAGCCCGTCGTCATCCAGGAGCTGCCGGTCAAGAAGGTCACCCACACCCTCTCCGACCACCTCAGCGACCCCGCGGTCCGGCCTCGCGAGTACCACGCCACCCCGGGCGACAACCTCACCCAGAACCTGGGGGAGTGGAGGGAGTTCCACAACGGGACCGTCATCCGCTCCATGAAGAAGCAGCCCGACGGCAGCTTCCTGGAGCAGGAGATGTTCCACAACCAGCTGCGCCGCTACGCGCCGGACGGCACGGACAACGCGCTCCCCGGCTTCGTCATCGGCGAGCGGACCATCTCCGGGATCGTGCGCGAGGTCGACACCTTCGGCCGCATCACCATCCGCACCGACGGCACCGCCCCCGGCGTCAGCCAGCTCGGCGACTCCCAGCCGGGCCTGTCCGGCATCGGCCGGGACAACTCGCCCGACACCTTCTTCCAGGAGTACCGGGCCCACAACCGGAAGTTCAAGGACCCCAACCGCCAGCAGTGGTCCTCGCCCACGCCGGGGGAGTCCGCCTACACGCCGTTCGCGCCGAAGGTCGGCTCCACCCTGGCGTCGGAGTTCGTCCAGGAGTGGATCACCGACTTCACGATGTCCCTGGCGGTCTACGGCATCGTCGCCGCCGTCACCGGCAGCGAGTTCACCCACAACGACGTGCTCAAGGCGCTGTTCGGCGCGACCGTCGGCGCCACCATCAAGACGGGCCTCTCCGGCATCCACTTCGCCGCCAACCGCGGCGGATGGCGCAACACCATGTCGCAGAACGACACCGGGTTCCACCCCAACCGGCCCACCGGTGACGACAACTTCATCGGCGAGTGGGGCGGCCGTGAGAAGCCCGGCCGCTGGCGCGGTGCCACCTACGAGTTCGGCCTCGGTATCGCCTCCGGCGCCATCGGCGGCCTCGTTGTCGGCAGCGCCAACGCGGCGATCTTCGGCGTCAAGGACGCCAACGGCAACGTCGTCTACCTCACGGGGCTCGACGCGCTCCGCGAGGGCGGCTTCGCCGCCGCCTCCGGCGTCATCGGCGGCCTGTCGACCGGCCTCGGGCGCACCGTCTTCCAGCAGATGACCGCCGGCCGCCAGTGGCACCGTGCAGGGTTCTTCGACGCAATCGTCTTCCCCGCGCTCGGTAAGCTCCTCGACAAGAGCATCGGCTTCCTGTTCATCTCGCCGACGGTGCGGCTGGACAACCCGCCCGAGTGGTACGGCACCCCCGACCCGCCGGCCGGCCAGTGAGCCGCACGAGCCCGTGAGCCACGCACCCACCCGCACCACCGAAGTCCCGAAAGGCGGTGACCGATGGCCCTCACCGTCCCCACCACCCAGATAGCGGCCGATCTCACGCTGACCGTCGCCCCCCGAGGCCGCTCAGCGCACCGGACCATCGCCCGCGCGCTGGCTGCCGCACCCACCACCGGTTCCGTCGCCGTGTCCGTCGCGGCGGGCGAGTACCACGAGAGCCTGCGCCTGGACCGCCGCGTCAGCATCTACGCAGCCGACGGCCCCGGGACCGTCACCCTCACCGCCCCCGAGGGGCGCCCGGCGATCACCGTCGCCGCCCCCGGCTGCCTCGTCACCGACCTGATCGTCCACGGCACCGACCCCGGCGACCCCGTCGTCGTCGTCACCGACGCCGCCGGCCTCATGCTGGAGGACTGCCTGGTGCGGCACGGCCGTGTCACCGTCGCAGGCAGCCCCGCCGCCCGCGCCGCCGACCCCGGCCCCGAGATCGACCCGCCCGACCTCCGCGCCCTGCTGGAGGCCGACACGGCGGCCGGCGAGGACAGCCTCGCACCGGCGCTGGCCGCGGCGCTCGACGACCCCGTCGACGGCGGCGTCCTGGTGCTGCGCCGCACCCGGCTCCGCAACGCGCGCCACGCCGCGCTCCACCTCGACGGTGACGCCCGCGCCCGCCTGGAGGAGGTCGTCGTGGAGTCCGTCGACGGCCTCGGGGTCGTCCTCGCCGGCGCCGCCCGCCTCACCGCCGACGGACTGCTCACCCGCCACGTCTCCGGCACCGCCCTGCGCACCCGCGGCCGGTCGCTGCTCGCCGCGCGCGAGGCGCGGCTCCTGGCGCCGGGCCGCAACGGCCTACTGTCGCAGGACGGTTCGGCCGCGCTGCTCCTCGACGGCCGCATCCACGCCGCCGGGCGCTCCGGCGTCCAGGCCGAGCACGACTGCGAGGTCGAGATCGCCGGGACCCGGGTCGACGGTTCCGTGGGCAGCGCGTTGGCGGCCACCGACCGCGCGCGGCTGACCGCGCGCGACTGCCGGCTGCGGGAACCCGGCGCCAACGGGCTGGTCGCCCTGGGCGACGCCGACGCCCGGCTGGAGGGCACGACCGTCTCCGGCAGCGGCTACAGCGCGGTCCACGCCGCCGACCGCGCCCGCGTGACCCTCCGCGCCTGCCGTCTGGAGACCAGCGCCGAGCACGGCCTGGCCGCCTCCGACGAAGCCGGTGTCGAGGCTGAGGAGTGCGCGGTGACGGAGGCCGCCATGAGCGGGGTGCAGGTCGAGAGCGACGCCCACGTGACGCTCGCCGCGACCTCCGTCGACGGCGGCGAGCACGGCGTCCGGCTGCTGTCGAGCGCGCCCGCCGTGCTCACCGACTGCGCGGTCCGCGGCCAGCGCCGCAGCGGCGTCGAACTCGGCAGCGGCGCGGACGCCACCCTCACGGCGCTGCGGGTCGGCGACACCGGCAGCGCCGGGCTGGTCGCCACGGCCGGTTCCCGACTGGTCCTGGACGGCGGCGACATCACCGGCACCCACGGCACCGGGCTGGTGGTGTGGAAGGGGGCGGAGGCCCGCGTGCGCGGGCTGCGGGTCAGGAAGCCCGGCAAGAACGCGATCCTCGTCGCCGACGGCGCCGCCGGCAGCTACGACCACTGCGACCTGCACGGCGGCGGCTTCCCGGCGCTGCACGTCGGCGCGGACGCCAAGCCGCGCTTCACCGGCTGCCGCGTCTTCGACTGCTCCCGCGACCTGACGGTCGCGGACACCGCCGCCCCCGTCTTCGCCGACTGCCGTTCCATCCGCGTGACCACGCCCGCGATGCCCACGGACAGCCCCGACCCCGACGGCCCGGACGGACCCACCCGGCCCGGCGCTCCCGGCGCGGCGGGACCCACCGCGCCCACCGGCGACGGCCACCGCGACGGGAACGGCCCCACCGGGGGCACCGGCCCCTCCGACACCCGCCGCCCCTCCGGTACCGGCCGCCCATCCGGTACCGGCCGCCCATCCGGCGCCGCGCCCGCCGCCGAGGACCCGGCGGACGCGGGCGAGAGCGAGCCGCCGGCCGAGACCCTCGCGGACCTGCTGGCCGAGCTCGACGAACTCGTCGGCCTGGAGGGCGTGAAGCGGGACGTCGGCGGCATGGCGAAGCTGATGCAGACCGTGCGGATGCGGCAGGACGCCGGCCTGCCCGCGCCGCCGCTCAGCCGCCACCTCGTCTTCGCGGGCAACCCCGGTACCGGCAAGACGACCGTGGCCCGGCTGTACGGCCGCCTGCTGAAGGCGCTGGGCCTACTGGAACGCGGCCACCTCGTCGAGGTCGACCGCAGCGCGCTCGTCGGCGAGTACGTGGGCCACACCGGCCCCAAGACGGCGGAGGCGTTCCGCCGTGCCCACGGCGGCGTCCTCTTCATCGACGAGGCGTACGCCCTGGTGCCCAGCGGCGTCGCCAGCGACTTCGGACAGGAGGCGGTGGCCACCCTGGTGAAGCTGATGGAGGACCACCGCGACGAGGTCGTCGTCATCGCCGCGGGCTACCCCGAGGACATGGGCCGGTTCGTCGCGTCCAACCCCGGCCTGTCGTCCCGTTTCACCCGCACGCTCCACTTCGCGGACTACTCCACCCCGGAGGTCGTCAGCATCGTCGAGCACCACGCGCAGCAGCACCAGTACGCACTGAGCCCGGCCGCCCGCCAGGCGCTGTCGGCCCACGTCGCGGCGATCCCGCGCGACGCGGCGTTCGGCAACGGCCGCACCGCCCGCCAGCTGTTCCAGGCGATGACGGAGCGGCAGGCCGTGCGGATGTCCGAACTGGTCACTCCCCAGGCCGACCAGCTCATGACACTTGACGTCCAGGACGTCCCCGGCGGACCCTGACCACCTGTACCCGCCACGCGAACGACCCGCCTCCCCTCGCCCCGAAAGGACGCCGGTGGACACCACCCCGCCCACCCCCGAGCACCGGGCACCGAAGCCGGGCCCCGGTGGCAGTTTCTCCGAGACGTTCGCCGGCAGGCCCGCGCGTCCCCGCCGCGGCCTGGCGCCGGGACGGCGGGTGTACAGCGCGCTCGCGTCCGCCGTCGCCGTCGTCGCCTGCACCGCCGCCGCGTTCACCCTCGTCGGCCACATCCCCGGCTTGAACGACTCGCCCGCCGAGGCGTCCTCCCCGGCCACCGGACCCGCCGGCTCCGCCACCGACGACCGCGAGCCGGCTCCGCTGCCGCCGCCGGAGGTCGAGGACGAGGACGAGGAGGAAGAGGAGCCGGAGGACGAGGAGGAGGAAGAAGAGGCCGAAGAGGAGGAGGCGGAGGAAGAACCGCCGCCCCCCGCGGAGAAGCCCGCCTCCGCCGAGACGGACGCCGAGGAGGAGACCGAGGCCCCGCCCGAGGAGGACCGGGAACCGCCGCAGAAGGGCCCCGCCCCGCCCCCGCCCGTCCAGGCGCCCCCGGTCTCCGAGGAGCCCGCGCGGGAGCAGTTCCCCACCGTCAAGGGACGGCTCGTGGGCCTCAACGGCACCTGCGCCCAGCCGCGCGACGGCGGCATCGGCAGCGGCGTCATGATCACCGGCTGCAACGGCGGCGGTGCCCAGCAGTGGACCTTCCACGCCGACGGCACACTCCGGAACGGCGGACGCTGCCTGTCGCTCTCCGGCGGCTCCACCGCCGACGGGACCTCCGTGGTCATGGACAACTGCCAGGGCACCTCGGACCGGTTGCAGTGGCGCTACTCGCCCGCCTGGGACGTCGTCAACATCGCCTCCAACCAGTGCCTCGACGTCGCCAACGGAAACGCCTCGCACGGCACCCACCTCCAGATCGCCTGGTGCTCCGGCAACCCCGCCCAGAAGTGGGAACGCAGCTGAGACCGACCTGTCGAACCGCGCAACCGGACGACCGCCCGACGGGTAGCCTGAACCCCGGATTTCAGCGACACGCCGAGGCTTCCGACACGACCGGAGGTCCGCTGAAAAGCCCGCCCGCCCCAGCGGTGTACGGGGAGTGTCCACCGCCTACACCGGCTGGTCCGGCGTCGCCTACGCCTCCCACTCGAGCGAGCGCAGCCTTACAACCGACGAGCTGGTCGCCTTCGAGCTGACCGTCCAGGCCCTGTGGTGTTTCACCCGCCACATCCAGCAGATGGTCGAGGACGGCCAGGACCCCTCCATGCCGGAGCGGTACGGCTGGCGATTCCTGCGTGCCGCCACCTCCCGCCTCACCACCGCCCGCGCTCAGGAGACCGCGCAACACGTCCTGATGAGGGAGGCCATCATGAGGACCAGCGGATTGGCCGAACGGCTGCGCACCGCGCAGGAAGCTCTGCGCGAGAGCGCCGGTTGAGAACGGGCAGGAGTGAAAGCCAAGCCAATGGACATCAGCAATGCCGCACTCGTCGTGATCGACATGCAGAACGGCTTCGTGAACCACCACAGTCGCCACGTCGTGCCCGCAGTCGCCGACCTCGTCGCCAGATGGTCCGCCGCCGCGCGTCCTGTCGTCTTCACTCGGTACTTCAACTATCCCGAGAGCCCCTACGAGCGCTTCTTCCGATGGAGCCGGCTCCAGGAACCACCCGAGACCGACATCGTTCCCGAGCTCGCCGAGGCGGCCGGCCACGCGCACGCAGGCGTCGACAAGACCGGGTACACGCTGTTCACACGTGAGGCCGCAGAGCTGATGCGCCGGGCCGGCTGGTCCGACCTCGTCTTCTGCGGAATCGCCACAGAGAGCTGCGTCCTGAAGTCGGCCGCAGACGCCTTCGAGCACGGATACGCGCCCTGGATCGTCGCGGACGCCTGTGCCAGCGACGCGGGCCCGGAGGTCCACGCCGCCGGTCTTCTCGTTGCCCGGCGCCTGATCGGAACAGGCCAACTCGTGCACGCACAGCATGTGATGGGCCAACTCGCCACACATCTGACGGGCCCGGTGCTGGAATAGCCTCATGGCCGACTCACCGCTCGACTCCGACCTGATCATCATTGGCGGAGGGCCGGCCGGCTGTGCCGCCGCCCGCATGGCCGCCGGCGTGGGCATGCGCACAATCCTGGTCGAGCCGGACCGTCTGTGCCGCAATCTCTACCGTATCCCCGCCCTGAACAACGTCCTCGGCGGCCACACCAACGGAACCGACCTGGCCGATGCCATCGTGGCGGAACTGAAGGGCACCGCGCTGTGCCATCTCGAACTCGGTAGACGTGTCACCGAAATTCGGGCTGACGACGGCAATGTGACCGTCACGATCGACACTGGTGCGCGTCTCGTGGCTCCGTACGCCGTCGTCGCCACCGGCGTCGGCCCCGTCCAGCCTCACGACGTCACCTGGATCACCGCCCCCGGCCTCCTCACCCTGCCTCCGCTCTGGGAGGTGAAGGCCGACGACATCCAGGGGCGCACCCTCCTCGTTCTGGGCGGTGACCGCCCGATCGGAACGTTCCTGCGGGCCCACCCGACCACAGACGCCCGCCTGTTCGTGGTGTACCCGGCAGCCGACGCGTACAAGATCGACGAGATACGGGACGATCCCCGCGTCGTTCTTTCCCTTGTCAAGCACCTGACGTTGAAGGCCGCGGGGGGTGCCCTGGTGTCGGCGGACGCAGTTGGCCAGGACGGAACCTGCCGGACGATCACAGCGGACACGGCCTGCCTCAGTATCGGCAATGCCCCGACCGCCCCACCCGGTGACTTGACCCGGGGCCCGGACGGGTACTGTCCGCCGGCCGGCCAGCACCCCCGCGTCATTGTCGCCGGCGACCTCCGCTCCGCTCGCTTCCAACGGATCATGACCGCCCTGGGATCAGGCAGCGAAGCTGCGCTACACGCTTACTACGCGACCAGGGACGTGCCCACCAAGGGCTGAGCACGCCGGGTTGCGCGCGGCGCGGCCTTCCGTGGGATCAGCGCCGGTCGCGGCGGAGGGAGGCGTCCAGGAGGCTCATCAGCTGTGCCGTGCGGTTCTTGCCCGTCGGGGCGAGGGGGTACCGGTTGAGGACGTCGATCACGGTCGGTGTGGCGCGCAGGCGTGCTTCCTCGATCAGGGCGAGCCCGACGGCGGGGTCATCGCCGGTCAGGAGCTCGCCCACCCGCGCCGCGCTCGCGGCGGCGCGCAGGATGTGGCCGACCTGGGTGGCCTTGGCGATGGGGTGGAGGTAGGCGGCGGAGGCGGCGTCGCCCGCCGCACGGGCGGCGAGCCGTGCGGGCTCGGCGTCCGCCTCTCGGGCGGCGCGGTGCGCGTCGAGCGAGGTGACCCGCTGGAGCTTGGTTCTGCGCTCGCCGTCGACGAAGGCGCGGGCGGCGTCGACGGCCGCGCGGGGCCGGGCGTCGTCCCGGTGCGCCGACTCGAAGACCGGCAGTACCTCATCCGCGCTGTGCAGGGCGAAGCGCGCGACCGCGCGAAGCTCGTCCATGGTCAGATCGAAATCGCCGGAGCCGGTCGTCACGACGCCCATTCTCACACCGACTCGACCCGGCGGCCCGGACGGCCCTGTGCCCGGCGGCTTCGGCGCGCCGGCTCGACTGGCCGTCACCACCATGAACGAGGCTCCTACCGGCGGGGAGGTGGCAGAGCTCGGTCCCCTTCAGTTCCGCCACGATGGCGTCGGCCAGGTCGGGGCCGTTGGCGTGGCCACCGAGGACGTTGTTCAAGGCCGGGATCCGGAAGAGATCGAGTCGTCTGTGCTGGGGTTCAGGCCGCAGCCGGCTCAGGTTCCGGCTCGGGGTCGGTGGCGGCGGGTACCGCGAGCTGGAGGCGGCTGCCCATGTTCAGCCGGACCTCGCCGTAGGGCTGGATGTGCATCCAGAACAGCGGGGTCAGGGCCCGCTTGTCCTCGTCGGTCAGGACGTCGGCCCACTCGGGGTCGGCGAGCATGTCCTGGATCATGAGGGTGTTCACGAAAACGAGCGCCATGTGCAGGAGATGGAGCGCGAGGACGGAGAGTTCCTGCTGGTCACGGCGGTTGCTGCTGAGCTCGCAGCTCGTGCCGAAGAAGATGATGTCGTTGGCGCCGTTCCAGCCCTCGACGACGTTGAGGCCCTCCTGGACCTCGCGCCGGAGGTCGCGGTCGCGCAGGTAGCGGGCAACGAAGACGGCCTTCTGGGCTGTGGCCGGGGGTTACGGGGCCGCCGGTCCGGTGGTGAAGAGCGCCGTCATCTCCTCCAGGCCCTGCGGGCCGAACATCGTCTCCAGGCTCTGGGCGGAGTCGGCGGCGGAGGCCTCGCTGCGCGGGAAGAGGGCCTGCTCGTAGGCGGTCAGGGCCGCCTCGGTGTCGCCGGGATGGGCGGCGATGGCCAGGGCGAGTTCGGCGCCGTCGAACATGGCGAGGTTCGCGCCCTCTCCGGCGAAGGGCGACATCACGTGGGCGGCGTCGCCGAGCAGGGTCACGCCCGGCACGCGGTCCCAGCGGTGGCCCACCGGCAGCGCGTGGATACGGCGCGGGGTCATGGTGTCCGCGTCGGCGATCAGGCCGCGCAGGGTCTCGTCCCAGCCCTCGAAGCGGGCGAGCACAGCCTGCTTGGCGGCCGGCGGGTCGGTGAAGTCGACCGTGTCCAGCCAGCCCTCGTCCGCTGTGAGGGCGGTGTAGACGTGGACACTGCCGTCGGTCTCCTTGTGGGCGAGGAAGCCGTGCTCGTCGCCGAGGCAGATGAAGAACCCGCGGCCGACGACGGCCGCGCTGCGCGGGTGGTGAGTCTCGGCCTCCAGCAGGTCGGTCTCCACGAAGGAGATGCCGGTGTAGGCGGGCACAGCCTCGGAGAGCAGGGGACGTACGCGTGACCAGGCACCGTCGGCGCCGATCAGCAGGTCGGTGGTGATGGTGGAGCCGTCGGCGAAGGTCACTTCGTGGCGTCGGCCCTCCTGGGCGCGGGCTCCGGTGACCTTCCTGTCCCAGTGGACTGCGCCGTCGGGCAGGGAGTCGAGGAGCAGGTCGCGCAGGTCGCCGCGGTCGACCTCGGGCCGGCCGCCGGTACCGTCGTCCTCTTCCTCGACGTGGACGGTGCCGTCGGGGCCGAGTAGGCGCATGGCCTGGCCGCCCTCGCGGATGATCTCGAGGAAGCCGTCGTGGAGGTCGGCGGCGTGCAGGGCCTTCTGGCCGTTCTCCTCGTGGATGTCGAGCATGCCGCCCTGGGTGCGGGCCTCCCTGGACGGCTCCAGCTCGAAGACGGCCGCCTCGATGTCGTTCACGTGCAGAACGCGGGCGGCGGTGAGGCCACCGAGACCTCCGCCGATGATCGCGATGGGGTGGTGCGTGCTCATGGGGGCCTCCTGGGGATGGGGGACGATGCAGCAGGCGCCCTCGCCAGCCTGCTCCTCCACCGTAACGAACGCGTTCGTTACGAACAAGTTCTTCGCCGTGTGTCGCGACCCTCCCGCGCGGCCTTCGCACGCGAACCGTCTGTCGGCAGCGGGAATCCGCGAGGGCTCAGCCAGTGGTATCCGGGACGGGGGTGTGGATGATCCCGTTGATCACGACGTTGAGGCCCCAGGACAGGCGGGCATCCTGGGTGCCGGACAGCAGTGTCGGCAGGTGCGCCTTGATCATCGGGTGCTCGGCCTCGTCCACCCCGTGCGCGGCACGGGTGAGCGCGTCCCAGTCGTCCTGGCTCATCGGCTTGCGTTCCTGGGTACCGTGCTCCGCCGCGGTCGCGGTCGCGTACTGCAGGAGGCTGTCCACGCCCCAGGCGACCTGCTCCCGTGGGGCGCCGCCGCGGGAGAGCAGCAGCAGAAGGCGTTCAACCAGGTTGAGGTAGTTCGCGCCGCTGGGGCGTGCGACCAGGGCGGAGCGGGCCAGTTGAGGATGCTCGAAGAGCAGGCGGGTGTAGGAGGTGAGGACCGCGACGAGGCCCTCGCGCCAGTCGATCCCAGGCGGGTCGGTGGACGGCTCCACCTCCCCCAGGAGCGCGTCCAGTACCGCCGCGTGCAGCTCGGCGGTGCTGGCCATGTAGACATATAGCGAGGCGGGGCCGGTATCCAACTCCTGGGCCAGGCGCCGCATGGTCACCTTCTCCAGTCCCTCGGACCGCATGACCCGCACCGCCACATCGACGATCCCGCGCCGCGTCAGGGCCGGCTTCGCGGGTCGTTCACGCCGGCTGATCGGTTCTCGCTTCGCAGTCATACCCCGATCGTAACGAACACGTTCGTCACCCAGAGGGGTGCGGGGCGACGCGGCGGCCCGGACGGCCCTGTGCTCGGCGGCTTCGGTGCACCGGCTGGGGACGGCCGTCACCGCCATGGCGGGGGCGGGGTCGGACGCAGGATCGGACGGGCGGAGAGGGAGTAGAGGACCTCGACGTCGTCCGCACCGCAGATGCGGTCGGGGCCACGAGCGTTGGCGCTGACGCGGCGCCCCGCTGCCAGGGCCGCGCACTGCACGGCGCGGAACGACGCGTCGCGGGTCCATTCGCGGAAGACGGCGGCGACCGGGGTGGCGTAGCTGCGCGCGTGCCGGCTCTGCTCGCCCTCGACAGACTCCAGGACGGCTGCCAGCTTCTCCGCCTCGCGGTGGAGCCAGGCGACGGCCTCCTCCGGAGTGTCCGTCCAGGTGCCCGAGAGGTACCACTCCCCGCCGGCGTCGGGCGACCGGACGACGGCCTCCGCCCAGTAGCCGTCCACGTGACCGTGGCCGGTCACGGTGCGGCCCCGCTTCGGAGGCAGTCGCGACGCGGTCCGGCCGGCGGCGTCATCGCGGCGGCGGCGCCGTCACCCCGGTGGGGATTTTCCATTGCGGGTTCGCACAGTCGCCCGTGAGTCACCGGCAGCCCGCCGATGGCGGGCCCGTATCTGTCGACCGGGCGCGTCGCGCTCATCGCTTCCCCAGCTCCTCGAAGTGAGTGTCGATGCTCCGCCGCAGGTCGGCCGCTATGCGGCGTAGTGTCCGGAGGGTTGCGATCGCGTCGGAGTCGGGTAACTCGGCTTTCGGTCGGGGCACGTGGGGCGGGTCGTGCGGCGGGCGGGCGCCGTGGGAGGTCTCTCCGGCACACACGGCAGCTCCTCTCTGTGACGGTGCAACTACCACCGAGGTCGAGATTGGCCTAGGGTCGGGGAGTCTTCAACGTTGCAGCGATGGAGGACACGTTGGTCAATCGCAAGCAGCTGAATCCGGAGGCGGGGCCGGAAGCGGCGTACGGAGCGCGACTGCGTAGCGTGCGCGAACGACGGGGGTGGAAACAGGACGAACTGGCGGCGGAGATCGGCTACTCGGGGCGACACATCTCCGCCGTCGAAACCGCGCGGAAGCCGCCGACCCGTCAGTTCTCGACGGCAGTGGACGTCGTGCTCAAGCTCGACGGAACAGCCGAGTCCTTCGTGCGGGAGTGGGGCGAAATCCGCCACGGGGTACTTCTCGAAGGTTTCCCCGAGTACCTGCACCAGGAGGCGCGGGCGACGGAGGTCCGACTGTTCGAGGTGGGGGTGATTCCGGGAGTTCTCCAGACCCGGGAGTACGCGAGCGCCATCGAGTCGAACAGCGTCCGGTGCGGCGCGATCACGGCGGATCAGGCCGCCGAGCGGGTGCAGGCCCTCGTGGAGCGGCAGGCCGCGCTGGAGCGGCACAACCCGCCGATGATATTCGCGGTCCCGGACGAGAGTTGCATCCGGCGGCCGATCGGGAGCGCCACGGCAATGGAGGCCCAACTGGACCACCTGGTCGCGTTCGCCGAACTGCCGCACACCGTGCTCCAGATCGCGCCGTACGAGATGGGGGAGCGGCGGTCCTTCAACCGATCGGTCAACCTCCTGACGTTGCCCGACCGCGCCGTGGTCTCCTACGTGGAGTCGGAAACCCAGGGGCACTTGGACCGGGAGCTGGCTTCCGTGGTGCCCCTGGTGAGGACATACCATCGGCTGCAAGCCGAAGCGCTGTCGCAGGCAGCGTCGGTGGAGATGATCCACCAAGCTCGAAAGGGAACCTCATGACGACCGGTTCTTCCCCCCTCACCTGGGTCAAGTCCTCCTACAGCGGCAACGGTGGCACGTGTGTCGAGTGGGCCCCGGACGCGGTGTCCGCCACCGGTACCGTCCCCGTGCGCGATTCCAAGCAGAGCTCGGGACCGGCCATAACGGTCTCGCCCGCCGCCTTCGCCGCGTTCGTCACCGGGGTCAGCTCCGGCGAACTGCGCGGCTGAGGCCGAACGGTTCGCCCGACGGGGCGCCACCGCCCGCCGCTTCGGCGGCCCGAGGGCGGTGGTGCCCCGTCGTCGGCCTCATACGTCGCCCGCCTCACCCTGTTGCGTCGTCTCGCGGCCCGCTCAGGGGACGCCGGCAGCCACGCCCGCCCATCGGACGGAGTCCGGCGCCCGCTCGTGTCGCGCTCCCGCACCACTGCCGGGGCCCGCAGCCGACCGGCCGACCGAGCCGGGCGTCAGTCGGCGGCGGTCGTCGGGATGTCGGAGCCGTAGAGGGTCGTCGAGGGCGGGACGCCGTAGACGCTCCGGTAGACGGCGGCGAAGCGGCCGGGGTGCGGGAACCCCCATGTCGCGGCGACCGAGGTGACGCTGGCCTCCGGGCCCGCCGCCCGCAGCGCGGCGTGGGCGCCGGCCAGTCGGACCCGCCGCAGGTAGCCGAGCGGTGTGGTCCCCGCGTGGCGGCTGAACGCGTACTGCGCGGCGCGCGGCGTCACGAACGAGGCCGCGGCGATCTCCTTCAGGCCGATGTCGCGGTGGGCGTTCTCGTCGATGTACGTCATCGCCCTGCGCAGGGTGTCGCTGTTGGCGTCGCGGCTGTCCAGCCGGTGGGGTTGTTCACCCGACAGCGTGGTCGGCAACGAGTGGAGGGTGACCGCGGCCAGGTGCCGCACCGCGGTGGCGACGACCAGGCTGTTGTCCTCGGCCGTGGTGAGGACGTTGTCGCGCAGATAGGCGAGGGTCGCCCCCAGCCGCCGGTTCGCCGCCGCGTCGACCGCCCGGTTGCCGGTGATGCGGACCGGGCCCCGCGAACCCGCGCCGAGGTCCGCCACCTCGGTCAGCAGGGCGGGGTCGAACATCGCGACGGTGTAGCGGGCCGCTCGCACCTCGCCGGTGTACGGCTCGTCGGGCTGCGTGATCAGGAAGGTCTCGCCCGGCCCGTACACCTCCTCGCGGCCACCGGTGGTGTCCACCACGCTGCCGGAGTGGATGGTCAGCAGCGTGACTCTGTTCAGCACGCCGGCGTCGTACGCCATGGTGTACCCGAGGGACAGCTCGTCGAGGCTGATCCCTTCCGCCGCCGAGCGGACGACTGTGGCCCGGGTGTCGCGTGGACTGCCGCTGATCCGCATCGGCGTGTACGCCCGTGACATGAATGCCTCGGTCTGCTCCAGGTCGTCGCTGTCGAAGCGCAGGGTCTCCACCACGATGTTCCTCCGTGTCTTCCTCGCACAGCGCGCCTGCCCGTCCTCGTTGGTCGTACGCCTGTCTGTCCGGGACGAACGGTGCGTCGACGCACCGAGCGGTCGCGTCGGCGGCCGAGGTGGGGAAGGCCCCTGAGCCGGGCACGCCGCGGTGTCGCGCGCGAAAGCGCCCCGCCCCGGCACCTGTGGCAGGCGCCGGGGCGGGGCTGGGGATCTCGGGGTGCGGTGGAGTGGCCGGTCAGGTCAGGCGGTGTCCGTGGACCCGTGTTCGTCGATCTCGAACATCGGCAGGGTGCCCGTGAGGTCGAGCAGTCGGAAGAGCTGCTCCGGCAGAGGGCCGCGCAGTGTGAAGGGGCCGTTCTGCCGCAGTTGGAGAAGCAGGTTGACAGCGGTGGAATCGGCGAAGGTGACGCGCCGCACGTCGAGGACGAGACGGCTCGCGCCGCTCGCCCTGAGCTCGGCGGCCCGCGCTCTCACGCCCGGGACGCTGTCCATGTCCAGTTCGCCGTCGAACGGCAGCCGGGCGACGTCGGTGGTCGACCCGGCGGGTGCTGGTAGTGACACAGTGCCTCCTGTAATGCAAGACCAGTTGGCACGGGGCCCGCTCGCGGCCCCCTGCACGGCACCGGACCGTGGACGGGACCTGCGTCCCGGTGTCGCTGCGCGGTGGTAACGCGGCAGCGGAGCGGTGATGCCGGTGCGGCCTTGACCATCCATCATCACGAAGACCCCGGCCGTTCGGCAGCACCTCAGACGAACAGTGGAGGGCCGCACTATCCGGGAACCGAAACCGGTCCGTACCGAGAGCGCTTCGGGCAGGGCCAGGCCGCAAGGTGCGGTGGCGTAACCTCCCGGGCATGATCCGGTCCCTGCGCGCCCGTCTCCGCCTGCGTCACGCCCTGATCGCCCCCGCGGTCGCGCTTCTGCTCGTGCTGCTGTTCCTGGAGGCGGCGAACCCACCTGCCTGGGCGGTGCGCGTCGGCTACCTGGCCGCCGGGGCCGGCGTGCTGGGGGCGTTGCTCGTGCCCCGCTACCACCTCGCGCGGGCGGCCACCGGTGCTGTGCTCGTCTCCGGCGCGGTGACCCTCGTGGCGGGCGGGTTGCAGAACCGCGCGGACAACACCCCCGGCATGACCGAGCTGCTGCTGCTGCTCTGCCTGGGGGTCCGCGTGGTGCGGCAGCTCCGACCGGCTCGCGCCACCGCGCTGATGGCCGGGGTGGCCGCCGCGGTCGTGCTCATGCCGCTGCGGTTGCAGGACTGGGGCGACGGCAGGATCGAGATCCTGCTGCTGGTACTGGTGCTGGTCATGCCGCTGGTCGTCGTCCTCGGGCTCTGCCTGCGCCTCTACGACGCGCTGCGGGCCCGCCAGCGGGAGGCTGTGCTCCAGGCGCAGCGGATCGAGTACGCCCGCGACCTGCACGACTTCGTCGCCCACCATGTGACCGCCATCGTCGCCCGTACCCGCGCCGCGCGGTTCACCGCCGAGTCGCAGTCGCCGGAGGCGATCGACCGCATGCTCGCCGAGATCGAGGACGCCGGCTCCCAGGCGCTGGGGTCGATGCGCGCCATGGTCTCCCACCTGCGGGACACCGCGGCCCCGGCCGGGCCCGCCCCCGCGGAGCTGGCGGCGCTGCGGGAGCTGACCGACGAGTTCTCGGCGGGAGGAGTGCTGGCGACCCTGCACATCGGCAGTGGCCTCGGCGCCCGGGAGGTCCCGGCGGAGATCGCGGGCGTCGCCCACCGCGTCGTCCGCGAGGCACTGACCAACGCGCGGAAGTACGCGAGGGGCGCGCGCCACGTCGGGGTGGCGGTGGACCGCGCGGCCGACTCACCCGACCGGCTCGTGGTCGAGGTCACCGACGACGCCGCCGCCACCGACAACGCCACCGACGACGGCGCCCCCGCCGGGAGCGGCGGCGGCTTCGGGCTCATGGGGCTGACCGAACGGGTCGCGGCGGCCGGGGGCACGTTGACCTCCGGGCCGCGCGAGCGGGGCGGCTGGAGCGTCCGCGCCGAGCTTCCGCTCCGGGCGCGCGGACGCTGAGGCCGCCCCCGCGGCGGTCACGCGACCACCGCCGGGGAAGGCGCGCCGCACGGCCGTCAGTCCGCGCGCTCCCGGGCCTTCCCGACCGCGCAGACCGGCGCCGCCGCCTCGGCGGCCGTCAGCAACCGCAGCAGCTCGGCGCGGGCGCGCGCCACGCGGGACCGGACGGTACCGACCGGGCAGTCGCAGACCGCCGCCGCCCGGTCGTAGGGCAACCCCAGGAGCTGGGTGAGGACGAACGCCTCGCGGCGCTCGGCCGGGATCAGTTCGAGCAGTTCGCGCAGGGCCACGCCCTCCTCGAACCCGGGAAGGGCCCCCGCGCACTGCCTGTGCTCGGCGACCTGCCGCCAGTCCGGCACATCGGTGAACCGGGGTCGGGCCGACGCCTGGCGCACGCTGTCGACGACGGTCCGCCGGGCGATGGACAGCAGCCAGGTCCGGGCGGAGGACCGCCCCTCGAACCGGGGCAGGCTCGCGATGGCCCGCAGCAGCGTCTCCTGGGTGAGGTCGTCGACCCCGTCGGTGTCGGGACGGAGGAAGGTGATGTACCGGCGGACGTCCGGCTCGAACGCGGCGACGAACCGCGCGACGTCCTCCGTGGCACCGGATCGCGCCGCGCGCAGCGCGATCTCGGTGCGGTCGCCCGCCTCGCGCGGGGCGGACGGCCGGGTCGCAGGGGCGCCGGGGCGACGGCTCCGGCGGGAGTGGGGGAGGCTGGGGGAAACCGGTGCGGGGGCAGGCTGGAGCGGAGTGGGGGTGCTCACGGGGACCTCGTCACGGTCGGGGTGTCCGGCCCTCGGGGCGGACACGGGGGAACCGCCGGGCCGCGGGTGCGGCCAGGCCCGCCGGCGCGGCGACCGCGCCGGGTGGTGCCCGCTGTCGTCAGACGACAGCCCGCGCGCGGGGTGGGCCGCGTGAGATCAGGGAGTGCAGCAGCAGCCGGGTGGGCCTCGGCCGCACCGCGATGGGCGTCCGGGAGCCGAGCGGGCGGGGGAGCACGGGGAGCGGGGCCCGCGGACGGCAGAACACCGTCAGTCGCGCACCGGTGTGCGCGACCAGTCCGAACACCGCCCGCTCGCCCTGTGCCAGCCACCATCCGGAGACCACGGCCGCCAGCAGGTGCGCCGCCACCATGGTGAGCGAGAGCTCCAGCGGGCCGCCGACCGCCGCGTCGTGTGCGCCCGGCGGATGAGCCGCCGTCCCGTGATGGGACGCCGCCTCGACCGGCGAACCGTGACCGGGGGCGCCGACCGCGAACAGCAGATGCAGCCCCGCCTGGGTGGCGACGGCCGCGCAGGTGACGGCCCACGGCCCCCTGCGGCGGCCCGCCAGGGCCCAGGCGACCACCGTGAGCGCCGGCAGCACCGCGCACACGAGCGCGAGGGGGACCGCCGCACCACCGTGGGCGTGGCCCACCCCCGCGAGCACCACGCAGACGGCGGCGAAGGTCGCCGCCCTGATGCCGCGCAGTGCCCGTCCCGGTCGCATGATGCGGACATGCTCCCCACATCCCGCCGCCGACTCAACCTCCCGAGTGCCGAAAACTGAACCGGTCGCGCTCCGCCCGCCGCCGGGAGCGCCCCGTCACGCCAGGGAGTGTGATCTGCGCCACAGAACACCAGTCGTGGGAACGTACACCTGTTCGCGACCGACCACCACCGACGACGCGTCGAGCAGAACCAGTCGGCTCGCGCGGAGTTGAAGGAGTCAGGCCGTGTCAGCAACCCCCCACCTGCGCGAGGTCGGTGAAGAGCCCCCGCCCGAGCGTTCCGGCACCAGACGGCGCTCCCGCTCCGGATTCCGGGCCCTGGTGCTCCGTCTCCACTTCTACGCCGGGCTCCTCATAGCCCCCTTCCTCGTCATCGCCGCCCTCACCGGCATGCTCTACGCCGCTGCCGTCCCCGCGGAACGGGTCATCTACGCGGACCACCTGCGCGTGCCGGTGGGGGAGCGGGTGCTCTCCGTCGACGAACAGGTCGCCGCGGCGCGGGCGGAGTACCCCGACGGCGCCATCAGTGGCATCCGCCCCGGCGCCGAACCGGGCGACACCACCCGGGTGCTGCTGACCATGCCCGACCTCGGGCCCTCGCACCGCCTCGGCGTCTTCGTCGACCCCTACACCGCCGACGTGCTCGGCGCCCTGGAGGTCTACGGCGGTTCCGGGGCGCTGCCCGTCCGCTGGTGGATCGACGAGATGCACCGCGGCCTCCACCTCGGCGACTTCGGACGCCTCTACAGCGAACTCGCAGCCAGCTGGCTGGTGGTCGTCGCCGCCGGCGGGATCGTGCTGTGGGTCGGCCGCCGCCGGGAGTCCGACCGGCTGCGCCGCACGCTGCTTCCCGAACGCGGGCTGCGGGGTCGCCGGGCGACGCTCACCTGGCACGGCGTCGTCGGACTGTGGATCTCCGTGGGGCTGATGGCCCTCGCCGCGACCGGCCTGACCTGGTCCCAGTACGCCGGTTCCAACGTCACCGACCTCCGCGCGTCGCTCAGCTGGCAGACGCCGACCGTGGCCACCACGCCGGACGGCGGCGGCGCCGGTGACCACGGGGACCACGGCGGGCACGGGGACCATGGCGGGCACGGCGACCACGGCGGCGATGCCGGCCAGGAGACGGACGCCGGGAGCGACGCCCCCGACATCGGCCCCGAACTGGCGCGCCAGGCGGCCGAGGGGCAGGGGCTCCGCGCCCCGGTCGAGATCGTCTACCCCACCGAGCCCGGCGCCGCCTACGTCGTCAAGGAGATCAAGCCCGACTGGCCGATCCGCCACGATGCCGTCGCCGTGGACAGCGCCAGCGCGGTCGTCACCGACACCGTGCGGTTCGACGACTGGCCGCTGGCCGCCAAGCTCGCCCGGGTCGGCGTCGACGGCCACATGGGGCTGCTGTTCGGCCTGCCCAACCAGCTGGCGCTGATCGCGCTGACCGGTGCCCTGATCGCGGTTGCCGTCATGGGCTACCGGATGTGGTGGCAGCGGCGCCCCACCCGCGAGCCCCGCGGCTGGGGCCGTCCCCCGGCCCGCGGTGCGTGGCGCCGGGTGCCACTGGCCGTGCTGCTCCCGGGCGCGGTGGTCACCCTGCTGATCGGCTGGTTCGTCCCACTCCTCGGGATCTCCCTGCTGGTCTTCCTCGCCGTCGACGCGCTGCTCGGCCTACGGGCTCGCCGACGCCGGGAGACCGGAGCGACGGCCCCGCCCGTCGCCTGAGCGAGCGGCGTCCGGGTGTGCGCCGCCGCGCACCCGGACGCCGGTGAAGCCGTTACCTGCCCGGTCGGCAGTCTTCCTGCCGCGGTGGCAGCGCGGTCCGTCGTGGGCGCTGCGCGCGCGGGACCGTCGACACGTGCCGCGGCGGCAGGCGACCCTGGCAGGCCGAGCGGGAGAAGTGGATCACGGCACGCCCTGCCCCCCGCCCGACGGTCCGGCGCCGTCCACACCGGCACTCGGCCCCGCGACGGCACCGAGCAGCCGGTGCCGTCGCCCGCCGGCGATGTCGCTCGCCTGTGTCACTGGCGCGTAGAGCAGGCCACGCGCGCTGTCTTCGCTCACGAACAGGTGCGCGGTGCCCATGCCGGCGGGCGGAGCCGCCCGCAGCCGCGCGGCGGTGAGCTCGGCCCATCGCACGGCATCGGACGCCGACCCGCCCTCGGTGCGCGCGACGACCACGTCGGTCGTGTCGTCGCCCGCGCCGGCCGGCTCTACGGTGTGCGTCAACCGGTAACGGATCGGCCCGGGGCGGCGGATCCCCGGGATCTCGCGGTCGATGCGGTCGACCATCCCAGCCCGGTGTTCGCGGACGAAGGCCAGGTGGGCGTCGTCGCTGGTCCACTGCGCGACGTTGAGCAGCACACGCCCGTCCGCGCTTGCGAAGCAGCTGAGCCGCAGGAAGGCCTGGGGGCGGAACCTGGCCGACAGCTCGCCCCACTCCCCGAGCAGGGCACGGCCCGCCCGGTCCTGCCGGTCAGGCGTATCCACGATCCACTCGCTGATCAGCGTGGTCCCGGCGTCGGGTCGGGCCGGATCGGGTGACTGAAGCACACGAACCTCCTGGGGTCGTCGTGTGCTTCAGCATGGAAGGTCAAGCGCGGTCGAGGTCAAGACGGGGCTCGGCAACCGAGTTGCCGAAGCGATGACGCTCCGCCGGTGGACGTCAGGACGCCGGGCCGCGGTAACGGCACGCAGCTGTGCCCGATGCTTCTCGACAGCGCCGGTGGTCGCCTCGGCGCTCGATACCGCACGCCGACTCCGGACAGCTCCGAGGCAACCCTGGAGGACCCGCGAACTCGACCACGCAGGCGCGCGGCGGTGCGGTGCGGGCTCAGGCCAGGCAGTCGCAGGGCACCCGGTCGCCGACCGGGTCCACCCCGTCCGCCGCCTCGCCCGGCACCCCGCCGGCCGGCTCCACGGGCGGCGGGGCGGCGGCGGGCAGCGAGGCGGGACGCAGCGCGGCCATCACCGCGTCCAGCCGGTCGCCCACGTCCGCCGGGTCCGGGCCGCGGACCGCGTGCGAGATCGCCGTCTGGAGGCAGCACAGCGCGGAGCCGACCAGGGCGCAGAGCAGCATCTCCTCCGGGCCGGGCGGGACGCATCCCGTCCGCCGACGGTGGCGCACCCCCACGGTCAGCCGCTGCTGGAGGCGCTCCATCTGTTCGAGGTAGGCGGCCAGCAGCGTCGGGCTGCCCTGCACGATCCGCTGGAGCGCCGCGCCCCGGGCGCGGTCCCCCGGGTCCTCGAACTCCCGGACCGCGAGGTCGAAGGTGCGGCGCAGCGCCTCCCAGTCGTCCTCCGCCGCCGGGCGGGCCAGCAGCCGCTCCTCGAAGCGCTCGCCGAGCCGCTCGTACGGATGGAGGACCACGTCCTCCTTGCTGGCGAAGTAGCGGAAGAAGCTCCGCTTGGACATGCCGACGCGTTCGGCGATCGCCTCGACCGTCGTCGCCTCGAACCCCTCGGTGGCGAACATCTCCTCGGCCACCTCGGCGATGCGGGAACGCACGGTGCGGCGCGTCAGTTCACGCAGACCGGTGGGCTGTCCTGGCATGGGGCGATGGTAGCAAGTGAATTGTGTGGCACCTGGTGACACGATTCGCGTAGGGTGTCATCCGCCCCCGCGTCGGTCCCACGGGACCCCGGGAGAGCCACCGCGCCGCCGGCCGTCCGGCCGGCGCAGACGCACCGCACGCACACCCGGAAAGGCCCTCCGCATGTCCGCTGACAGCGGCGCTCCCGTCGCCGGCCCCGACGCGCCGGAAACGAAGCCGCAGGACGACGCGATACCCCGCGAGATCAAGACCGTCATCGCCCTGCTGGTCGTCTCGGCATTCGTCGTCATCCTGAACGAGACCATCATGTCGGTCGCGCTGCCGCGACTCATGGAGGACCTCGACATCACCGCCGCCACCGCGCAGTGGCTCACCACCGGGTTCCTGCTGACCATGGCGGTCGTCATCCCGACCACCGGACTGGTCCTCCAGCGGTTCTCGACCCGCACCGTCTTCCTGACGGCCATGGGGCTCTTCAACGTCGGCACGATCATCGCCGCCTCGGCGCCCGGGTTCGAGGTGCTGCTCTTCGGCCGCATCACCCAGGCGACCGGCACCGCGCTCATGATCCCGCTGCTGATGACCACGGTCCTCAACTTCGTGCCGGTCTCGCGCCGCGGCCGGACCATGGGGCTCATCTCCATCGTCATCGCGGTGGCCCCGGCGATCGGCCCCACCTTCTCCGGTCTGATCCTCTCGGTGCTCTCCTGGCGCTGGCTGTTCCTGGTGGTCGTGCCGGTGGCGCTGCTGAGCCTCGCGCTCGGCGCGGTGCTCGTCCGCAACATCACCACCCCACGGGCGGTGCGGTTCGACGTCCTCTCGATCCTGCTCTCCGCCCTCGCCTTCGGCGGGCTGATCTACGGCCTCAGCAGCATCGGGAAGGCGGCCGACGGCGAGGTGCCGGTGCCGCCGCTGCTCCCCGTGGGCGTCGGTGTTGCCGCGCTCGTCCTGTTCGTGCTGCGGCAGACCGTGCTCCAGCGCGTCGACCGCGCCCTGCTGGACCTGCGTACCTTCACCCAGCGGACCTTCGCGGTGGGCGTGCTGATGATGGTGCTGTGCATGGGCGCGCTCTTCGGCTCGCTCATCCTGCTGCCGATCTACCTGCAGAGCGTGCTGAACCTCTCCACGCTGGACACCGGGCTGATCCTGCTTCCCGGCGGGCTCACCATGGGACTCATCGCGCCGCTCGTCGGCAGGCTGTTCGACCGCCACGGTCCCCGGCCGTTGGTGATCCCCGGAGCGTTCGGCATGACCGCCGCGCTGGTCGCCATGACCACCCTCGGCGCCGGCTCCTCGCCGGCCACGGTGGTGGCGATCCACGTCTTCCTCTGCGTCTCGCTGGGCTTCATGATGACCCCGCTGATGACCTCGGCGCTCGGCTCGCTGGAGCCCTCGCTGTACTCCCACGGCAGCGCCATCGTCAGCACGCTCCAGCAGCTCGCCGGCGCCGCCGGCACCGCGCTCTTCGTGACGATGATGACGCGCGGCACCGCGGCCTCCGCCGACGAGGGCAACGGCCCGGTCGCCGCGCTCGCCGACGGCATCCACGGCGCCTTCCTCATCGGCGCCGGACTCGCGGCGATCGGAGCGGCTGCCTCGTTCCTGGTCCGCAAACCCCCGGCCCCGCCCACCCCGCCGCCCCTCGCCGAGAAGGCCGCCGCCCCCGGCGGCGAGCCCGAGACGGCCCGGGTCGGCGCCGCCGACTGACGCGCCGCCTCCATCCGCCTCACGACGGCCGTCCGCACCCCGCGCGGGGAGCGGGCGGCCGTCGGTGCGCGTCCTCGCCCCGGGCCGGCCGGACCCCGCCGAGACCGGCCCGACACGCCGCGGTTCCGCCGAACCGCCCAGAGACTGACCTCCGTTCGGGTGTCGTACCGCGAGAGGAGGTTGCGAACGGCCGCCGTCACGGGAAGTGTTGCCCTCGTACCTTTCCGTACACCATGGAGGTCTCTCTCATGCGTCTTCGCTCCGCAGTCGTGGCCGGCACCTTCGCCGTCGCCGCCCTCGCCGGCTCCGCCGGTACCGCCTTCGCCGGTGACCACGGTCACCTCAAGGCCGGCTACGCCTACGAAACCGAGCTCGAGGGCTTCACCTACAAGAACATCGGTGGCCCCTGGGGCATCACCGAGATCACCTCGTTCGAGTACGAGAACGAGGGCGCGGGCTACATCAACTGGAAGCGCTGACCCCACGCGTTCAGGCCCGGCCCCGCGGCAACGCCCGCCGCGGGACCGGGCCTTCGCCATGCCCGGCCCCGGAACCGAAAGGCTCCGGCGGGCGTCCCCCGGGTGTCGGTGACGTCCACCGGCCGCCGCGCGAGGAGGACGCCATGACCACTCGACGCCCCCGACGCAGGGTGCGACGCCTCCGGCTGCTGATGTGGGGCGCCGGACTGCTCGCCCTCGGCCTGTGCCTGTGGGTGGTGGTCACCGCCGGCGGACCGTTCGCCTCGCTGCCCGCGGTGGCCGCCACGCTCGTCGCCGCCCACCTCGCGGTGCTGTCGGCGGCGCCGTTCTTCCACCGCGACGGCATCGACTTCTGGCTGTGCGCCGCGGAGGACGCCGCGGCCGTCGCCGGGGTGGACGGCGCCTCCGGGGCCTCCCTCACGGACTGAGCGCCCGCCCCGCCCAGCGGCGGCGTTCACGCCTGCCGCCTCACAACTGCCGCAGCAGCGCGTGCAGCGCGGGGTTGTCGTTGGCGGCACGCCACACCAGCGCCAGCTCCACGGGCCGGGGGTCCGGCAGGTCGAGCGGCAGGAACCTCACCCCGGCGAACCGCATCCGGCGCGCCGACTCCGGGACCAGGGCGACCCCCCACCCGGCGTCCACCAGCGCGAGGATGCTGTGCACCTGGCTGAGGTACTGGGTGAAGACCGGCGCGACCCGAGCCGCGCGGAAGAGGCTGATCAGCAGCTCGTGGAAGTAGCGCGCCTCGACCGGCGAGTACATCAGGACCTCCTGGCCGTGGAAGTCGGCCACGCCCAACGGCCCCTCGCCCTCCGCCAGCGGATGGGCCAGCGGGACCGCCGCCAGCAGCGCCTCCCGTGCGGCGGGCCGACTCCGCAGGTCGGTCCCTATCGCGGTGGGGCGGACCATGCCCAGGTCCAGCGCCCCCTCGGCGAGCGCCTCCAGCTGGTCGCGGGTCACCAGCTCGCGCAGCGCCACCTCCGCGTCGGGCATCGCCCGCCGCGCCACCCCGAGCAGGTCGCCCAGCCCGGCGTGGGCGCTCGCCGCGGTGAAGCCGACGGCCAGCCTCCCGCCCTGCCCGGTCGCGACCTGCCGGACCGCGACGGTGGCGTGCTCCGCCTGCCGCAGGACCCGCCTCGCCTCGCTGAGGAAAGCGCGGCCCGCCGGGGTCAGCCGTACTGAGCGGTTGGTGCGCTCCAGCAGCCGCACCCCCAGGCTCTGCTCCAGCTGCTGTATCTGGCGGCTGAGCGGCGGCTGCGTCATCCGCAGCCGCTCCGCGGCGCGCGTGAAGTGCAGCTCCTCCGCGACGGCGACGAACCCCGTGAGCTGCGCGAGCGTGAACACGACCACCTCCGGGAGGGCCACCGTGATGCCGGGTGGGTATCACCGCATGCAAAAACAATGTTGGACGTGGATCATCACCCGGACCTAGGTTCGGGGACAAGCCCCGCGGCGCGCCCCGTTCCGCGGTCGGCCCCCGCACGTCGGCGGCATCGCCGTCCGGCCGGGTCGCCACCGCTCCCGGGGCCGCACGCCACCGCACGGACCGAAGTGGTGACCATGACGCTCACTCCCACCAACGCCGCCCAGGTCGTCGGCGAGGCGACCCTCGACCGCATCGCCTGGATCAGGCTCTCCTCGGTCCAGCTGCCGCTGGCCACCCCCATCAGCGACGCCAAGGTCCTCACCGGCCGCCAGAAGCCCATGACGGAGGTCGCCTTCCTTTTCGTGGAGCTCGGCACCGAGGAGGGGCACGAGGGCATCGGCTTCAGCTACTCCAAGCGCGCCGGCGGCCCCGGACAGTTCGCCCACGCCCGGGAGATCGCCCCGGTGCTGGTGGGGGAGGACCCGAGCGACATCGGGAAGCTGTGGACCAAGCTCGTCTGGGCCGGCGCCTCGGTCGGCCGCAGCGGCCTCGCCACCCAGGCCGTCGCCGCCTTCGACATCGCGCTGTGGGACCTCAAGGCCAAGCGCGCCGGGCTGCCGCTGGCCAAGCTGCTCGGCGCCCACCGGGACTCGGTGCGCTGCTACAACACCTCCGGCGGCTTCCTCCACACCCCGATCGAGGAGGTGCTGGAGAACGCCACCGCCACCCTGGAGAACGGGATCGGCGGCATCAAGATCAAGGTCGGCCACCCGGAGGCCGGCGTCGACCTCGCCCGGGTGAGCGCCGTCCGCGAGCACATCGGGGACAACGCGCCGCTGATGGTGGACGCCAACCAGCAGTGGGACCGGCCCACCGCCCAGCGGATGGGCCGCGCGCTGGAGGAGTTCGGCCTCGTCTGGATCGAGGAGCCCCTCGACGCCTACGACGCCAAGGGCCACGCCGCGCTCGCCGCCTCCCTGGACACCCCGATCGCCACCGGCGAGATGCTGGCCAGCGTCGCGGAGCACTACGAGCTCATCCGCCACGACGCGGCCGACATCATCCAGCCCGACGCACCGCGCATCGGCGGCATCACCCAGTTCCTCAAGCTCGCCACCCTCGCCGAGCACCACAACCTGCAGCTGGCGCCGCACTTCGCCATGGAGATCCACCTCCACCTTGCGGCCGCCTACTCCAGTGAGCCGTGGGTCGAGCACTTCGACTGGCTGGAGCCGCTGTTCAACGAGCGGCTGGAGACCCGCGACGGCCGCATGTGGGTCCCGTCCCGCCCCGGTCTCGGCGTCACCCTCACCGACCAGGCGCGCGCCTGGACGACCGAGACCCACGAGGTCGGCGTCCGCCGCTGACCCGCGGTCCCTGCCGCAACGGCGCCCGGCACCGCACGGCGCCCCCCCGCTTCGCACCCGCCTCTGTTCCGACCTCCGACTCCCGAGGAGCACCCCGCCATGACCCTGGCCCCCGACGAGCTCGCCCGCCGCATCGGCTCCGGCCTGCTGTCCTTCCCCGTCACCCACTTCCGCGAGGACCTGAGCTTCGACGAGGCCGCCTACAAGGAGCACGTCGCCCACCTCGGCCAGTACGAGGTCGGCGGGCTGTTCGCCGCCGGCGGCACCGGTGAGTTCTTCTCCCTCACCCCGGCCGAGGTGGAGCAGGTCACCACCGCCGCCGTCGACGCGGCGCCCGCCGGCACCCCGATCCTGGCGCCGGCCGGCTATGGCACCCGCACCGCGATCGAGCTGGCGCAGTCCGCCGAGCGCGCCGGCGCCGACGGCATCCTGCTGTTCCCGCCCTACCTCACAGAGGCCGGCCAGAACGGCCTGGCGGACCACGTCGAGGCCGTCTGCAAGGCGACGAACCTGGGCGTTGTCGTCTACTCCCGCGCCAACGCGGTCTACGCGCCGGACACCCTGGAGCGGTTGGCGGAGAGCTGCCCCAACCTCGTCGGGTACAAGGACGGCCGCGGCGACATCGAGGCGATGACCCGCATCTACGCCCGCCTCGGCGAGCGCTTCACCTACATCGGCGGTCTGCCCACCGCGGAGCTGTTCGCCCTGCCCTACCTGGAGCTGGGCGTCACCACCTACTCCTCGGCGATCTTCAACTTCCTGCCGGAGTTCGCGCTCGACTTCTACACCGCCGTCCGTGAGCGCCGCCACGACACCGTCCTGAGCCACCTGCGGGAGTTCGTACTGCCCTACACGGAGATCCGCAACCGGGAGGCCGGCTACGCGGTGAGCATCGTCAAGGCAGGACTGACCGCCGTCGGCCGCACCGCCGGCCCGGTCCGGCCGCCGCTCACGGACCTCACCGAGGCCGAGCTGGCCGAGCTGACCGCACTGGTCGGCAAGCTGCCCAAGGCGGCCTGACCCGCCGTCCCGCGCCCCCGGCGCGAACGACCCGCTCAGCGGGTCCGGGCCACGGGCGTTCCCGGTGGCCCCGCCCGGAAGGGGGGCCACCGTCGCGGGTCAGTGACCGGCGACCACGCCGGTCAGCTCGTTGGCGGCTGCCGGCAGCGTCACCGACGCGGTGACCTCGCCCGAGGCCAGGTCCACCGCGTGCAGTTCCTCGGTGGCCGGCTCGGTCACGTAGGCGGTGCCGCCGCGGACGAACAGCGCCGGGCGAGGCTGCTGCCAGTCGAGCGGCTCCTCCCAGGAGTCGACCACGGCGACGGAGTCGGTGACCTCGCCGGACTCCGGGTCGATCACGTGCAGCGCGCCGTCGGTGCCGAGCACCAGGGCCTCGCCGGCCGGGCCGCGGCCCAGCGAGCGGAAGGTGTAGCTGGTGCCGAGGTCGACCAGTCGCAGGTCGCCGGTGGTGGTGTCCACCAGCGCCACGCGCTCCGGGCGCTCCAGTTCGGCGTCGGGGTCGCTCTTGTAGTCGCCGAGCACCACCGGGGAGGCGTCGCTGCCCGCCTGGTTGCCGATGCGCCCGTAGTCGTCCGGGCTGTCGATCTTGGTGAACTCGCCGTCCTTGTAGAGCAGCAGCCCGTCCTGGCAGCCGACGACGAGCGCCTCGTCCTGCGCCGCCGCCTCGCCGTGGACGCCGGGGCAGTCCTCGTTGCGGGCGAGCTCCTCGCCGTCCGCGTCGAGCACCATGGCGCCGACACGGGACTCGGGGTCGCCGAGGGTGGTCAGCAGTTCGCCGTTGGCGAGTTCGACGGCGACGCCGTGGTGCGGCTCCTCGGAGGTGTAGGTGCGGCTGGGCTCGGGGTCGCCGTCGGCCAGCTCGGCCGGGTCGAAGACGATGACCTCGCCGGTGCCGTCGAAGAACAGCACGGCCTTGTCCGCGTGCCGCACGACGTGGCCGGGGGCCTCGCCGGGGAACTCCGTCCCGGTGAACTCCCCGGTGGTGGCGTCCAGCACCCGGAAGCCCGCCGAGGTGGAGACCATGACGTGCCGGTCGTCACCGGCGGGGTTGAGGCGGTTGAAGCCGTCGAGCTCGATCTCGGCGGCGACGTCCAGGGTCTCGCCGTCCAGGACGAGCAGGCCGCCGTCGAAGGTGGCGACCAGCGGCTCCGTGACCGCGTCGGTGACCGGCGAGGCGGTCTCCTCGCCGGTGGAGGAGTCGTCGGCCGCGGGGGCCGCGTCGTCCTCGCCGCTGCCGCAGGCCGACAGCAGCAGCGCGGTCAGGGCGGTCAGAGCGACAGCCGGTACGGCGCGACGGCGTGGGGTGGTGTTCACGGTGGGTTTCCTCTCGGACGGCCGCGGGGTCCCGCGGCAGGTGTGGTGGGCGCGTCGGCGCAGGGGAGGGCGCCGTCCGCCGCCGGTGGCGGCGTCGGTGGACGCGCGGGTGCTCGGACCGGCCTGTCGGCCGGCCGTGGGTGTCGGTGGTCGGAGCGGGGGAGTGGTCGGTGCCCGCTCGGTCGGTCAGCCGGTGCCGGTGCCGGTCCGGGTGAGGCCGTCGGTGATGGCGGCGGTGTTGGCGCGCATCATCTCCAGGTAGGTGCCCGCCCCCTCGCCGGGTTCGGTGAGGGACTCGGTGAAGAGCGGGACGACCTCGACCGTGCCGCCCAGCTCCTCGCGGAGCACCTGGGCGAGCCGGTCCGGCTGCGAGGAGTCGGCGAAGACGGCCCGCACCCCCGCCTGCCGCATGGCCTCGGTGAGCGAGGCCAGGTCGGAGGAGCTGGGCGAGGCGAGCGTGGTCCCGCCCGGCACGATGGCGCCGATGACCTCGAAGTCGAAGCGCTCGGCGAGGTACCCGAAGACGTGGTGGTTGGTGACGAGCTTGCGGTCCTCCTCGGGGATGGCGCCGAAGGCATCGGTCATCTCCTCGGTGAGCTCGGCCAGTTCCGCGTCGTAGCTCTCGGCGTTGGCGCGGATCGTGTCGGCGTCCACGTCGGGGACGTGCTCCAGCACCTGCTCGGTGATGACGGCGGTGGCGGTCCGCATCCGGTCGGGGTCGGTCCAGAAGTGCGGGTCGGGCGCGCCCGACCCGTCCTCGCCGCGGTAGGGCAGCGGGTCGGCGGCCTCCCCGACGGCGACGGTCGCGACACCGGCGCCGGCGGCGGCCTCGACATGGCGGACGACGTTCTCCTCCAGCCCCATGCCGTTGTGGACGACGAGGTCGGCCTCCTCCAGCATCGCCGCCTCCACGGCGGAGAGGCCGAAGGAGTGCGGATCGGCGCCCGCGCGCATCAGCACGGTGACCTCCGCCTCGTCGCCGATCACCTCGCGGGTGACGTCACCGAGGATGTTGGTGGTGACGACCACCCGGGGCCGTTCCTCGCCGGGCGCGCCGCACCCGGCGGCCGTGGCGCCCAGGACCGCCGCCGTCAGGACCGCCGCGAGCAGGTGCCGGCGCCGGGTACCGGTGGTTCCGCGCGTCATCGTCCCGCCTCCGCCATCAGGGCCGGCGTCGGGCCGACGCCGAACGAACGGGCCACCCGGAGACCGTCGTTGTGGTCGATCTCGTACACCGTCCCCGAGGCGGCGTCGTTGACGTAGGCCCGGGAGGCGGTGATCTCAACGACCGGCGCCGGGGCGTCCGCCCCGCCGGTCGCCGGTGACGTCAGCGGTTCGCCGGTCGCCAGCAGCGAGCCGTCGGCGGTGTCGTAGGAGGAGAGGGCGCCGTCGTCGGAGAGCGCCAGCAGCGGGCCCTCCTCCCCGGCGGTGGTGGCGGCCACCACCGGCCCGGTCTCGACCCGCCGCCAGTCGCGCTCCGTCAGGTCCAGCAACCAGACGGCCTCCGGCCCGGCGAGCGCGGCCACCGCGTTGGAACCGGCGCGGTGGTGGAACGATTCGGCACGGTCGGCGGCGTCGGTCCCCCCGGGGTAGGGGATCTCCTCGACGGCGAACCCGCCCTCCGCCTCGGTGACCAGCAGTGCGCCGTCCGCGCAGCCCAGCACCACGCCGCGGCGGGTCACCGCGTCGCCGCGGGGCTCCTCGCAGGCGGCGTCCAGCCGGGCGGTCTCGTCGCCCTCCCGGGAGAGGACCGTCACGACGGGCTCGCCGCCGGTGGCGTCCAGCGCCACCAGGTGCTCGCGGAACGGCACCACCGGCGCGGCGAACCGTCCGTCGAGCTGCCGCGCCTCCGGCAGCTCCGTCGCGTCGTGCTCCTCCAGCGGACGACGCGGCAGCACCCGGGCGCCGCCGTCCTCCGCCGTGGTGACCAGGACCCCGGCGTCGGCACGCACCGCGAGGGGCCCGTCGCCCGGCAGCTCGCCGAACTCGCGTACCGCCGCCCGGTAGTGGTGGACGTGGTCGCCGTGGTCGGTGGTCCACGCGCCGGTGTCCACCAGCGCGGCGCCGTCGGCGGTGTGGAGGTGGACGAAGCGGCCGTCGCCGGTGACACCCGTCAGGCCGTCCACCGCTCCCAGCGGGTGGAACTCCTCGGATATCAGGTCCAGCACGCCGGCCTCGCCCGTGGACGGGTCGGCGAGCAGCAGCCGGGTCTGCTGCTCCGCTGTCTCCTCGGCGCCCTCGACGTAGCCGTGGGGCTGCTCCTCGGTCGCGGCGGTCTCCTCGGGGGGATCGGTGGTGTCCTCGCCGGCGCAGCCGGCGGCCAGCAGCGCGGTCAACGCGACGGCGGCTGCCGCTGCGCACCGGCGTCGGGGGGAACGGTCGGTGGATGTCATGCGGGCTGCCTCACAGCGGCGGATCGGGGGGTGGAGGAGTCGGTCCCGGTCACGGACGTCGGGCGGACCAGCCGGTCGCGGACGGCCGAGACGGAGACGGAGACGAAGAACTGCGCGACGGCGACCGCCGCCACGGTGGCACCGGCGGCGGTGCCGAGATGCCAGGAGAGGAGCAGGCCCAGGAAGGTCGCGCCGACGCCGAGCGCCGCGGCCCCGGCCATCACCGTGCCGACACCCCGCGCCCAGGGGAGCGCCGCCGCGGGGGGCGCGATCAGCAGCCCCAGCACCAGCAGCGTGCCGACGATGTGGAAGGAGGCGACGATCGCCAGGGTCAGCAACCCCAGCAGGGCGGCGTGCGCGAGGCGGGGCCGGAGCCCCAGCGTGTGCGCGGTCCGTTCGTCGAAGGCCAGGGCGAGGAAGGCGCGGTGCCCGGCTGCCGCCGCGATCGCGGCCACCGCCAGCGCGACGGCCAGGTGCACCAGGTCGCGCTCCCGCACCGCGAGGACGTCACCGAAGAGGAAACCGGTCAGGTCCACGGCGAAGGACTGGGACCGCGAGACCACGATCACACCCAGGGCGAGCATGCCGACGAAGAGCAGCCCGATCCCGGTGTCGCGGGAGAGCCGCCGCACCCGGGCGAGCCCGGTGACACCCGCGGCCATCACGGTGGCGCTCGCGGCGGCCCCGACCAGGGGGCTCCCCCCGAGCAGCGCGGCGATCGCGACACCGGGCAGCAGCCCGTGCGCCATCGCGTCGCCGAGGAAGGCCATGCCGCGCAGCACCACCCAGGTGCCGGCCAGCGCGCAGATCAGTGACACCAGCACGCCGCCGAGCAGCGCGCGTTGTACGAAGGCCACCTCGAAGGGGGCGGTCAACCACTCCATGCCCGGCACAATACAATGAAAATGATTATCGATTACAAGAGGGGTCCCCGCATGGCCACGACACCCGCCTCCGCCACCACCGCGCCGACGACCCGCCCCGCCCGCGTCGAGATCTCCGGACTCCACGCCGGATACGCCCGGCGTGCCGTGCTGCACGACGTCACCGCCACCGTCCCCGGCGGCGCCACCACCGCACTGGTCGGACCCAACGGATCGGGGAAGTCGACCCTGCTCTCCGTCCTCGCGGGAGTGCTCCGGCCCACCGCCGGCACGGTCCGTCAACCGGACGGCAGCCGACCCGCGTTCGTCCCCCAGCGCGGCACCGCCGCCGAGGCGCTGCCGCTGACCGTCCGGCGCACCGTCGCCATGGGGCGCTGGGCCGAACGCGGACCCTGGCGACGCCTGAACCGCAGCGACCACGCCGCCGTCGACGCCGCCATGGAACGCCTCGGCATCCGCGGTCTGGCCGACCGCCAGCTCAGCGAGCTCTCCGGGGGGCAGCACCGCCGCGCTCTCATCGCGCAGGCACTGGCCCAGCGCTCCGACCTGCTGCTGCTCGACGAACCCGGCACCGGACTCGACGCCGACGCCCGCGCCGGGATCGACGAACTGCTGCGCGACCTCGCGGTCGAGGGCGTCACCGTCGTCCAGGCGACCCACGACCTCGCCGCCGCCCGCCGCGCCGACCACGTCCTCCTGCTCCGCGAGGGCCGCCTCCACGCGGACGGGCCGCCCCGCACCGCCCTCACCGCCGACACCCTTACCGCGCTCTGGCTCGACGGCTGAAACCGTCCGTACCCGCGGTCGAGCCGTCGACCGCTCCCCGCACCGCCGCCGACCTGCCCGAAGTGGTCCTCCTCACGCCGCCGACGGCCTGACGGCCGCCGACGACCTGGAAGAGTGGATGGCATGTCCAGGAGAACGGAAACGCCCGCCGCCGCCCCACCTCGCACCGGTCCCGACCGCCACCCCGGCCGCGGCCTCCCGGACACGGCACCCCGGCGCCCGCGGTGAGGGCCGGTTACGCCGTCTGGCTCGCCGCGCTCCTGGCCTACGTCATGGCGGTGTTCCACCGCACCTCACTCGGCGTCGCCGGACTGGAGGCCGCCGACCAGCTCGGCGTGGGCGCCGCCGCGCTCTCCGCGTTCGTCCTGCTCCAGGTCGTCGTCTACGCCGCCGGGCAGGTGCCCGCGGGCATCGCCGTCGACCGGTGGGGAGCGCGAGCGGCGCTCACCACCAGCGGCCTGCTGCTCTTCCTCGGGCAGGGCACGCTCGCCTTCTCCGACTCCTTCGCGCTCGCCGCGATCGCCCGCGTCCTGGTCGGCATGGGCGACGCCCTGGTGTTCGTCTCCGTGCTCGGGCTCATACCGCAGTGGTTCCCCGCCGCCCGGGTGCCCGTCCTCACCCAGGTCACCACCTTCCTCGGCCAGACCGGCCAGGCGCTCTCCGCGGTACCCTTCCTCGCCCTCCTCCACGGCATCGGCTGGAGCCGCGCCTTCACCGTGGCCGCGGTGGCGAGCCTGGTGACGGCCGCCTTCGCCTGCGCCGTGGTCCGCCGCGGTCCCTACGCCGCCGTGCGTGCGACGCCGCCCGCCGAGCCGCCTCCGGTGCCGGGGGCCGCCGC